>CAMVBL010000008.1 GCA_947165725.1 uncultured Caryophanales bacterium | reverse complement strand
GGAACTACCCAACAGGAGATGAATTGACCATCTTAATAAATCAATTCATGACCAAGATGCTCGGTAATTCAATTGCCGAGTAAGTTCACAAAAGTAATATGAAAACTAAAATTATTAACACTCCAGATATGCTTAAAGCCGCCTCTCGTAAAAAGAGTGCGACTGTTTTCATGCCCGCTACTTTTGATAAAAAAGATCAATTAGAAGCCTTAGTCAAAGGTGAGAAATATTATATTCATACCTATGGCTGCCAAGCTAATGTCAGAGATGAAGAAACAATGCGTGGCTTATTAGAGGATGTTGGCTACATTCAAACCGATAAACCAGAAGAAGCTTCCTTAATCATTATTAATACATGCGCGGTAAGAGAAAACGCTGAAGATAAAGTGTATGGTGAAATTGGTAACCTTAAACACTTGAGAAAGAAAAATAAAGATTTAGTCTTAGCTATCTGTGGCTGTATGGTGGAACAACCAGAAATCTTAAAGAAACTCATGGAAACATTTACCGAAGTAAATCTTTATTTCGGCACCCATGAAATAGCACAGTTATATTCTCTTGTTTATGATGTAAGAACATCTAAGGAAAGAGTTGTGGCTATTGAAAGTAAACCAGGTGAAGTTATTGAAATTACACCTGCTTGTAGAAACAATACCTACAAAGCTTATGTTAACGTCATGTATGGCTGTGATAAGTTCTGTACATATTGCATTGTTCCTTATACCAGAGGTAAAGAAAGAAGCAGACACTTTGAAGATATCTTAAAAGAATGCCAAGAATTAATTGATAATGGCTATCAAGAAATTACTCTTTTAGGTCAAAACGTTAACGCTTATGGTAAAGATTTAGATGAAGGGAAAGACTTCGCAGACTTAATGGAAGCAGTGGCTAAATTAGGTATTCCTAGACTTAGATTTACCACCTCTCACCCATGGGATTTTTCCTCAAAGATGATAGATGTGATCGCAAAATACCCAAATATCATGAAGTTTATCCATCTTCCTGTGCAATCCGGTAATGACCGTGTTTTAAAAGCAATGGGTAGAAGATACACTAGAGAAACTTATCTCGCATTAGTAAAAGAAATGAGAGAAAAGATTCCAGGTTTAGCCTTATCCACTGATATTATTGTGGGTTTCCCAAATGAAACTGATGAAGAATTTAATGATACATTAACTATCGTTGATGAAATCAAATATGAAGCCGCCTTTACATTTATCTATTCTCCAAGAAAAGGTACACCAGCGGCTAAGATTGAAGACAATGTTTCTTATGAAACAAAATCCAAAAGATTCATGGAATTAGTCAAGCATTTAGAGAAACACATTGAAGCCCATAGTAAAACAATGGTGGGCAAAACATATGATGTTCTTGTCGATGGTGTGAGTAAGACTGATAAAGATATGTATTCTGGTTATACAGAAGAAAATAAACTTGTGCACTTTAAAGGTGATGAATCCATGATTGGTAAAATCGTTAAAGTGAAAATCAATGAATCTCATACCTATTCCATGATGGGAGAAGTTGTTAATGGATAAAGTCATTGAAAAGGCTAAAGAATTAAAGGCTGCGCTTGATGAAACTCCTGAGATGAAGGAGTATCTCAAATATAAAGACTTATACGAAAATAGCGAAGACGTGATTGAATTAAAGCACAATATCGCTAACTTAAGAGCAAAGGGAAAATTAAACGAGGCCAATAACTTACAAGCCCTTTATGATAACCATCCAATCGTTGTTAACTATCAAGCTAGTAAAGAAGCTTTGATGGAATTACTTAAAACTATTCAATCGTTAATTAAATAATTATGAAATATTTCTTAATGAGTACACTTTTCAATAAGGAAACCGCCGCTGATTTTGGCTTAGTTGAAAAAGATGGTAGATTCTTCCGTGAATCAGATAACTCGGAATGGGTCAAATGCCAACTTTATGACTATGGCTGGGGTGATGAGAATGGCTTTTATAAGTTACCTCTCGGTGACTTTTACGAATTGATTAATATTGTCTTAACTGGTGAAAAGGAAGATTCCTTTGGAGCGGCTTCTATTATCATGAATAGATATAATGATGAGTTAAAAGATTTCCTCCTTGAGTTAACGAATCAGTCTCCATCAAAGAAATCAAAGGAATTACTATTTAAAACCTTCAAATTAAAGTGGGGCACAAATAGAACCGCAAAAAACGGTATGAACATTCAAGAGATTTTAAAAGAAGCTCAAGATTGGGAAAAGATTAAAGAATTCTACTCTAAATAATAAATGCGAATAGAATCGCATTTTTTGTTATAATAAGACCATGCTTATAGTCATTGTCGGTCCTACAGGATCAGGAAAAACATCCTTAGCTTTAACAATATCAAAGAAATATTCCGCTCCAATCATTAATGGAGATGCTTTTCAAATTTATCAAGAAATGGATATTGGTACCGCTAAAGTGGAAAAAGATAGTGAAGGCTATAAGAAACATTATCTTTTAGATATAGTTAAACCAAATAAATCTTATTCTGTTAAGGAATATCAACAAGATTTTAGAAAGACTTATTTAGAACTTAAAAAGAAATATCCAACCATCATCGTCTGTGGTGGTACTGGCTTATATATTAGAGCCGCACTTTATGATTATGTTTTTGAAGATGAAGAAGAAGCGGATGTTTCTGACTTAGAAGAGTTATCTAATGAAGAACTTTATGAAATGTTAAAGAAAGTTGATATGAAGGCGACAGAAACAATTCATATGAATAACCGCAAGAGAGTCATTAGAGCACTTCAAATCGCTAGAACTCATAAAACAACTAAGTCCGAAAGTATTGATAAACAAGAACACGCTTTATTCTTCAAAGATGAGGATGTGCAATTCTATTTCATCAATCCAAATAGAGAAGAATTATATGAGAATATTAATGCCCGTGTCGACCAAATGTTTGATAATGGCTTACTAGATGAAGTCAAAGGATTACTAAATAAATACGACTTGTCATTAACCGCAAAAGTGGCAATTGGCTATAAAGAAGTAATTGATTATTTGGAAGGCAAATGCACCTTAGAAGAATGTAAAGAACTCATCAAAAAGAGAACAAGAAACTATGCTAAAAGACAAGTCACATTCTTCAAACATCAATTGCCTTGTAAAGAATTTGCCACAAGAGAAGAACTCTTAAAAGAGGTCACAAATGAATAAAGATATATTTGCGCGTTCAATTGGATTACTCGGAGAGGATAACTTTCACAAACTCCAAGATAAAGTTATCGCTGTTTTCGGTTTAGGTGGAGTGGGTGGAACCGCTCTTGAGGCTTTAGCGAGAACTGGTGTAGCCCATTTTATAATCGTGGACTTTGATAAAGTTGATCCAAGTAATTTAAACCGCCAAATCTTATATACAAGTAAAGATATTGCAAGAGATAAAGTCGAAGCCGCTAAAGAAAGATTATTAATGATTAATCCTGATTTAGATATCAAAACGTTCAAAGGCAAAGCTCAAGAGTTTGATTTCAATCAAAAGATAGATTATATCGTTGATGCCATTGATGATGTTGAAGGTAAATTATTCCTTGCTAAAAAGGCACAAGAATATAACATTCCATCAATCATGTCTTTAGGCATGGCTAATCGTTTTAATCCAGAACAAGTAAGAGTTAGTAAATTAAATCAAACTCGTAATGATCCATTAGCTAAGAAAATTAGATATGAAGCTAAGAAGGCAGAATTAGATTTAAGCAAGATTAACGTAGTTATCTCTGAAGAAATACCACAAAAGAACGCGGAAAAACTATATTCTACAATGATGGTGCCTTCCGCAGCAGGATTAACTATTGCAAAATTTATTTTGAATAGCATAATAGATAACAAATGAAATAAAAGAGAGGTTCTATTTATGGGAAACATTTTCGATGTAGCAAAAATGATTAATGTGGATGAGAAGTACCTTATTCCATTTGGATATGATAAGGCTAAAATCTCATTAAAAATTATGGACGAATTAAAAGATCGTCCTAACGGCAAACTAGTATTAGTAACAGCGATTACTCCAACTAAAGCTGGTGAAGGTAAAACAACTACCTCCATTGGTTTACATGACGGCTTACGCTATATCGGTGTTCCTTCATTAGTGTGTTTAAGAGAACCATCCCTTGGTCCAGTCTTTGGTATTAAAGGCGGCGCTACTGGTGGTGGTAAAGCTCTTGTTGTTCCAAGTGAAGATATCAACTTACACTTCACAGGTGACATGCACGCCTTAACAAGTTCTATTAACTTAATTGCTGCTTGCATTGATAACTCAATTTGGCAAGGCAATGAATTAAATATCAATCCTGAAAGAATTCTTTGGAAAAGAGCCCTTGATATGAACGATAGAGCCTTAAGAAAAGTAACTGTTTCTGAAGGTGAAACTAAAGTCGCTCCTAGACAAGAAGAATTCGTCATTACTGTCGCTAGTGAATTAATGGCTATTCTTTGCTTATCTAAAGATGTTGATGACTTTATGAATAGAATCAACAACATCATCGTTGCTTATAGCTATGATGAAAAGCCAGTCTTCCTAAGACAATTAAGAATTAGCCACGCCATCATGAAACTCATGATTACTGCGCTTAATCCAAACCTCGTTCAAACATTAGAAGGTAATCCTGCAATTATACATGGTGGACCATTTGCTAATATCGCTCACGGTTGTAACTCAATCATCGCCACAAAGATGGCTCTTAAGTTAGCCCCAGTCGTGGTTACAGAGGCAGGCTTCGGTGCTGACCTTGGTGCGGAAAAATTCTTAGATATCAAATGTCGTGTTGCTGGTTTAAAACCAGATGCCGTTGTTGTGGTCGCCACAATCCGCGCTCTTAAGATGCATGGTGGTCAACCATTTGAAGAACTCGCTAATGAAAATGTTGAAGCTCTTAAAAACGGTGTTTGTAACTTAAAGAAACATATTGAAAACGTTGAAAAATTCGGTGTCCCAGCAGTGGTTTGTATCAACCACTTCGCTAGTGATACTGAAGCAGAAACCGCTTTCTTAAGCAAGTGGTGTGAAGAAAATGGTTACGACCATGCTTACTGCTCAGCTTTTGCTGATGGTGGTAAAGGTGGTGCAGAACTCGCTAGAGCGGTCATGAACATCCTCAACACTAAAGAATCCCATTATCATCCTTTATATGATGTCAATCTTCCAATTAAAGAAAAGATTGAAACCATTTGTAAAGAAATCTATGGTGCGGGTGAAGTTGTTTATACCGATGCTGCTAATAAACAAATTGAAGACTTTACTAAATTAGGTTTTGATAAAACTCCAATCTGTATCGCTAAGACCCCTCAATCATTAACCGATGATCCAAAAGTCTTAGGCGCTCCAAGAGGTTTCACGGTCACTATTCGTGAAGTGAGATTATCCGCTGGTGCAAACTTCATCGTTCCATTAACAGGCGCTATTATGACAATGCCTGGCTTACCAAAAGTTCCAGCCGCTGTGAAGATGGAAGATGTGCCTTACGATCAAAAACTTGATCATTAATTAAATTTTTTCGGACAAAAATGAAAAATTCCCCCTATTTAATCTATAGAGGGATTTTTTATGCCACTAATTGAATTAAGTAAAGTTTCTAAAGCCTATTTTATTAATAAAAATGAAAAAAAGTATGTCTTAAAGGACATCACTTTGTCATTCCCTGAAACAGGTTTAATAAGCATTTTGGGCAAATCTGGATGTGGTAAATCAACTTTGCTTAATCTTATTGGTGGATTAGATAAATCAAGTGAAGGAACGGTTTATTATAAAGGTGATAACATCGCTAAATATAAAAACAAACAACAAGTAACTTTTAGAAAAAGTGAAATAAGTTATATCTTTCAACATTACCATTTATTAGAAAACCAAACTGCTTTATATAACATCATGCTTCCTTGTTTGTTAAATGGGGATAGTTTTAAAGTCGCGAAAGAGAAAGTGTTATCATTGATAAATAAGTTTTCTATTAAAGAAGAGTTGCTAGATAAGAAATGTTCCAAATTATCTGGTGGAGAAAAAGAAAGAATCGCTATTATGCGTGCCTTTATTAGTAAGACTAATGTTATACTCGCTGATGAACCAACAGGGGCCTTAGATAAAGATAATGCCTTACTAGTAATGGAATCTTTAAAAGAAGCTAGTAAAACTTCTTTAGTAATTATGGTTACTCATAATGAAGAACTAGCTAAAAGATATAGCGACCGCATCATCCATATGAAAGATGGAAGAGTAGTGCAAGACGAAAAGATAAAACTCATAAACGGCAAACATCATCAAATAGATAAAGAAAGAAAAAGTAATCCTAATTGGTACTCAAAAATTATCGCTAGAAACTTCGCTAAAAGATTTAAAAGAAATATCTTCTCAATATTAGCGGTCACGATTGGGGCCACCGCTAGTATGTTGATATTTGGTTTTACTAATGGTGCTCATGACTCCATTATGAATTCAGCGGAACGCCAATTTGATTATGGAGTGGCTTCTATTAGTAAAGAAAACAAAATCGTTAGTGATGAATCACCAATTACACTTATACAAACATTACGTGCTAGTGAAGAAGAGATAGATACATTAAGTAATGAATATGATTTCTTACATTATTGTTATTCATATGATTCATTAGTGACACCAGCCTTAGACACATATATCAACGACAAAGAAATAAATAACTTAACATATACACCTGTCTATTCTTTTTGCGATTCTTCAATTAATAAAAGCCTATTAATAAAAGGTAAATTACCGATGATAGACACCCTTAATATGGTAGTTATTAACCAAACCGCTTATGACTATCTAAAGAAAGAAATAAAAAGTAATCCACTTAATACTTATATTCGTTTAACAGATGGCGCTTCATTTACTTATTATACTGATGATATCGAAAAACCATATATTACAGACTACTTTGTCTATGACAGGCTAGTGGAAATCGTTGGTGTTGTTAAAGAATTGTCGTTCTTAAATACCCCTAAGATTTACTATTCATATAAAGCTTTAGATAAGTATATGGAAGAGACATTGTTAAATAATCTTTCTGAGTATCTAGGAGAAACTAGCTGGAAAGATCGTATTATGTTTGCTTCTGATAATGAATATATCTCTAATTATTCACACCGTGTATTTCTTAAAAATAGTGGAGATGTATATCAATTAAAAGAGATGAAAAAGAATTTAAAAGAAGGATATAGCCTTAATAGTAATGCTTTAACTGTTGAGGAAACATTATTCTCCCTAGTGGACGTTGCAAGTGTAGGTATGGAAATATTCTTAGTCATCGCTTTAGTGGGTACCGCAATGATTATTGGTATTGTTTCATTTGCCTCGTACGCTGAAGATATTAAAGATTCTGCAATATTACTTTGTATCGGTGCGACAAGAGAAGATATCTCATCATTATATGTTTTTGAAAACTGCCTAATAGGTCTTATAGGATTAGCATTATCTTTCATCATTGCGTTAGTGAGTCAAAATCCGCTTAATCATTTAATAGAAAGATTCACTTCTTTAATTAATATCATAGATATTCCATTTAATTCATTTCATGGAAGAGCATTTCTATTCCCTCTTCTTATAGCTGTGTCCGCTTTACTTATTTGTATCTTAGCGACGTATCTTCCAATTTCTTTTTCAAAGAAGATTTCTTTAAAGGAGGAACTAAACGCCAATGATTAAGATTAATAATTTATCTAAAAGTTATGGAAGTAGAAAGGTATTAACTAATATCTCTTTTGACTTTAAAGAAAAAGGGATCTATGTGATATATGGACCATCTGGTTCAGGCAAAACAACCTTATTAAACTGCATCGCTGGATTAACTGATTTCACTGGTTCTATACAAGTTAATCATCAAAACATTGAAACACTTAATGATGATGACTTAAGCCGCTTACGTTTGACCACTTATGGTTTTGTTTTTCAGGACTTTAAACTGTTCGAAACAGAGACCGTGTTGGCTAATTTGCTATTTCCGCTCGATACTTTATATTCGATGTCTAAGAGTCAAAAGATAAGGAAATGTCGTGACCTACTAGCCATTGTTGGCTTACCTGATAAAGAAAAACAAAACGTTAATAAGCTAAGTGGTGGTGAAAAACAAAGAGTGGCTATTGCCCGTTCTTTAATTAATGATCCAACTGTTCTTTTATGTGATGAACCAACTGGGGCATTAGATGAAAATACTGGAACAGAAATCATGGATATCCTAAAGAAGATTTCTAAGCGTGCAATTGTGATTATGGTTTCTCATGATCAAAGCCTCACCAAACAATATGCTGATGTCATTATTGAAATGGATAATGGCTCAATAGCAAATATCGTTCAGCAAAGAAAGGACACCAATTCTGAATCACATCTCCCTGTTTTAGATAATGGTGTTAGCAATGACAAGGCTAAAATCAGCGATAGTTTTCTTATTAGACATACGTTCCACACGATGAAACAAAAGAAACTTAGAACAGGACTTTGCTATACGATGACTTCTTTAGGACTGATCGGTGTGGGCTTAGCTTTTGCTTTATCATCCACAATTGCGGATAACATCAAACAAGCATATCGCGAAATAGTGGATGAAAACTCAATCGTGGTTACTCTTAAAGATAAAAACAGTTCTATCCAAGGACAATATGCCTCTAACTTTTATGAAGTTAATGATATTAAGGAAACTTATCCAGAATATGTAGATGATATAGGAGCTACTTATTACTGCAATTTTGAAAAGTTCTTCGAAGATAGAAATGAACTAGCCTTCACCAAAGGCTACCGCAGAAGTGTAATACCAGGTTTTAGCGCTCGCCATATAAACGAATTTGAATGGCTAGAGGATATTGATACAAAAATATATCCAAAAGATATTCAGTTACTAAAAGATGATGAAATAATTCTGTCATTAGATTATGCCACCCTAAGAGATTTATGTTTTGAATTACAAATCGATAGAAATATTAATTCGTTAAGTAACTATTTATTAGGCAATACTTTGGATGTCTATTTTGATCTAGCAAATTATAGTTGGGATTATACCGATGAACAGCTGTTAACTGTTAAAGGTTTTACTTTGGAAAACAGTTTAAAAATCTATCATAGTAATCATTTATGGAATGAACATATGTTTGAAGAAATGATGAGATTTCCGACTAATGATGCTTTATCACTTAAGGATAATGAGCCATGGGTGATGAAGAAAATATACTATCTAAAAGCAAAAGAAAATAGAGATAAGATGCTTAACCTATTTCTAGATAGTAAAGAAATGGATAAATATATTTTTGAAATTGCGGACGAAATGTTTTATCCATGGATTTATTATGGAAAGAAAATTGAAGAACGTGACCGCATTCATGTCTTTACAAATACAGTAGCCCATATCCCTAACTGGCATGTTGATTACTTTATGAATAATGATAGTAATCTCACTTCACCAATATATGGGAATAATTCAGGGTTTCTTATCTATCCAGAATCACTGATGATGGGCTTTTCTAAAACAATGTATTTTTCAAAAGACGAGGAACAAATAACCGCAATAGTGGATAAGTTCACATCCAAGAATAAAGACGGCTTTTTCGAGGAAAGCCTCCCAGATGGTGTTTTAAGTGGTAATTACGCAAAAAGTCTGCAAAACGGGGTTAGATTTGAAGATATTGAAGAAAAAACCCTGCAAAAAGGCGTTAAACCAGAGAGCTTAAACGAAATAGCCATTTCAAAGGCTTTCGCTAATGAGTGTCATATAGAAGATATTAATGAAACAATCTATGTGACGACCGCTAGAAAGGAAGCTTTAACAAACAATGGAGGGGTAATCAGTGACTATGTAGTTGTGCCGCTCGTAGTCACTGGTCTTATAGATTCAAATAAGAATTGTATATATCACACGAAGAATTGGACTTCACTTTTTTACCAGTGCAAAATTGGTATCAGTGCTTATCAATTACAAACAAATTCAATCTCGTTTTCATTAAAAGATCCAAAGAAGATTGATGAGAGTTTAGGTCTATTTAAAAAGGGCTTTCCTGATTATAATGTTGTTAACCCTCTTTGCGATGTAAACGATAGCGTGGATACGGTGTGTTTTTATATCACAATTGTGCTCATCATCTTCTCCACAGTGGCTACTCTTATTTCCATCCTGTTACTCACAATTTGTAATTACCTCTATATCTTGGAAGGAAGGAAAGATATTGCTCTTGCTCGGTGCATTGGTGTTAACAAAAAGGAGAGTCGAAAGTTTCTTTATTATCATTCCTTAATCCAATGTTTTATTTCCTTTGCGGTCGCTAGTGTGGAACTATTCATGCTTTCTTTTCTAGCCAATATGGAAATAGGCAATGCTTTTTCGACCGGTTCTCACTTTTCTTTTAACCCAGTTGCCTTCCTACCAATGTTTGCTTTAGCGTTCTCTATCGCTATTATTTCTAGTTTCTTTATGAGCAGGAGAATTAATAAAATTAATCCCATCGAAGCGCTTAAACAATAAAACAAATTTTATTTTGTTTTGTTAATTTAGCATTTATCCCTTATAATAGGTAGCGCACTAAAAGAGGAAAACACTATTATGGGATTAAAAGCAGGCATTGTTGGATTACCAAATGTTGGAAAGTCGACGCTATTTAACGCGATTACCAATTCACACGTTGAAGCAGCGAACTATCCGTTTGCGACTATCAATCCAAATACAGGTGTTGTTAACGTTCCTGACGAAAGATTAGGTTTTTTAACAAATATTTTTAAACCTGAAAGAAAAATTCCAGCAACCGTTGAATTCACAGATATTGCTGGTTTGGTCAAAGGTGCTTCTAATGGTGAAGGCTTAGGCAATAAGTTTTTAGCCAATATTCGTGAATGCGACGCCATCGTGGAAGTGGTCCGTTGTTTTGATAACGCTGATATTGTTCACGTTGAAGAATCCGTTGATCCAATTAGAGATATTGAGATTATCAATCTCGAACTCGTTATGGCAGATTTGGATACTGTTGATAAGCGTATTGAAAAGAGCGAAGCCAAAGCAAGAATCGCTAAAGATAAAGATGCCATTTATGAAATGGGTCTTCTTAAACCATTAAAAGAAGTTCTTGAACAAGGTTTACCTGCTAGAAAAGCAAAACTTACTGAAGATCAAATTGCATATTGTAAAGTTAACTATCACCTTTTAACAGATAAACCAATTATCTATGTCGCTAATGTGGGCGAAAATGATTTGATGGACTTAGATAACTGTAAGTACTATCAAGATGTTTTGAAATATGCATCTAGTGAAAACAATCAAGTCATTCCAGTTTCCGCTCAAATTGAAAGTGACTTATCTGAATTAAGCGAAGAAGAAAGAAAAGAATATTTAGCGGAACTTAACGTTAAAGAATCTGGCTTAGAAAAAGTCATTAAAGCCACATATAAATTATTAAATTTATCAACATTCTTCACTGTTGGTGCGGATGAATGCCGTGCCTGGACATTTAAAAACAATATGTCAGCTCCTGAATGCGCTGGCGTTATCCATACCGATTTCCAAAAAGGTTTCATTTGTGCGGAAGTCTATCCATATGAAGCCATTCATGAACTCGGAAGTGAACACGCTGTTAAAGAAGCGGGAAAGATTAGAACAGAAGGTAAAGGTTACTATCCAAAAGATGGTGACATTATGTTCTTCCGTTTTAATGTGAAAAAGTAATATGAGAATTGGATTTGCTACTGATATTCATAGACTAGTTGAAGGTCGTAGACTCATGCTCTCTGGCGTATGTGTTCCTAGCCCCGTGGGCGAACAAGCACATAGCGATGGAGATGTTGTTTATCACGCTGTTAGCGAAGCTATCTTAGGCGCTCTTGCTCTTGGTGATTTAGGAAAACATTTCCCAGGTACACCAGAATTTAAAGATATTGATTCATCAATTATCGTTAAAAGAGTGGTGGCTATGATGGATGAAAAAGGCTATGAAATCAACAATGTTGATGTCTCAATTACATTAGAAAAACCAAAACTCGCACCATTTATTATGGAAATGCGAAACAACTTGGGTTTATTATTAAATACTTCCATTGAGAATGTTTCCGTCAAAGCGGGAACTAATGAAGGTATCGATGATATCGGTAAAGGCTTGGCCGTAAAAGCGGACGCCATTGTCATGCTTAGAAAGAAAGGAGAATAAAATGGACATTATTGAAAGCATTAAACTCAAAATCCAAAAAGCTCTTTTAGATCTTGGTCAAGAAGTCGCTCTTAATGATATCGTCATTGAAAAGAGTAAAGATGAAGCACATGGTGACTATGCCACTAATGTTGCGATGAAATTATCTAGATTATTTGGCAAAGCACCACGCGATGTCGCTAGCATGTTAATTGAGAAAATTAATAGAGACGGTATAGAGAAAATCGAAATTGCGGGCCCTGGTTTTATTAATTTCTTTATGAAGCATGATTCGCTTCAAGCCTTCGTAAATAAAATCATCACTGAAGATGAAAACTATGGTCGTTCACCAAGAAAGAATTTCAAAATTAATGTGGAATTCGTTTCCGCTAACCCAACTGGTATTCTTCACGTTGGTACCGCTAGAGGCGCAGCAATTGGTGATAGCATTTCTCGTATTTTAGATTTCGCTGGTTATGATGTGACTAAAGAATATTACATCAATGATGCTGGTAGCCAAATCACAAACCTCGCCTTATCCATCCAAGCTAGATATAAAGAATTATTCGGTATTCAAGCCGAAATCCCAGAAGATGGTTATGCTGGTCATGACATCGTTGAAATTGCTGAAACAATTAAAAATGAAATTGGTGATGAAGCACTTAAGATGGCCGACCCAATCCCATATTTCAAGGAAAAAGGTGTCAAAATCGAACTCGATAGAATTGTTAAAGACTTAGAATTATTTAGAGTTAAGCATGATGTCTTCTCTTCAGAGAAAGCCATTAGAGCGGACAACGCTATCGAAAAAGAATTAGACTTCTTAAGCAAATATACATATAGACAAGATGATGCCTTATATTTAAAGACATCTGACTTTATCGATGATAAAGACCGTGTTATTCAAAAGAGTAATGGTGATTACACCTACTTCTTACCTGATATCTGCTACCACGTTAATAAATTATCACGTGGATTTGATGCTCTTATCGATGTCTTAGGCGCAGACCATCACGGTTATATTAATAGAATGAAATCCGCTTTAATGATGCATGGTTATCCACAAGATATTCTCCATGTTGAATTAATTCAAATGGTGAGATTCCTTAAAGATGGACAAGAATATAAAGCTAGTAAAAGAAGAGGAGACGCCATCACTTTAAGAGATGTCTGTGAAGAAGTTGGCGTTGATGCGATGCGTTATTTCTTCGCAATGCGTGCTCCTTCATCTCACTTAGACTTTGATATGGACTTAGCAAAAGAACAAAGTTCTAATAACCCAGTTTATTATGCTCAATATGCTCACGCTAGACTCTGCTCTATTTTAGAACAAGGTAAAGGTATCGCTATTGATAACAGCGCTAAGTTATTAAGCCAACCTTCTGAAATGGCTTTATTAAAGCACCTTGCTGACTTTGCTAATTTAGTGAATGATGCGGCTAAAGATAAAGCGCCATATAAAGTTACGAATTACATCCATACACTCGCGGAACTCGTTCACGCTTTTTATAACGAATGCCGTGTCATCGATCAAAACAATTTAGAACTCAGTGGTTCACGTCTTGCTTTAGTCAAAGCAAGTAAAATAGTGTTAAAGAATGCGCTTGCCCTTATCGGTGTCAGCGCTCCAATACATATGTAGGAGGACATTAGTATGTCAAAATCATTATTAGACCATGCTTACGATTACGTAAGCGCCCAAAGCCAACAAAGCAAGTTCCAAGATATTTGGGCTTACTGTGTTAAAGAAGCTGGCTTAAGCGAAGAAGAAGCAGCAGCAAAGGTCTCTCGCTTCTACACAAACTTAATGCTTGATGGCCGTTTCGTCACTTTAGGCGAAAACGAATGGGACCTTAGAATTCGTCACAAATTCGAGAAAGTCCACATCGACATGAGTGAAGTTTATTCCGATGTCGAAACTTCCTATGATGATAGCGAAGAAGAGGAAGAAGAAGCCGAATACAATAAGGCCTTCGAAGACGAAGAAGAACAAAAGGAAGAAGACTTCAATTCTGACGAAGAACAAGAAGAGTCCGAAGAAGAAAAAGAGGATAACGAATTCTAATGTTTGAAGCGATCATCTCCAAGATTGAGCAATATGATTCGATAGTGATTTTCGGTCATCTTAATCCCGATGGTGATTGTTATGGAAGCCAAATTGCTCTAAGAAACATTCTCAGAACGAGATATCCAGAAAAACAAGTCTACTGCGTTGGCAGTGGGTTAAAAAAGTTTTTTGATATTCTCGGTAAAATGGATGTTGTTTCTGATGAAATAATTGCCCAATCTTTAGCTATAGTTCTTGATAGCAATGACATCAATCGTTTGGAAGATCAAAGAGCGTGGAAAGCACGTGATTTTGCCAAAATCGATCATCACATTGACACTCATACTTTCCATGAAGGTCCAGAAGTCATTGATGATAATGCCACATCAACTTGTGAATTGATTTATCGTTTCGCTAAAGAAAATAATTTTGATATCGATCTAATCGCCGGTAGCGCTCTCTACCTCGGTATAATGACTGATACCGCAAGATTCCAATTCGCTAATAACTTTGTCAGGATGTTTGAAATCGCCCGTGATTTATGTGACCTCGGCGTTGATCCGATCTTATTAAATAAGACAAACAACTTAGTTCCTGAAATATCAATAACAATTAAATCATTCATTTATAGCCACGTCACAAAAGATGAACGTGGCATCATCTACGCTGTCGCCACTAAAAAAGAAAGAGAAAAACTCGGAGTTACATCCGCTCAAATCTGTGGTAATACTTCATTATTAAGCTATGTCACAGGTTTCCCAGTTTGGTTTGTAGCTTCTGAAACTGATAATGGTGGCATGCAAGTAGAAATGCGTAGTAGCACCTTTGACATTCAAAAAATAGCCATGCACTTTGGTGGTGGTGGTCATGCATTCGCCGCAGGCTTTACTTATAAGAAGTTTGGTCCAGAAGTTATTAATGAACTTTTAGACTTATTTGCCGAAGTGGTGAAGAAAGGAAACGAATAGAATGTGGGAAGAACAACTCGAAGCCGCGATTGAAGCGGGTGTTAAAGCCATTAAAGGTATTTTAGAGATATACAACACTGACTTTTCCGTGGAAATCAAAGATGATAATTCTCCAGTTACTCTCGCGGATAAAAACGCCGATAAAGTAATTAGAGAATATCTTCATAAAAAATATCCAACATATGCTTTCTTAACTGAAGAAAGTACCGATGATTTATCTAGGTTAGATAACGATTTCGTTTGGATTGTTGATCCAGTCGATGGCACAAAAGACTTTGTCGCTAAAGATGGTGGTTTTACCACAAACATCGCCCTTGCCTATAAACATGAAGCAGTCGTCGGTGTTGTAGTTGTTCCATTAACTGGTGAAGTCTATTTCGCTGCTAAAGGAATGGGCGCCTTCTATCGTAAGGATGGACTGACTAAACGCATACACGTCAACGATAAAATTGACAATTTAACAGTTTACAAGAGTGTCTTCCATTCCAAACCAGAAGAAGATGCTGTAATTGCTAAATACCCAGATAAAATTACTAAAATTGAAAAGTGGGGTTCCGCTTTAAAGGCTTGTAGAATCGCTCAAGGTTATGGCGAACTTACCTATCGTTTAAGTGATGGCACCAAAGAGTGGGATACCGCTGCTAGTCAAGTCATCGTTGAACAAGCTGGTGGTGTATTTTTAACTCCAAACAAAGAACGCATTATATATAACCGCACGGACGTACATAATCGTGAAGGTTATTTAATTTGTAATAGAATTGAAAATTTCTTGCTATAATATATTAAGATTTACTAAACACGAACCGTGTTAGATAAAATACATAATTTTTTCGGAGGAAATTTTTAATGAAAAAAAGATTAGTCGCTTTAATGACAATTTTTGCTGCATTATCTTTAGCCGCTTGTAATGGTGGCAATAATGCAGATCAATCAACCGCTAAACCAGCCTCAACATCACAAAGACCATCAACCTCAAGAGAAAAATGGGGTGATTGGAAAGTCGTCACTCCAGCCACATGTGCTGCTGAAGGCAAAGAAGAACGTACAAGTGACGCTGGCAACAAAGAAGAAAGAGCTATTCCAAAACTCAAACAACACACATGGACCGCAACAGAAGTTGCAGCGTCAGGTGAAGGTGTTGCTTATGAAAACATCGAATGTTCAGTTTGCCACGCTAAAGGCTTAAGAGTTGCTACAGCGTTAGCAACCATAGAAGGCACTGATAAAGGTGGTGCTCCAGCAGGCTGTATCAAACTTTCAAGCAAAGGCGAATACATGGAAGTTAAAATTAACATTCCAGAAGCCAAGACCGGTAAAGTTTATTTAACAGGCGCAATGGACTACTGGCACGATGGCAATAATGATAACCAAGATAAATCATTCTCCAGCGTTAAAGATAGTGCTAATACATGCAACTTCAAACTCGAAGTTAATGGTGCGGAAGTTGATCCATCTGCAAACCTCACCACAAAATTTGGTGATATTTTACCAGAAGCAGCAGGCGAAACAGTTGGCTCAGTCACATATTCACAAATCGGTGATTGTGAAGTTGGTGCTGTCGCATTAGTCGCTGGTGCTAACACATTCAAATTCACTAGAGTTGATAGTTACAACTTAGCAGTTAAATACTTCACAGTGGTCTTCGCCGCTTAATCAAAAATAAAACTAAAAATGAGAATCACTAATCTTGGTGGTTCTCTTTTTTTGCTTAATAAAATGCAAAAGTTGAATAATAAATCAATTTGTTTACGGGTTTTAAGAAAGTTTATAAGAGTGTTGCATATGTCTTGCTATACAATAAAAAATCACTTTATAATACGACTGACAAGATACATATTTCTTAAACAAACTAATGGGTGCATTTTTAATGCTCCAAAAAAAGAAAGGGTTTTTCTATGAAATTCAAAAAACTTCTCGGTTTAGTGACCATCATGGGCTCTTTAGCCATCTCCGCTTGTGGCGGTGGTAATGGTGGTGATTCAACTGCTAAACCAGTTTCTGGCAGTAAAACACAATCTACTAGTAAGAAGCCTTCAACCTCCACATCAATTGCTCCAAGAAAGACAGTTAGTATTGGTGAAATCTCATTAGCGAATGAAGACGGTAAAGTCTATGTTAAAGTTACTGGTACAGTTAGTAACTATGAGGCTAGTGAATTCAAATGGGCATGGGGTTTAAGAACAAACGGTGAAAGTGGTACATTCATCGATGGTAAAGAAACACCAGCTGCGGAAGACTACAAAGCCGCTGAATTTGATGCAACAAGCAAAGCATTCACAGTTAAGTACAATTTAACTGATATTGAATTAACTTCTGGTGCTTTCTATCAAGTTTATGGTGGTACACCAGAATCATACGCTAACATCCCATTCACAAACACCGCTACAGGAGCAAGAGATGCAACACGTAATTACTATTTAAGAACAGACCAAGACAACTCCATCGTTTTTGACTCAATTCAACCAATCAACTTCTCAAAGGCCGCTGTTGTTAATTTAGCAGATACTGATTTACCAGAAGGCGTTACTGAAGTTGGTCCATATCTCAAGTTTGGTGGCGTTAACGAAGCTAACTTAACATTAGAAACAATTGCTGAATGGCACGAAGCTGGCAAGATCGCTGGTAACTTCCAACGTGTTATTGGTGGTCAATATCAATTACATAACCACGTTGATGTTGAACGTTTCTGGAAAATTGAAGGCGAAGATGTCTACTTCTATTGCTCAATCGGTTTCATCGCTACAGGTGAAGGTTGGCAAACACACTTTGACTGCGTTAGCGGTAACTCTGGTGCCAACTTACAATTCGAAACAACCACATTCTGGGGTGATGAAGAACACACATTCGTTATCGGTGAAGACACATACAAAGTTTACGCTGATAAGAATGGTCACGGTGGTTCCGAAGCTGGCTTCTGGGGCTGCTTAGGTGTCACACGTAACGTTGATGCAGAATAATCAACAAAGCATAACTAATTGGGGAATCGGTTTCGGTTCCCTTTTTCTTTTCAAACTTAAATGAACTATAAACTAACCCAAAAGTCATAATGACTATACAAGAATAGTCACTTTTATTATTCGTTAAAAAGTAATAGAATGTTTCCCAGAGGTATTAGATATTATGAACAAAAAGTATGTTTTAGGTTCGCTTCTTATCCTTGCTTTAACCATGACTGGTTGCCAAAATGGTAACAATAATAATCCAAGTAGTGGTGGCGCAAATAGTGATAGTAGCATTATCCAACCTAGTAAAGACCCAGGTGAAATCACCGGTGGTACATTTAATTTCAACGAAGATGAGCTCAACACTGCTCAAGAAATTCACACCGCTAATCAACTCAAGTATTTAAATCTTTCCAAAGATTACTATGATATGACAAAGAGTGACTTAGATGCTTGTGATGCGATGGGTAACAAGAACGTTTCCACTCCAGAAAAGACAACGCTTAACTGGGAATTCACTGCTCCAGATGGCTATGAAGTCAAGAACTACACATTAGTCTTTTCTCAAAGCATGGACTTAAGTGATCCATATACTGTTGTAGGAACTAAAGAACCAACAATTAGCTTCTATAACTCCTTCTTAGGTACAAACTATTTCAAGATTGTCGCTAACTTCACAACAGGTGATAAACAATCAAGTGATGTTAAAACCTTCAAAGTGACTGAACAAGCCCCAAGAAACTTATACGTTGGTAATATGCCAAACTTCCGTGATATGGGTGGTAGAACTACATATGCCGGTGGCAAAGTTAAACAAGGCTTAATCTATCGTGGTGCTGGCAATAAATTTGACTATAACAGCGCTCCAAACGCCGATGCGCAAGACGTTATGTTGAATCAATTAAGACTCAAAACAGAAATCAACGTTGCTGATGGCACTGGTAATAATATTAATTTAAGTGGTAACAAAGTTGTTGATGCTTTTATGGATTATGGTGCTGTTCCATATTCTAATTTAGCAAGAAACTCCGTTAAAATTAGACAAGTTATGGACGTCTTAGCGGATGAAAGTAACTACCCTGTCTTCTATCACTGCCGTATTGGTACAGATAGAACTGGTATTACAGGTTTCATGATTAACGGTTTACTTGGTGTTCCATTCAATGAAGCAGTCCAAGATTATGGTTTCTCAAACTTTGCTCCAATCGATAACCAAAGATATCCACACAAAACGCCAGATAACAATGGTGATGATATCGCTAAATATCTTGATGAAATTTTAGCCTTACCAGGTGAAACATTCCAAGAACAAGTCTATCTTGCACTTCGTATGATTGGTGTTTCCGCTGAAAAGTTAGACAAGATTATCGATTTCATGACAGAAGGCGCTAAAGCTGAAATTCCAGCTTCCTTCAAAGTTGGTGAAGGCGATTTATTAACTTCTGATGTTGCTAAATCCACAAGTTCTGACTTCAAAGCACCAGGCACCTACTATGCTATGGCTAGTGGTAAAAAAGTTAGTTTCAAAGCAACAACAACTGCTGGTAAGAAAGACGTTATCGTTTACATGGGTTACACAGGTTCTGTTAGCCAGAGCACATCCACAAAATTATCAGCTTCCATTACCTTGAAGATTGATGGTGTTGAACAAACCATCACCAACTCCAAGAACTTATGGACTGCTGGCTTCGGACAAACAAGAAGCAGAGATAGATACGGCTATATGTTCAATATCTTAGGCAATTATGATTTCACTGCTGCTGAACACACAGTTGAAATCAGCTCCAAGAATGGTACATTCAACGTTGGTTCTATTACTATCGCTGATCGCGCTGCTTAATATTAATAAAAGATTTAAAAGGGCTCTCATTTTGAGGGCCTTTTTCTAACAAGCAATTGAATATCTTAGCGTTATATTTGAAAATATAAATAACAAGGAAGTTACATCTATGCAAAAAAGAAAAATATTTCTAAGTTTTGCTTTCTTATCAACTTTGATTCTTTCTTCGTGCACTGTTGTGGCAAATAGCAGTCAAGAAAGTAAACAACCAAGCAGTCCAATAGAAAGCACTTCAATACCTGCTTCAAGTGAATCTGAGTCAAGCGCACCAGCATCTAGTGAATCAAGTAAATCTTCAAGTTCTAGCTCAAGTAAGAGCAGTAGTTCTAGCCCTAGCAGTAGCAAACCTTCTTCTAGTAGCAAACCATCATCAAGTAGTTCATCTACTAGCCAACCTCCTGTTAGTGAAGGCAATTTCTCTAATATCACAGAGTTTAATACTCCAGTAGAGATTCATACCGCTGACCAAAAGGCATATTTATCTTATTCAGGTAATTATGATCAAATGCCTGAGAATCAATATCCAGATGGCTCCCAGCATCGTTCAGATTCATTGCCAGTTAATCTTTCCTGGAACTATAATGCTCCTAGTGGCAAGACAGTTTCTAATTACAGCTTTATAAGTGGTCAAAAAGAAGACTTAAGTGATGGTTATGAAATAAAGACATCCAGTAAGTCAGTAGCATATTACAATCCATATTTAGGCAGAAACTACTACAAGTTAGTGGCTAACTTCTCTGATGGGCAAAAAGAATCCACCGCAGTTAGATTCTTTGATGTTGATACTACTTATCCAAGAAACCTTACTATCGGTGGCATGACTAACTGCCGTGATATGGGTGGTAGAGTTCTTGAAGATGGTGGCAAGATGAAACAAGGCCTTGTCTATACAACGATTACAGAAGAAGGCAAAAAAGAAATGCTTCAACACTTAAAAGTTAAAACTGAAGTCAACGTTGCTGATGGTACAAACTACAACCTTAAGTTAAGCGGTACAACCGTTAAAGATTTCAAGATGGATTATAGTGGTGGTTCTCATCACTTCTCAAGAAATGCTGAATCAGTTAAAAACTTCTTTAACTTATTAGGTGATTCAAATAATTATCCTGTTTATTTCCACTGTCGTATCGGTACTGATAGAACAGGTTTATGCGCAATCTTATTATCAGGCTTATTAGGTGTCTCTCTAAATGAAATATATCAAGATTACTTATTCTCTAACTTTGGTAAGATTGGTGAAAAGAGATATATCGGCACAAAGGCGGGTGCGGATAATATTCAAAACTATATTTCCGATATCCAAAACATGTCCGGTAAAACATTCAAAAATAAAGTCTATAACATGTTACTATCAATCGGTGTTTCTAAGTCTACATTAGATACCGTCATCGCTAATTTGACAGAAGGACAAACCGCAAAAGATAATGACGCGGGTCAAATTATTGCGCCTGCTAAATTATTAACAGCCTCAGGAACAACTATCAAAACTGATACTTCTGATAGAGATAATCCAGATAACTATTACACCTTAAATAGTTCATCTCAATCAGTTAGTTATTCATTTAGTGCCTCTAAAGCATATAAGGGTCAAGTTGTTGCCTATTTAGGTAATGGTGATTCATCTACTTCTAAAAAGATCGCGGATGCAATTGGTTGTTCTTTAGATAACACATCCATCGCTATGAAAGATCAAACATATTCTGATGCAAGAATGGGTAAATGCAGTTCAAGACTTAACTATTATCCAGTTATCTTAGGTGAAGTTGATATCCCAGCTGGTAATCACACAATTAAGATTACAGGTACATCAAATACCATGAATATCGGTGGTCTTTATATCTTTGATGCTTCTACCGCTTCTGGTGGTGGTTCTCAAGGTGGCGGCGAAGGTGAGAAACACACAACACATAACTATGTTGCACAAACCCCAGTCACAAATAAAGCTGGTAAACAAGTCACTACCTACTTATGCGATTGTGGTAAGAAATATATTGCTATTAAGTTTACTGATTATTCATCCATTGATGGTGAAATCGGTAGTGATGGTAAAATTGGTGGCACTAATAAAGTCAAAACAACATTTAAGTGGGATATTCCTGCAAAAGCGGGCGAAGTCAAACTTCAATTCAATATGAAGATGTCTAATAGCGCTGATAGCCATAAAACTCACGTATATGATAGTTCGTTATATTCTGTGAAAATCAATGGTGTGACACAAACAATGCTTCTCACAAATGGCCAAACATATAGCCAATTAGGCTTAACCACATCTGGTCAATATTTTGACATTGCAAATTACAGTGTTGATAACGATACTAACTTAGAAATTGAATTTGTTCATAATAATTCAGATTATCGTCTTTTATTCACTGAACAAGTGAGATTAGTTTATTAAAAAACATCATTCAAAATAAGGCGACTCTCTGAGTCGCTTTTTTTGTTTCACTAATAAAAAGGACAACAAATCGCTTAACTATTAAAAATAATAGGACTATAATGAAAGCGCAAAGATAACGTTAAAGTTGAATATTAATGCATTTTTCGCTATCCACACATATTTGTCGATTTAATTTAAGAAAGGAATTTTTAAAATGAAAAAGACAAAAATTTTCGTACCTCTATTGGCCGCAGGCTTAGTTTTAGGTATGGGTTTAGCAGCCTGTAACAACACGCCAGCCAATTCAGGTGGGGACCAATCACAAACTCCTTCTTCATCGGTTCAACAAAAGATTACAGTAACCGCTGCTGAAGGAAAGAGGACTCTTATTATTGGAGAGACAGTGCAATTAAGCGCTGACGTCGAAGGCGTCACATGGGAAAGTGGTGACGTAAAAGTTGCAACAGTTGATGCAACAGGTAAAGTTACCGCAGTTGCTCCTGGTGAAGTGAGCATTAAAGCCATTAAAGAAGGCTATAAGAATGGCTCAATTGGCATTACAGTTACAAGACCAGCAGCCTCTGCAGAATTTGACTTAACAATTGCCGCAGAACACTACTCAGCTGATGGCTGGTGGGAATTAGGCGGTGGCGGTTTCTCTATGCAAACAATCGCTGGCTGGAACCCAATTGCCCAAACAATGAGTTGGGGCCAACAAACTGAAGAACCAGCAGAAACATTTATCGGTGGCTTCGGTATTGGCGATAAAGAAACAGTAAAATTCACATCGAGCAAAGCTGTTAAGGGCGAATTAGTCTTAAACATCGGTAATAGTAATGAAGTTACTTTAAAAGATGTTATGGGCATTAAACTTAATGGCCAAGCAGTCAATATTGATTCTGTTGTTCTTGAAGACCATCCAGGTCAATATGGTAGTTCATTAGAATTTGGTGAACTCTCATTAGGTCAATTAGATTTAGCCGCTGAAAACACATTAGAATTTGAATTCTTAGCGGATACAAATATCTTCTTAGACGAAGTCGCAGTTTATGCTGGCGATGCCACTGTTGCACTTACTGCACCAACCGTTAAAGAACAAATCACTGTTACAAGTGAAAAATTAGAAGTCATTGAAGGACAAACAGTTACTATTGAAACTGCTGTTCAAGGTGTCTCCTATGTCTCACTCGATGATACAATTGCTACAGTTGATGACAAAGGTGTTGTTACTGGCGTTAAAACTGGCATTGTGAAAATCACAGTTAAGAAAGACGGTATGTATTCTGTTAGAGTAGAAGTTACCGTTAAACCTGCTCCAGTCGCTGGTCAAATCTTAGTCGAAGCTGAATCCGCTGAAGAATTACAAGTCGAAGAACTTCCACAAGGCATCATGGTTCAAAAAGATGGCGGTCAATGGGGTGGTAGTACAGTCCATAGTGGCAGTGCTTATGTCATGATCTTCAGTCAAGAAAGTGAAATCGTTTTTACATATAAGTTCCAAGCTCAAACCGCTGGCACAATGGTATTATCCGTTGTTGGTAGCGCTCCATCTAGTTTTGGCGGCGAAGCTGCACCTTATGTCTTGAAAGACTCCATGGCTGTTAAGTTAAATGACACTGACGTTGCAATGCCTGAAACAGGCGAATTCCCAGCCCCAGAAGGTTGGAGTTCCACAATGACGGAAGTCACAATTGGTGATGTTTCTGTTAATGCTGGTGAAAATACACTCGTTGTTACATTAACCGGAACATATCCAAGCTTAGACGTTTTCAAACTTTCAGTTAAATAAGTCGCAATGATTTACAAAGAAGGATTTGGGTTCGCCCAGATCCTTTTTTATAGCTTTTTATTTTCATAAAGATGAAAGTTATGCCACAATAAAAATAACGAGGAGACTTATATGAAAGAATTTGTTTTGCACAATGGTGTTAAGGCACCTGCTTTAGCTTATGGTACATGGCTAATTAAAAATGAGAATGCCGCTAACTGCGTAAAGATGGCTTTAGAGGCTGGTTATCGTCATATTGATACAGCGCAAGCATATGGCAACGAAGAAGGCGTTGGACAAGGCATTAGAGAATCTGGTCTTAAAAGAGAAGAAGTCTTTATTACCTCCAAAGTAAAAGCGGAACTTAAGTCCTATGCAAAAGCTAAAAAGTCTATCGATGAATCACTTAAGAAATTAGGTGTTGATTATATTGATTTAATGCTCATTCACTGTCCACAACCTTGGGCCTTATTTAGAGGACCATTTAGATATTTCAAGCAGAATATTCAAGTATGGAAAGCCATGGAAGAAGCCTATAAAGAAGGTAAACTTAGGGCGATAGGTGTATCAAACTTCTTGGTGGATGACCTTGAAAATATCATCAATAACTGTGAGATTAAACCAATGGCCAACCAAATTCTTTTACATATTGGTGAAACCCCTGTTGATGTTATTAAATTCTGTCAAGAAAACGATATTGTCGTGGAAGCATATTCCCCAATCGCTCATGGTCGAGCGTTAGATGATAAAAAGATTCAAGCAATGGCCAAGAAGTATGGTGTTTCAGTGCCACAGTTATGCATTAAATACACTTTACAATTAGATACAATCTCTATTCCAAAAGCATCTAGCAAAGAACATATTGAAGATAATATGAAACTAGATTTTGAAATCAGTGAAGAAGATATGATTGAACTCATGAAACTCAATCGTATTGATTATGGGGCAGATGCTTTCTGGCCAGTATTTAACAAAAAGAAACAAGGCTAGATGAAACAACTAAATTCAAAAGTATTTGAATAGTTGTTCTACAAGCGTAAAATATCTCCGAGGACTTTTTTATGGAAGAAATTAATAACTTTATCAAAACAATCATGGAAAAAGACTTGGAAGAAGGACGTGTTAAAACAATCGTTACACGTTTCCCTCCAGAACCAAACGCCTATTTACACATTGGTCACGCTAGAGCGGTAATCAATGACTTTGAACTTGCAAAAGCATTTGGTGGTTACACAAATTTAAGATTTGATGATACTAACCCAGTCAATGAAGGCGCTGAATATGTCCAAGCTATTATTAACGATATTAAATGGTTAGGCTATGAACCTAAGAACATTTTCTTTGGTAGTGATTATTTTGAAGAAACATACAATAGAGCAATTCTTCTTATTAAAAAAGGCTTAGCATATGTTGATGATCTTAACGCTGATGAGATAACTGCATACCGTGGTACATTAACTGAACCTGGTAAAGATTCTCCATGTAGAAATAGATCAGTTGAAGAAAACTTAAAATTATTCCAAGAAATGCGTGATGGTAAATATGGTAACGGCGAGAAGACATTAAGAGCGAAAATCGATATGGCTTCCCCAAATATCAATATGCGTGACCCAGTCATGTACCGTATTTTACACGTCCCACATCATAGACAAGGTAATAAATGGTGCATCTATCCAATGTATGACTTTGCCCATCCATTACAAGACGCAATTGAAGGTGTCACCCATTCCTTGTGTTCATTAGAATTTGATAACCATCGTCCTTTATACGATTGGTTTGTTGAAAAATGCGAAATGCCACATGTCCCACATCAATATGAATGGGGCAGACTAAATATTACTAATACAGTGATGTCCAAAAGATATCTCCGTCAATTAGTCGATGGTGGTTACGTTGATGGTTATGATGACCCACGTATGCCAACATTAGTCGGTTTAAAGAGAAAAGGTTTAACACCAGAAGCAATTAGAAACTTCATTCTTTATACTGGCTTATCAAGAATCAACAGCACCACAAATGCGGACACTCTTGATAACTTCCTTAGAGAAGAATTAAAACTTAAAGCTACTCGTCCAATGGCGGTCTTAAATCCATTAAAAGTTGTTATCGATAACTACCCAGAAGGACAAATCGAATATTGCGATGCTTCTAATAATATGGAAAATGAAGAATTAGGTCATCGTCAAATTGCTTTCGGTAAATACTTATATATTGAAAGAGAAGACTTTATTGAAGAAAAACCAAACCGTAAATGGAAGAGATTATCTGTCGGTGATGAAGTCCGTTTAATGCATGCATATTTCATTAGATGTAATAGTGTAGTGAAAGATGAAAATGGCAACATCGTCGAAATCCACTGCACATACGATCCAGAAACCAAATCTGGCAGCGGTTTTGATGCCCGTAAACCAAATGGTACAATCCATTATGTTGAAGCCACTACAGCCTTACCAGCCACATTTAATCTATATGAACCATTAGTGTTCGATGAAACCGAAGAAACAAAAGGTCAATCATTCATTGAAAGATTAAATCCAAATTCATTAATCAAATTAGAAGGCTTCGTGGAAGCATCATTAAAAGATACACAACCTTTAGACCATTTCCAATTCATTAGAACTGGTTATTATTGCACTGATAAATTATCCACAAAAGAGCACTTAATCTTTAATAGGACTTGTCCATTAAAGTCTTCTTTCTAACAAGATTTTTTACTCAAAAACTTACAAAAAATTTGAAAAAATGACATAATATTAATGTATATGTCAAATTTTAATGTGAATAATGAAGTGATCCACTGCCGTGAAGGTCTCTCAACAATTATTGGGAGCAAGGAAATGAACGGCAAAGAATATTTTCTTGTGCAAGTAAATCGTATCAGCGGTGAAACCTTCTATGTTCCAGTCGATTCCGCTAATAGTATTATTCGTCATATCATGACTGTTAAAGAAGCTGATGAACTTCTTAAATTAGTTAAAAAGATTGGCAAAGATTTCAATACAAACACCAAACAAAGAAGAGATGCTTATAAGAAGAGATTATCTTCTGGCGATGTTAAAGATATTGCTTATTTATATCGTCAATTATTCTTCTATAACAAATTAGGTGAGAACAATGATGAGATTAAATTAGGCCCTGTTGATTTGGATATGCTTAACTACGCTAAGAACATGTTATTGGATGAATTAGCGATTACATACAAGCAGCCAAGAGAGTCAGTTGAGAAGTTTATTGAGGAAAGAATTGCCTCTTTATAAGTTAACCCACTTTAATAGTTGATTATATAGTTCATTTACAGAAGAAAGAGTTGTGTCGTTAGGACACATTTTTTCTAGCTCTTCCTTAGTGCGATAGCCATAGTTCACTAATAAATATGGTAAGCCAGCATTAGTAGCACTTTCCTTATCAATATTAGTGTCACCAATATAGAGGCAGTTATCTCTATCTATATTATTTTCCTTAATTATTTTATTAATAAGATATGGGTCAGGTTTCTTAGGATGGTCTAGGCATGAACCTTGGATGATATCAAACAAACCAGGATACTCCTTATTAATGATTTTATTAGTTAAATCGTTGTCCTTATTAGAGACTACCGCTAGGGTAACCTTACCCTTGAGTTTAGTAAGCATTTCCTTAATACCTTCATATGGTTTAGTGTAATCTGCATAATGTTCTAAATAATATGTTTTAAAAGTATTGAATACCTTATTTCTTTCTTCATCAGATAGGCAAGACGGTGTGCATCTTTGAATTAAAACAGTAGTGCCGTTTCCGATGGCTTTTCTCACGAATTCTAAGTCCTTTTCAGGCAGATTATAAAAATTTAACGCGTGATTTACAGCGTTTTTCAAATCTTGAAGCGTATCTAGGATAGTACCATCTAAGTCAAAAATTAGTGTTTTCATTATTTTAAGTTCTTAACAACGTTGATAACGTCTTCGTTGAAGACTAAATCACACATATTGTCATATGATGTAGATTCTTTATTAATAACCACTAAATAGCGGCCTTTGAAGTAACGGATAAAGCCCGCTGCTGGATAAACTTTTAAAGAAGTTCCAATCACAATCATGACATCGCAAGTCATAATTGCATTAATAGATCTTGAGATGATATCTTCATCTAATGATTCTTCATACAAAACAACAGTTGGTTTAACAATGCCACCGCATTTATCACAGTGAGGAACACCCTCAGAATTCATTACATAATCAAGACCAAATAATCTTCCACATCTTGTACAGAAGTTTTGATGAATAGTGCCGTGTAATTCATAAACAATCTTAGAACCAGCTTTTTGATGAAGACCATCAATATTCTGAGTTACAACGATAACGTTTTTACCCTTCTTTTCTAAATCAGCGAAGTATTTATGAGCAGCATTTGGTTGGGCTTTTGGATAGCACATTTTGTCCTTATAAAACTCATAGAATTCTTCAGTGTAGTTTTGAAAGAATGTGTGAGAAATGATTTCTTCTGGTGAAGCTTGGTATTTAGTTTTTTGATTGTAAATGCCATTAGCGCTTCTAAAATCAGGAATACCACTTGGAACAGAAATTCCAGCGCCTGTGAAGACAACGATTTGACGTGCCTCATCAATTATCTTTTGTAATGTTTCGTATTTATTTTCCATGCATTTATGATAGCAACTTTAATTTAATTTGTGTATTTGAATCATTAAATAGGCGCATACGAAAAGAAATATATTCAATTTTCTGTCTAACGTGTATAATACACGTGGGACAGTGAAGGACCTTTATTTAATAGCTATATGGGAAAATTAAGATTTACTCTCACATATTTACTATTTTGGTTTATCATCGCGTTCTCTTGCTTACTAGCTGAAAACTTTGCGTTATTCAGTTCTGATCATATGGGAGGCATGAGTATCGATTCTTTAATCATGCTTTCAATGTTTGTGATTTTCTTACTCATTGTTTATTACATAAGAGAGCGAAATAGAAACAAGATCACTATCGATAAAGTCCTGCTTCCAATTATTGTTATATTCGGTTTAGTTTCCATTGCTACTGTTTGGTGGCAAGGTGACCGCTCGTTCTTAACACAAAGCAATGATGTAGTTACTGTTTCTTTTAGCGTTCAAGAAAAGACTTCATATACATTACAAATCATCGCTTGGTGTGCTGTTTTATATGGAATTTTATTCGTCTTTAACCGTTATTCGATTTCCAGAAAATGGTTAAAGTGGCTCACATTCGCATATGCTATAGGCGTGTTTGCTTGTACGCTTGTGGATATCGTGATGGAGTTTAAAGACATTACCGCAATTTTCACCAATACATATACCGGTAGTGGTTTATCTTTCATTATTTATAATTCAAATGTCTGGGCAAATATCATCTTAGTTGCAGTATTTAGCTGCATCATTTTATCCATTAAGAAATTCAATCCATTCTATTACGTTTTAATGGTTCACTTCTCTGTGATGATTGTTTTTGCCTCATGTACAACAGCCGTTTATATCAGTGCGATAGCGATTATTGCTTATACCTTATATGAAATCTTCTCCAAGTTTGTAGATCGCAAGAGATACGCTGCAAGATTATTATTTGTTTATTTCAGTGTTCTTTTATTCTTGTTTGGCTTCTTCACAATGATGATTAATCTTAACGTGCCAATTTTCGTTAACCTTTGGTCATTCGTGAACACACATATCTTCAAGAAAGACTACAGTACCCTAACATCAAGAACAGGTATATGGGCATCAGTATTCCATCTACTTTGCGAAAGACCAATTGATTTAATATTCGGTTTAGGTTACAAAACAGGTAATGCAATATTCACACGATATTTCGCTTTACAAAGTGGTGGTTTTGAAGCTAGAAGCGCTCATAATGGCATCGTTGAAATCACTTTAAGACATGGTTTATTTGGTTTATTGCTCTACGTTTCTTTATTATCAACTTTCATCGTTGGAATAGTGAAATTGTTGAAGAATAAGAGGTACCGTGTCGCTTATATTTATGGAATTTGCTTCCTTGGCATCTTAGCGCATAGTGTTACAGAATCTACGATGTTATTTGTACCAAATATTGAAGCAACATATTTAACAATGATCTTCTTCTTACCAGTGGTGAACGCTAGTAAAGAGAAGTATTTCATTGAACTCAATAAAGACTTACAAAAACAAAACACCCCATTAGTTAAGCCACATAGAGGAGATGTTTTATATTTTGTCGGAACATTCTTGCTGTCTATTATCGTGGCTTTTGCAACTTCGTTCTCTGTCCGTCCAATTTATTCTCATCCAAGACTTCTAACAATTTATATCGTGGTGGCTTCTGTCGCTGCGATTGCTTTAATTGGTGTCTTCATTACTCTCATCTTGATGAGTAAGAAACGTGGAAATAATAGGCTCTTATTCTTAGGCAAAGAATTCATCATTCCGTTTGTGTCTTCCATCATCGTCGGTGTTATTACAAGTCTATTGCTGCAACTAAAGTTCAGCTTTGATACATTCTCTATCTTGTTATTTACAATTTTCGTTATATTCTTCTATATGATAGTGTTCTCTATTTTATATAAAAGAGAGAATAACCATTTATATGCATTCTTTGATGTAGGATTCACAAAGGTGCTACAAACAATTTCTCGTGAGGGTACAAATGAATAAGACAGATACTGGCATTAAAATCATTACTAGTAATAAGAAGGCGCATTTTAATTACTTCTTAAGTGAGTTTACAGAATGTGGCCTTGTTTTAGTGGGCACTGAAATCAAATCATTACGTACACATGGTTGTTCATTAAACGATGCCTATATCGTTATTAGAAGTGGTGAGATGGAAGTTCTTAATATGCATATTAATCCATATGATAAGGGCAACATCTTCAATCATGATCCATTAAGAACTCGTAAGTTATTACTTCATAAGAAAGAGATAAAATGGTTCGAAGAAAAAGTTAAACGCGATGGCTTTACAATCGTACCTACACGCGTCTATCTAAAAAGAGGCAAAGCCAAAATGGAAATCGCTTTAGCGAAAGGTAAGAAACTCTACGATAAACGTGAAACTATTAAACAAAGAGATATCAAACGCAGCATTAAAAACGGAGAAGATTAATATGAGCAAGATAGATTTAAAAACATATTTTGATAACGTTGGTCATGGTGATTACCAAAGAGAAAACTTCGACTCATTTCTGAAGAAAGTCGGTTTTTCTTATAATGTTCCTTCTATCCATATCGCTGGTAGTAATGGTAAAGGCAG
>CAMVBL010000007.1 GCA_947165725.1 uncultured Caryophanales bacterium | reverse complement strand
TTAAAATTAAACGGAATTCCGCGCGTGATGACATTAAACGGTATGGTTCTTCAGTGCCTTTAGTAACTAAGTCATCAATCATGACACCGATATAGGCTTGATCACGACGGAGCACTAATGGTTCCTTGCCATCGATTTTAAGGCATGCATTAATACCCGCCATTAAGCCAAGAGCAGCGGCTTCTTCATAACCAGATGTGCCACATATTTGGCCACCAATGAATAAACCTGGCCATTTCTTGATTTCAAGATTTGAACCATATTCTTCTGTTCTAATAGCGTCATATTCAATCGCGTATGCATATTTAAGGAAAACAGCATTTTCAAAGCCTGGTAAAGAATGCACCATTTCTTCTTGGACTTCAACAGGCATAGATGTTGAGAAACCTTGTAAATAAATAGAATCGGTATATCTAGACTCTGGTTCTAAGAATAATTGATGTCTTTCTTTATCGGCAAAAGTGACGATTTTTGATTCAATAGATGGACAATATCTTGGACCAACACCAGTTACTAAACCACTAAATAAAGCAGAATCTTTTAAGTGTTCTCTAATGATTTCATGTGTTCTTGGTGTAGTGTAAACCAAATAGCAGAGTTCTTGCTCTTCAATTGGAATAAATTCCTTTGTTTCATAAGAGAAGGCTAAGTGCTTATTTGTACCTGGTTGAGGGGTAGCTTTACTAAAGTCAATTGAGTCTCTTTTGATTCTTGGAGGAGTGCCGGTTTTAAGTCTAAATGTTTCAATACCAATACTTCTTAAGAATGGAGAAAGACCTAATGATGGTTTTTGTCCATCTGGGCCTTCATCTTTAACATCATGACCACGGAAAATCTGACTTTCCATATAGGTACCAGTTGTTAAAATTACACATTTTGAGCGGACTTTTGCGCCGTTTTCGAGAATTACACCGTGAATTTCGTTGTTTTCACAAATTAAAGCAGTGACCATTCCTTCTTCAAGAGTAAGGTTACTTTCTTTGGCCACTAATTCTTGCCAATATTTTGGATATTCAAGCTTATCTTGTTGGGCTCTAAGACATTGAACGCCAGGGCCTTTCCCAGTGTTAAGCATTTTTAATTGTAAGTAATGATGATCGGCCGCAATACCCATCATGCCACCTAAAGCATCGATTTCTCTAACGACGATACCTTTAGCAGAACCGCCGATAGAAGGATTACATGGCATGTTGCCAATCATTTCTTTATTTAAGGTTAAAAGTAATGTCTTCTTGTTCATGTGGGCACAAGCAAAAGCGGCCTCTAGGCCTGCATGTCCACCACCAACAACAATAACATCGTAATCAAACATTAACCGACACTACCTTCCATGTCCATTTTAATAAGTTGATTTAATTCAACTGCATACTCCATTGGGAGTTCTTTACTGAATGGTTCAATGAATCCCATGATAATCATCTGAGTGGCATCTTTTTCAGAAACACCACGAGACATCAAATAGAATAATTGATCCTCAGATATTTTACTCACTGTGGCTTCATGTTCAATATAAGAAGTGTTATTTTTAACTTCGTTATTTGGAATTGTGTCACTATAAGATTGTTCATCAAGAATTAAAGTATCGCATTCAACATGGCTTCTGCAGTTTTTAGCGTTTTTCATGTGTCTAACGGTACCACGATAGTTAGCAACGCCACCGCCCTTAACAATTGATTTAGAAATAATTGTGGAAGAGGTATTGCTTGCTAAGTGAATCATTCTTGAACCAGCGTCTTGATATTGACCCTTACCTGCTACAGCGATAGAGATACATGTGCCTTTAGCGCCTTCACCGGCTAAGATAACCGCTGGATATTTCATATTTGTACCTGAACCAACGTTACCATCAATCCAGTCCATAGAAGCACCTTCATAGCAAATAGCTCTTTGAGTAACTAAGTTAACAATATTTGTGCTCCAGTTTTGCACTGTGGAATAACGACATTTAGCGTTCTTTAAAACAATAATTTCTACTACACCAGAGTGTAATGATTCTTTTGAATATGATGGAGCGGTACAACCTTCCACGTAGTGGACATCCGCACCTTCATCAACGATGATTAATGTTCTTTCAAATTGGCCAGTCTTTTCATTGTTGATTCTGAAATAGGATTGTAATGGCTTTTCTAAATGCACACCTTTTGGTACATAAACGAAAGAACCACCAGACCAGCAAGCACCATTTAAAGCGGAGAATTTGTTGTCTCTAATTGGCACTACTGTACCAAAATATTTCTTAAAGATTTCAGGATAGAGTTTTAAACCCATATCTGTGGAAAGGAAAATAACACCTTTTTCTTCCACTTCTTTAAGCATGTTATGATAAACGACTTCGGATTCATATTGTGTTGATACACCAGCAAGATATTTTTGTTCTGCTTCTGGGATACCTAATTTTTGGAAAGTGTTTTTAACAGTTTCAGGAACATCATCCCATGATTTTGCTTCACCATTTGCCATACGAGTAAAGTATGTATAGGAATCAAAATTAAGCATTGATAAATCTGGACCAAAACTTGGCATAGGCATTTCTTGGAATGCTTTAAAAGCTTTGAGTCTGAACTCAAGCATCCATTCTGGTTCATTTTTCAACTTAGATATTTGTCTAACAACTTCTTCGGTAAGACCGATGCCTGTATTGACAATGGAAGTATCTTTGTCTTTGAAACCGTATTTATAATCTTCTTGGAATTTAACTTCGTCTTTTGACATATTACTTATCCTTTAGAATCTCTTCTGCGGCATTCCAACCAATGGTTGCGCATCTGATTCGTGCTGCTTGTTTACTTGTGTTAATAAACACAATTGCTTCATCTAATAATTCTGTATCGAATTCTTCTTCGTGCATCATATGATGAAAGGCATCGATAATCTTTCTGCCTTCAGTGATTTCTTTTCCTTTTAATAAATCACACATGATATCTGTGCTTGATGTTGAGATTGTACAAGCTGTTCCATCAAAGCAAGCGTCAGTGATAATGTTACCTTCTACGAGTAAAAAGATATCTAAATCATCAATGCAGTTATCAGAGTGCATATGGACTTTTTCATAGCCTTCCTTAGGAGGTTGGTGTTTATTTTGTGGATTAGAATAATGGTCCATGATGATGGATCTCATCATATCGTTAGTTAAAGTAGGCATCTAAAATGTCACCTCCATTAATAATTGCATCGACGAATGTATCGATGTCCTCTTTTGACGTATATAAGTAAGTCGACATTCTACATGTCGCTTTTGTATCTAAATAGTTATCTAATAATTTAGCGCAGTGTTCACCTGAACGAATCGCAATGCCTTTATAATTGAGTAATGTGGATTCATCTTGTGGGAAAACGCCTTTGATATTGAATGTTAGAATGCCGTTTCTCGCATCCTTATTGTAGATAATGATATTTTCATAATCTTTAAGCTTTTCGATAGCGTAATCGATTAATTCTTCATCGTGTTTATGAATATTTTCAATACCGATTTCTTTAATGAATTTAACCGCGCGACCAAAGCCTAAAATACCAGCGATATTAAGTGTACCCGCTTCAAATTTGTATGGAGGTAGACGGTAATCAACAGTACCATCTTTTTTGAAAATTGAGTTCATACCACCACCAGAAACAAATGGGTCCATAGCGTTTAATAGCTCATATCTACCAACGAGAGCGCCGACACCGGTTGGACCACACATTTTATGGGCAGAAAAAGCGAGAAAATCGATACCAAGGTCCTTAAAATCAACTTTTAAGTGTGGTACAGATTGCGCGCCATCAACGACCATAATTGCACCAAACTCATGAGCAATTTTGGCAAATTCTTTCACATCTGCGACATAGCCTAAGACATTACCGACTTGGGCTAAAGAAACAATCTTAGTGTTCTTGCTCATGACTTTTCTTAAGTTTTCTGGAAGGATCTTGCCATCAACAATATCGACATATTTAATAACCGCTCCTGTTAATTCCGCGATTCTAAACCAAGGAAGAACATTAGAAGCATGTTCCGCAACGCTGAGAATGATTTCATCACCTTTTTTAAGGAACTTTAAGCCATAGCCATAAGCCACTAAATTTAATGCACCAGTAGCGCCATCAGTGAAAACGACTTCGTTTTGTTCAGCATTCACTAAAGTAGCAACTTCTTTACGTGCATCTTCAATCATGACATCAACTTTATAAGATAAGTCATAATCCCCACGATGAGAATTACTATTATACTTTGTATAATATTCAGTGATTGCATCGATGACACATTGTGGTTTGAATGTGGTTGAGCAGTTATCAAGGAAAACAAGAGGCTTATTTTGCATCTTGATATCACTTGTTAACATTGGGAATTGTTCTCTAATCTTATAAACGTCGTACATACTACATTCTCCTTTCAATTAAAGAAGAAATATGATTTTTGACGTCTTCTTCTTTGAAACCTTCAAGAATTGGGTTTAAGTAACCCCAAGTAATTAATTCTTTAGCGGTTTCTTCACTTAATCCACGTGAAGTTAAGTAGAATAAGTGTTCATCATTTATCTTACCAACGACTGAACCATGGCTGGCTTCAAGATCGTTTTCATCAATTTTTAAAACTGGTTTTGTAGAAGCATCGCTGCTTTCATCAAAGACCATAATTTTGGAATTTTGTTGCGCTTTACTTTTCACCGCGCCTTTAAAGACGTGAGATGTACCAGCGACGACAATTTTACCTTTATCTTTGCAGATTCCATAGCAATCAAATTTACCATACGTTCTTGGTGAAATGTGATCAATAGAAACATCCACTAGTTTTTTATCTTCACCAGCGACTAAAGAAGCTACTTTATATGTACATGTAGCACCTTCTTCCACTAAGTTGACCTTACAGTGAAGTTCTAGTGTTTTCTCCGCAAAATCAGCGAAATAGCCATTAAGTGTCGCGTTATTCTTCACTGTAATGTTGATATTTGATGATTTCATTTCATCTTCAGCGATGAATGATAATCTAACATTACTATCTTGATTAATAACAATATTTAAATCTTTAATATCTTTTAAATTATCTAAAAGAATATCGCAAATTGAATTAACCTCTATTTCGATTTCGACTTTTTCACCAGATAGAAAAGCACCATCGATGAAATAATCACCACTGGAGATAGTATTTTTGACGTTGGAAATAATAGTTCTTTCCATATTACTTAATGCTTTCCTTCACAGCGCATGTACCGATGGAAACTTTATTCATTTCAACATCGTCTTTTTCAATATTGACACCATATTCTGTCTTGATGAATTCATAGCCAGTTTGGTCAATACGTTTGAAGATTTCTGGACCACCATCTAAAACGATACGACCATTAATCATAACGACCGCTCTTGTTGGGTGGATCATGTCAAACAAACGAGCATAGTGAGAAATCACAAGGAAACCATGGCCTTCAGCTTTTTCTTTATTAATGACATCAGCAACAACTTGCATAGCATCAACGTCTAAACCAGAATCGATTTCATCAAGCATCGCAAGTTTTGGTTTTAACAATTCCATTTGAAGGATTTCATTTCTTTTCTTTTCACCACCGGAGAAACCTTCGTTTAATGATCTAGTCGCTAAATCGAATGGCATTTTTAATTCTTTTGTGGCTTGGTCTAATATTTTATAGAAATTATATGTAGAAATTGGTTTTTCTCTTCTGGCATTAACTGCAGCTTTTAAAAAGTCAGAGTTAATGACACCTGGAATCTCACTTGGTGATTGCATGCCTAAGAACAATCCAAGTTTAGAACGTTCATCGACAGATAACTCTAAGACATTTTTATCGTCAAAATAAATGCTGCCTTCTGTGACTTCATATCTTGGATGACCCATGATGACACTTAAAAGTGTCGATTTGCCGTGTCCATTAGGACCAAGTAACGCTACTGTCTCGCCTTCAGAGACTTCAAGGTTTACGCCTTTAAGTATTTCTTTTCCGTCAACACTAGCGTGTAAGTTGATTATTTTTAAAGTAGACATACCTCTTACCTCAAATTCCGTGAAATATTCTACTTATAAGAAACTACATAAGCAAACGATATGATAATTTTTGTTTTTAAAGAGCATGCTTTTCATACGATAAGAAGCGGTTTGTTAACAAACTTGTTGCATAAAAAAATTAGAATATTTATAATATTCGCGCTGTTATTTGAAAAAGGAGAGTTAAAAATGAAGAAAAGTAAACTATCAATAACACTAGTTACTGGCTTCATTGCTGCTATGGCTTTGTCCGCTTGTGGCAACGTCACCTCAGATAAAACTGCAATCGCTACATTTACTCCTTATGGTAGTAAAGAAAAGATCGCTCTTTTAACTGACGATGTTTACAATGCCTACAACGGTACAACAAATGGTATCAGCAAGTTCTATGACAAAATCTTAGAAGTCTTAATTCGTTACGAATTTAAAGAAAAAGGCTTTAAAGGCGAAAAGAATTACGACGAAATTGAAAAATGGGCTGCAAACCAAGTCAAAGAACAAAAAGCACAAGCTGATAAGAACGCCAAGAACAATGGTACCAGTTACGACACTGAGTGGAAAGCAATCCTCGAAAGTAAAAATGTCGAAGATGAAAAAGGCTTAAAAGAATATTTCATCTATGAAGAAGAAAAATCTGTCATGCAAACCTGGTTCGCTGATGAATACACAGCTGAAGGTTTAAAAGAAGAATTCTTAGGTATCAAAGCTGATGGCACATCCGCTGAAAAAGATGTCAAACCAGCTATGCCATATCACATCCGTCACATCTTAGTGAAAGTTGATGAAGCTGGCAACGCCGATGAAAAGTTCTATAAAGGTACAATTTCCGAAGAACAATCTAAGAAACTTTATGATGTTGTTCAAACTTTAGCCAAAGGTGAAAAGACTTTCACTGAAACCGCTTTAAAGAGTGAAGATACATCCGCTGACAAAGGTGGCGATGTTGGTATCGTTACAAACGTTGCTTCTTCCATCGGTCAAACAATGGTCAACGAATTCCGCTTAGGTTTATATGCTTATGACAACCTCTATGATGCCGCTAACGCTGCTGATGCTGCTGCTGCAACAATCAAAGCCGGTTTAGGTATCACTGATGATGTTAAGAACGCTTTACCAGCGAACGTCGTTGAAGTTCCATACGAAGCTTTCGTTAAACTTGGTGAATATGCTGATGTTACAACCGACGCTAAGAACAATAAATTAGCTGGTGGTTCCACTGCTTTATATCCAAGAAACATTGTTTGGAATAAGTACTTCAACTTACATAACGTTTTCGTTATCAAGAATGCTAAGAGAGCTGACTACAGCACATTAGCTAACCCAAGAGATGAATTTGATAATCTTGCAAGTAACACTGTTTACGATGCAACCTTACCAAGATTCAACGCTCAAGGTTACTTAGTTGATGAAAAAGGTAACGTTATCGTTGGTGTTCGTAGCCAATTCGGTATTCACTTCATGGTCATTGAAGAATCCATGTATGATTACGCTGAATTTGCCACATACTACGATACAAAATTACCAGGTGAAGAAGGCTACAATCCAAACGCCAGATCCTATGTCAACTACATCCAAAGCTCTGACATTGCTGATTACAAAACACGTGCAGACGATATCTTAAATAATGTTAAGTCCTTCGACAAAACATATGACTATCGTTTGTACAACTACCTCAAGACTCAAGTCACCATCGAATTCAAAGATGCTGCTGAAGGTTTAGGTGATCAAATTGACGCTTATATCAAAGCTCAACAAGAAAACAATGCTTACAAGCAAGAACAAGGTTTAGCGGAAGACTGGAGAACATATACAGAAATGTTAGAACTCCAAGAATACAACCGTGATGCTCAATACACCACAAGAAACGCTATTACCGGTGAATTATCCCCAACATTAACACGTCTTGTTCCTGAAAAAGTTGCTGATGACTTCTATGAATTAAAGAAGAATCCAACAACTTCAACAGACCCAAGATACATTAACTTCACTGAGGAAGGAGATTATTACTACTATGCGTAAAAATATCTTAAAAGTGTCCGCAATCGCGTTACTTAGCACATTCGCTCTCGCCTCATGTAGTGATGACATTATTGCCAAGCCAAAGGCCTATGATGATAAAAACTCTCCAGTCGTCACAGTCACTGGTTATGATGGCACAATCTACAACAACAATTTCAAAGATATCTACGATGCATATCGTGATGGCAATCTCGCCCAAGATGTCTTAAATGAATTGTTATATCAATACTCCATTAGCGTCTTTGGTAACTATAACAAAGTCACCGCTAAGGAAGGTAGTGAAGAAATCACCTTAAAAGAAGCTGTTAATTCTTATAAAAACGGTGACAAAAAGAAAGCTGATGACTTCATTAAAGCTCACAGTGCTTATTGGACCAAGAACAAAGCTGGTCATCGTGTCGACGACGCTAACAAAGAAGTCGCCGATGATGCCGCTCCAAGTGAATCCGAATATGCACGTTTAAATCAAAAATGGGAAACCATTGAAAAACGTATCGCTGAAAAATTATATTCCGCTATCTCTGGTGGTTCCTACAGTGAAAGAAACGTTTTCAAAGAAGAAAAGTACTTACGTTCTCTTGCTGCAGACATTGAAAACAATGTTCGTGCATTAACTGGCGCTGAACTCTTCGAAGGTGTCTTAACAGCTGACGTTGAAGATTACGAAGTCTTCAAAGATCAAGCTGAAAACATCCAAGGTAATCCTGACTTCATTCTCCACCGCGCTAACTACCAAAGTAATGCGGCGTTAGACCAAGCGGAAGAAAAGACACAAGATGCGACTTATGTCGAAGATAAACTCATTCCAGATATCTATCGTCAACTTCTCGTTGAACAATACATTCTCGATGAATCCTACGACACATTAGGCCGTACATCTGCTAGACACATTAGTGTCTTATCCATCACCGAAGATAGCAAGTACATCGGTAAGGCCGAAGACTTAATGAAGAAATTCGTTAACAACTACATCTTCGATCAAACTCGTACAGACGCTATTACACTTGATTCCTTCAAGACTGTCTCCGAAGCTTGGATTGGCGCATTCATGAGAGATACAGCCAACCAAGTCGACACATATCCTGCCTATAAGTTATCCGTTGAAGCATTTGGCACCCCAGCACAAGCCACTGTTCAAGGTGTTGATTACAAATACTTCGAAGGCACCAACTACGGCAATATGATGGAAGATTTCAAGAAGATTGATGATGATCCAAAATTATCTGAAAATGAAAGCACTTACACCAATAGCGGTGCTTACACAGTTAAAGTTGGTCAAGAAATCAAGACACGTGAACTTCAATTAAAAGACTACACATCCACAGGTTGGTATGTGAAATCCGTCGGTGTCAGTGACTTACCAGATAGCATCAAGAATCAATTATTTGATATCAACGTTGCTAACGCCTTACTCGGTGAAGATTGTGTTGAATACTCATACGACACAACCGCTAACGAATGGAAGACAAACGAAGTTGCTGGTAGCAAAAACCTCGTCAACGTCGTTGGTAAGATCAACAACCAATACTTCCTCAGAAAGACAAGCAGAATCGCTGATGAAAAAGTCCAAAACGACATTCTCTTCAAGAGCGATAACACCTACTATCTCGTCTTAGTGGAAGATGCGATTAAGAGTAAAGTTCTCAATAAAGCAACATATGCTGATTTAGAAGGTAGCGAATTAACCGATGCCATGAACAAACTTGAAAACTACATCAACGAAATCGTCCAATTAGTCGCGGGTAATGATACATATCAAACATTATCCAAGAAACACTGGGTCGAAAAGATGGAACTCAAGTATCACGACACAAAAGTCTACGACTACTTCAAATCAACATTCCCAGAATTATTTGATTAATCAAAATAACAATTAAGGAGGCTTAGACCTCCTTTTTTGTGCTATCATAGTTTTAAGAGGATAAACATATATGGAAAAAGATGTTTTTTGTAAAATCGTTGATGGTGAAATACCTTGCTATAAGTTATTTGAAGATGAAGACGTTTTAGCATTTCTTGATATTTCTCAAGTCACTAAGGGCCACGCTCTTGTGATTCCAAAGAAACACTACGACACCTTCTTATCCACACCAGATAAGCTTATGCATAAAGTCATGGATGTGGCCCAACGTATTGGTCAAATCAGTATTCAATTTTTAGGGGCTAAAGGTGTGAATATCTTAACTAACTGCTATGAAGCCGCAGGACAAACAGTCAAGCACTTCCATGTGCATGTGGTTCCACGATATGAAGGTCATGATGGCTTTGAATTAGAAATGAAGTCTAATGTTGAAGGTTTAAACCTTCCAGTTATCGCTGAAACGATTAAAAATAACCTCTAGAAGGCAAATTAAAAGGATTGACGACTTATTTATCATCAATCCTTTTTTCTTTTATTTAATCGGCTTATAGAAGGTTCTATTATCTAATGGGAATACTTTATTAGAGAAGTTTCCTGGTTCAACATCTTGAAGTGCCTTATCTACGATAACCATTTTACTATCTAAATTATCTATTAAGGATAATAATAAGGCTTCTTTAGTGTATGGCATGACAGGGGAGCCAAATTCTTGTTGCCCATGATGTGATAAGACCATATGTTCAAGTAATAATGGAATTTCACCAGTAAGCTTAAGTTCATCCGCGGCTTTTCTAATTTCCGCGCACATGATACTAATATGACCTAATAATTTACCTTCTAAGGAATATTTATAAACGATTGGTCCTTCGAGTTCGATAATCTTGCCGAAATCATGTAATAAGCAGCCCATAATCATTAAATCATGGTCTGCACCATAGATTGGGGCGAGATAAGCGGCGTGGTCCGCCATAGTGACACTATGCATGAGAAGACCACTGCTATATTCGTGATGAATAGATACCGCTGCAGGATAGGAGAAGATTTTATCGCCAAACTTCTTAATCATATATTGCAAGATCTTTTGGCAATCTTCATTCTTCACAGAAGCGACGTGTTTATTAAATCTTTCAATTAATACCTCTTTAGCGACTGGTGGAGCTTTGACAAACTTCTCGACATCTATTTCATCTAGGGGCACTAATTCGGCGGTGAGAATCTTTAATTGTAATTGCTCTTTATATTTATTTGTTTCACCAGTAATTGCTAAAACATTACCGACAATAAATATTTGTTCATCCGCTAAAGTGGCATCCCACTTTTTAGCAACAATTTGACCACTAGCGTCTCTAAGTTCAACAGAGAGATATGCTCCACCATTAGTGTTCACACCTTTTGAGACATTTCCTAATAAGAATTGTCCTTCAACGTGTTCGTGATCATTAAAATCCACTATCATCTTCATATGTAAAATCCTCCAATACTTTTTTAATTTCTTGATATTTATAACCTTTATTAACTAAAGCGGCATAAATCTTTTGTTTTAATTGATAGCCTTCATATTTCTTTTCATAGCGGCTTTTGATCTTTTCATAGTCCCTAGTTAATAGGCTTTGTTCAACTTTATCATTTTTTCTTTTTAAATCATTAGTGACTTCTCTAGCGATATCGTGATTATAGCCTTGACTCATTAACGCTTGATAAACATGTTTCTTCTTACTTTCATAAGCATATTTAGCGTATTTCCTATCTAACTTATCAAGTAAGGCTTTCGCTTTCTTTCTCTCTATACTTTGAGGGAAATTAACTTTATTAATTAAAGAATCAGGAATGCCTTTATCTTTTAGGTGCTTAACGATTTTATTTTGTCCAAAGTTTCTTTCATTATCCCAAGCGATTAAATCTTGCATAAAGGCTTTATCATCTAATAAATCGTTTTCTTTTAATTTAGTGATAACTTTTTTAGCAGCGGCATAGTTATCTTCCTTTTTCATGAGTTTTTCTAACATCTCTTTTTCACTGAGATGTTTTTTACTCACAATTTGTAAAGCGTAGTTAAGAAGAGTGCTCATCGCGGTGATTTCTTCTAAAGAAGCAATCTCTTTACTAGATAAGTTCTTTCCCGCGTATAAATAAGAAGACACAAAGGCTTCTTTAGAGATCTTTAATGGCTCACCTTTAAAAAAGGATAAGGTCACATGATCCTTATAGAGTTTTATTCCTTTAATTTTACGACTACCAGTATTTACGGATGGCACGTTTATAAACCCTCACTACGTTGTTATAAAATTTATCGATAGAATAGACATCGACAATACGATAAGCTTCATCAATAATGGCTTGCTTTTGTTCTTTGCTTAAAGATAGTATCTTTTCCACTTGCGACACAAATGAAGCATCATCAGTAAAGAAGAAACCAGTCTTACCGTTGATGATAGTACCTGTTAAGTTACTATCAAATCTCGCTAAAACGATTTTACCCGCCGCCATAGCTTCCATAAATGTTAAGCCTTGAGTCTCAGTAATTGAAGCGGATGTATAAATATCTGCAAGATGATAATAGAATGGTACTTCAGTAGCAGGAACGAAGCCGATGAAATCGACAAGATGGCTAATGCCTAATTCTTCACATAATAGTTCTAATTCTCCACGATATGGACCATCGCCGACAACTAAAAGCTTCTTATCCACTTCTGGATGCTTTTGATGATAATGGGCAAAGTCTCTAACGGAGACATCCATACTCTTTTCTTTAGCGATGCGTCCTAAAAGCAAGAACACCTTAGTGGTTTCTTTAATACCATGTTCTTCCTTAAATTTCTTCGCTCTTTCCATATCGATTTTATCGCTTTTGAAGATAGAAAAATCAATACCGGTAGGAATGACGTTAATATAGGCATCACTACCGACTGAACGCATATATTCTTTGGTTTTATCACTTGGAGTAATAAATTCTGTCATACGATTAGCGAGTTCTTTGGAATACACTCTCACTACACGTTTAGCGAAACGTTCCATTAAGCCACGCACGGCATAATATGTATAGTCTTCGTAAGATGTATGATATGTATAAACAATTGGTATTCTAAGTATCTTAGCGATACGTCTTGCTAATACACCAATGGTAAAGTCGGTTTGATTATGAATAACATCTGGTTTGAAATTTTTAATAATCTTCACTGGCTTATTAGCGAAGATATTTGTAAATCTATAACCATATAATTTCTTTAAATAAATGCCTGGGACATATAAGACGTTACCAATTTGTTCTAGTTTACCATCCGTTGATCTAGGCGCTACAACGAGCACTTCGTGACCATGCGCTACAAGAGTATTAGCCAAGTTGAAAGTGGATGTCGAAACACCATTAACAAATGGAGGATATGTATCAGTAAAGATGGCTATGCGCATTAATTATCTCCCATATCATCTAATTCCACATCGTCGTATTCATTTTGTGAAATATCCGCAGGAACATTACCTTTACTCTTTTTCTTAGGTTTCTTTTTACGACTATTTGGTTTGAGTTTTGCTAATATCGCTTCACGCGACAGCTTAGAAGTTTCCACTAAAGAGGCAACTTCTTCATATCTTTCAACATAAGTTTCCTTTTGTAAGGAGTAGAATGTTTGTCTGTTTGGAATATCGCCCATATGTGCTTCGTTTTTTGGTGATGAACGATAGAAAGCAGCGACAAAGCCACCAATGAGAATTGGAATAACGAATGTTGAACTTCGCCACACCAATAACGATGAACGGCAAAGCGCAATTGTTTTAGCTTTATCTGGTATACCATCAACGCAAGCCATGAAGAAACCACTCTCCAGATTGTTTGGATTCATAAATAAACTATGGAAAACAGCTTCAGAAACACCCGCACTACCTGGAACAGGAACTAAACCAGTAATCATTTGGTGATAATTGCTTAAGAAGATGCAGTCCCAGAATTGCTTGTAATCAGGCTGTAAAGACTGATTGCCTAAAGCCTTACCAACAAAAAATGGAACAGAGAATTTCAAAATCATATAAGCCGTAAAGCAAGCAATGATTAAAAGTAAGAATGGAATGTTTGTGCTTAAACGTCTGAATTCAATTTTGAAGTTTTCCACTTGAATACGGAGGTTCTCTCTTGTTTGATCAGGATTCTTAACAATTTTGATTTTACTCAGTAAAGTGACAACAGGACCCATAACAAAATTATGAAAACCGTGCCAATAGCCCATCAAGAAGACAATAGCGATAACACCGAGGTTTAAAATAAAACCGATAATTGTTAAAGGCCAGATTGGTAATCTAAGAGGCATCTCTTGAATCTTAATACCAGTTTCAAAATAACCGAGGGAATTAATAAAGTCATATTTAACGATAAATGAGACTGTGCCAAAGACGATTAACACCACTTGATAAACAATGGAATACATAGCAAGCATAGAAACTGCACTAGAAACTTGCACGCCTTGTTTCTTAAAGGTGTAAGCTTGCATGATTTGACCACCACTAGCGCCAGGAGTAATCGCGTTATAGAATTGACCGATTTGGTCAACAGCGATCGCTTGATGGAAATAGTATTTTTTAGTAAATAAGTGAGCAAAACAGAAGAGAATAAAGCTTCTAACTAAAACACAGCCAGCCATAACGGCAAGAATGATTAATAAATAGTTAACATCAGCGGTTGATAAATAATCCCAGATTTCATGAGCGTCATCTTTAATAGCAAAGAATATTGCTAAAGCGGTGGCAATTAGAACAATGGAAATATTTAGTATGTACTTAAGAGTTGCTTTCTTATCTCTAGGCTTGCCAGAGTTCACCATCTCTTCATGTTCTTGAACTTTTTTCTCTAATTCTTTGTTTGGCATATCTAACAAATTATACCACAAAAAAAGACTATTGAGAAATACAATCAATAGTCTTGAAAATACACGTGTTTTTACGCGTTTGGAAGGCTAGTTACCTTACCCATAAAGACAGGAATTCCTTCTTTAGTGGTCACTGCATAAGCGAATGGGCGGTCTAATTTAAATCTAACTGGTTCTTCTGGAGCAGCACTCTTTGCTACAACAATGATTGTATATGCCGCACCTTCAGCGCCTTTATTATTTGTTTCGAATCCCGCTTCATGCTGAGCTTTTGAAATATAGCCTCCATCAAATTTTGGGAAATTAGCATATCCTGGCTTAAATGGTGTTTTAATGCCTCTATCTCTAAACATATCAACTAAATTGAATTTGCTTCTTACTTTGAACTGCGGAATTGTATATTCAACTGTGCCTACATTAGTGATACCACTGGCGTTTTCTGGTATTCCAGCTTTATCCAATGGAAGGGCTAATAAATTATCCAAAGCAGTTCTATCGTCTAATACCTTAGCGTAATCAGTATCAACGTTTGGTAAAAGCATTCTAAACTCTAAATCATGCTCAAATGGAAGAGAAGAAATCACATACCCGTCTCCAGTAAAATAATATGAATCTTCTAACTTTTTTTCCATATATGTGACTTTAGTGGAAGTTGCATCAAGATTAGCGAAATCACCTTTGTAGTTAAGCTCTTCTTTGAATTCATTGACCCAAGAAGATTTAAGATAAACAGTATTGATAAGTGCATAAATAGCACTAGCGAGCATTTCTTGGAAATCTTCACCTTTGACGTTGAGATAATGTTTAGTTTTATCGTTAATCCAATCTGCCACTTCGTTATACATGTTAGGTAAATCGCCTTGATAAGCTTCAGCGAAATAATAGTCTTGAAGTGTTTTTAAATAATCCTCATGTATCGTTGAATTATTATCAGCCCAAAATGATTGGGAAATATTTAGATAAGTATTCTTTTTAGCGTCATTAATCGCCGATCTTAATAAAGCGTTTTTAATTTCATCAAGATGATTGAATGCTTCTTCATCGTAATGGAGTAATTCTCCTAACTCTTTCTTAGTTTCTCCATCTGCAGCGTCATAGGCCATAGAGAAACATGTAGCGATAGACATAGGTGAGAATACTGGATTCTTATCTTTACCACCATTTGCTTGTTGAAAGAAATCAAGAGAGAACTCTTTTAAAGAATCAATATAGCCTTTATTTAGTTCTTTAGTTTGAACGGTATTAAAAGCTTTATTTGGTTTATTTAACGCAAATTTATTAAGTTTAGCTAAGCTTGCTTGGTTAGCGCATGATGTCAAGATGAGTAAAGGGGCAATCGCCATCATTATTTTTTTCATACTATTTTCACCTCTCACCTATTAAGACGATTATTAAATTAAAATCTGCTAAAAGAAAAAGATTACCGATCGGGGGACCAGTAACCTTTAAAAAGGGAGACTCTATTGCTAAAGAGACAATAGACATTTTTAGTTTAGCGCATTTTTATCTGTCGGCATAGATAACAAATGATAATCTTTGTAATGCGCTGAGGGAAGAGGCTTTTTGTTCGCCTCTCATGTATAAGACGTTTAAGCCGACAATTTTTGCTAAGAAAAATTTTTTTCCTATATTATTTAACATCTCTTTTCTTAAATAAGCAAGCACCTCCGAAAAAGAATGCTGCTGAATATACTAAATTGCTAGCAATTCCGCTATAGAAAGTGAAGTCATCCATCGTTGCAATTGCTTTCACCTTTTCGCCTTCATAAACTATAACACTATCTGTGGCTGAAAGGCCATATAGAGGATTGAGGCACTTGAAGACATTGCCAATGGCTTGCACAGTATCGTTTGTTGGTTTAAAATCCGCTACTTCTTTTGCAGCTTCAGCAATTGCATCAGCATCTCCGTATTCTTGAGCCATAGCTAATGCTTCTTCGTATCCATTCATCATTTCTTTATTAAAGTTAACGATGGTGCTCACAATCATTGCAATAAAGTAGAGACCATAGACAGCAACAATCACTAATGGAATGGAAGGGCCTAATGATCTAAAAACTGTGGCAATAAATACAGAGAAACTAATGAGTGTGGTATAAACTAGCAAAGCTAGAACGACAAACTTAACAATGTATTCTACAGTCGCAGCGCCAAGTCCAGTGCCTAAAAAAGTTACGACATTAACATCAAAGCCACCAGCGATTGTGCCGAATATTGTTAAGAATCCGACATAAGCAAATAAGAGCGCTGCGCCTAAGATAAGACCAGAAATATAAAGTGAGGCATAAATCTTAAACTTTGAATGGCCTGCGATAATTTTGTTTCTAATTGTGCCTTGTGTAAACTCTAAACCTACAAATATAGCAATGTTGATTGGAATGGCGATACCGTAGTTTTGAGCTGGATTTAGTGACATTGTTAACATGCCATGTCCAGTCAACAGCTTGATGTCTTCCATATTCAACATTAAATCTGCCACTAAGAGGACAACGGAGAGTATTAAGGCAATACTACAGCCAACAATGAGAGTAATTCTAAATGCAAGGTCTTTAGACATCCTATAGAAGAAGGCTTTTAATAAACGAGACATATTATTTGCCCTCCTTAATAAGATTTAAATAGTAATCTTCAACTGATTCCTCAGCAGAATTAATAGCTGAAATATTGACACCAGCGCCGACTAAACACGTCATAACGTCTTGGATTTTGACGTTATCATAGATTTGAATTTCACCACTAGGTGAGACTTTATAATCATGAATGTTAAGTTGCTTTAAAGCTTTTTCTGCTTCTTCTAACTTATCGACTTTCACCATTAATGATTTACGGCATCTTTCTTTTAATTCTTGAGCAGTAACTTCTTCAAGAATCTTGCCATGAGAGATAAAGCCATAACAGGTAGCAATCTTTTCAAGTTCTGAAAGAATATGAGAAGAAATTAGAACAGTAATGCCGTCTTTTTGATTTAATTCAACCAATAAATCTCTTAATTCGGCGATACCTTCTGGGTCTAAACCATTCATTGGTTCGTCTAAGAACATTAATTTTGGTTTGCTGACTAACGCTAAAGCGATACCTAATCTTTGACGCATACCGAGAGAAAAGTTACTAACTTTTTTATTCTCAACATCATGAAGATGAACTTTCGCTAATAATTCATCTCTTTCTTTTTCTGTTAATTCGATACCTGTATAAAGTTCAAAATAACGGATGTTTTGTTTTGCGGTAAATGTTGGTACCAAAGATGTTTTTTCCACAATAGCGGATATATTCTTTCTTTTTTCGTAAATACGTGGGTCATTGTTTTTTAGACCGAATAATTCATATGTTCCAGATGTTGGTTCCGCTAAACCGGTTAAGAGACGCATAATGGTTGTTTTGCCACTACCATTTTCACCGACAAAGCCATAAATGCTACTTTCTGGAATATGCATATTAACATGATCTATAACGAGCTTTTTGTTGTATGATTTGCAGAGCTCATTTGTTGTAATAAGGTCCATGTTACTTCCTCCTTCTACAATAATATACATTTTTATACATAGATATTCAATAATATTCGTTAAAATCGTTCTTACATCGTTGTATAAAACGATATTTTTAAGCATTTATCAAGACATATCCTATTATTTATATATAAGGAATAATAGAAAAACTACTGCATTGAGTAGTTACAAAATTGATAATTGGTGCGGCTAGCAGGAATCGAACCTGTACGGGTTGCCCCACTAGATCCTAAGTCTAGCGCGTCTGCCAGTTCCGCCATAGCCGCATATAAATTAAAGGAGGGATCGTGTCCCTCCGATAATACTTAGTTGGTGCCGTCTATCGGAATCGAACCAACAACCTACTGATTACAAATCAGTTGCTCTGCCAATTGAGCTAAGACGGCAAATTTGGTGGACACTGTAGGGATCGAACCTACGACCTCTTCCGTGTGAAGGAAGCGTTCTCCCGCTGAACTAAGTCTCCAGCGCCTAAATAATATAACAAACTACGTTTTATTTAGCAATAAAATTGTGAACGCAATATATAGAATAACGGTTATATTATTCTCTTACAAGTATTTTAATACTTTTAAAGCGCTTTTGTTCTTCTTTTAGATAGTTTTGCAAAGAGTTATTTAAATCTCTTCGAGATGATAAAAATTAAAAGAAGGACTTTGACATCCTTCTTGACAATCGATTTGGTGGGCCCAAGAAGACTTGAACTTCCGACCTCGCCCTTATCAGGGGCGCGCTCTAACCAACTGAGCTATGGGCCCATGCGTCTTAAAGACAGCGGTAATAATATACAACAATGATTTATTAAAATCAATGCTTTTTATATAAGATTTTACGCGCACGAAAAAAGGAAGCCAAATGACTTCCTGTTTTTCTTGTTTTGTAGTAAACGATTAACGTTTGCTGAATTGTGGAGCTTTACGAGCAGCTTTGAGACCGTATTTCTTACGTTCTTTCTTACGGGAGTCACGTTTGACCATACCGTTAGATTTTAAGACTGCACGATCACAACCGGCTTCTAATAAGGCTCTAGCGATACCTAAGCGGATAGCGCCAGCTTGACCTGTGAAGCCACCACCTTTAACTTCTGCACGCACATCGTATTTGCCATCTGTGCCTGTTAATGTTAATGGTTGTTTTAAGTCGAGAATTAATGTCGCATAAGGCATATATTCTTCCACTGGGTGGCCATTGACAACAACTTTGCCTGTACCAGCAGTGATGTAAACACGAGCGATAGAAGATTTTCTTTTGCCTGTGCCGTAATATTGAAGATCAGCTTTCTTTGCCATGTTAAGACCTCCTAGTATTTGAGCTCAAGAACTTCTGGTTTTTGAGCTTCTTGTTTGTGTTCTGGACCAGCATAGACGAAGAGTTTCTTGATCATTTGACGACCTAAGCGACCCTTTGGAAGCATACCGTGAAGGCATCTTTCAAGCATTTCTACTGGATACTTTTCTTTCATAGTACCGGCTGTACGAGTGCGGAGACCGCCAGCGTAACCAGACACATTGTAGTATTTTTTGTTATTAACTTTATCGCCAGAAAGAGCAACCTTTTCAGCGTTGATGATAATAACATAGTCACCACAGTCAACATTTGGAGTCCAAATTGGCTTGTTTTTACCAGTTAAAACTTGGGCGACTTGTGATGCTAATCTTCCTAATGGTTTATTCGCGGCATCCACGACATACCATTTTCTTTGGATTTCGTTATTTTTTGCAATAGTAGTTTGACGTTGCATAACTGTAATCCTCCTTTACCAAACTAACTTTGACCTTACCGGGGACTTCGCTAATTTAGCTTTTGTGCCGATAAAAATCATACGTGTTTACGTGTGTGATGTCAATTGATTATTTATAAAAATAATTCCCGGTGACTAGAAAAAAGTTGTTTTTCAAACAAAAAACCAACCACATTTCGTGATTGGTATTTGCATAATTATAGGTTAATAATTACTTGACGTTGTGGTAGACGTTTTGGACGTCTTGTAAGTCATCAAGCATATCGCATAATTCGTCAAATTTGCGTCTTTCTTCTGGATCGGTGATCTCGATTGGATCATTGGCTAAGAAGGTTATTTCCGCAACATCGAATTCGGAGATGCCCATACCACCTAAAACTTCTCTAGCTTGAGCGAAGGCTGCTGGTTCAACAAGGACTTCGATCTTTCCATCTTCTGCTGTGACTTCACGGACATCAACGTCAGAGAGAATTAAGTTTTCTTCAACTTCATCTCTATTGGTGCCGTTGAAAACGAATAAACCAGTTTGTGTGAAATTGAAGATTGTGGAACCTAAGTGGCCACCCTTTTTGGTGATTGCGGTTCTAACTTCGATAAACGCACGGTTTGAGTTATCAGTTAATGTATCAATGATAAAGAGGGAGTTACCTGGACCAAAGGCTTCATAACGGCCTTCAGAATAGCTTTCGGCTTCGCCGCCTTTAGCTTTTTGGATCGCTCTATCAATAACGTCTTTAGTAACGTTTTGGCCTCTCCATTTTTCAATTGCAGAACGGAGTGCTAAGTTCATTTCAGGGTCAGGAACACCATTCTTTGCCGCCATATAGATTTCCTTACTGGCTCTCATAAAGAGTGCGCTTCTTTTTGCAGCGGTTGCGGCCATCGCTTTTGCTCTTACTTCATGTGCTCTACCCATGATTTAAAACTCCTTTTTTGCTTTTTTGCGAAAAAATATTACCACATGTTCATATAGAATTGAACATAAATGTTTATGAAACCTTAACTATTCTCAATACCAAAGTGTTTTTATTGAGATAGAAATCGTATGTTCCTTCACCAGCGGTGATATAGAACAAGGTACTCATTGCTGTTGCGACACTAGCGCTATCTTCTGATAAAGTAACGCCTTCAATATTGCCGCTTAGTGTGGAATTATAAATGGAAACATAAACCATTCCACTACTGGCTACCATTTGGACATTTTTCTTCATTAATTCGTCAGGATTATCTGGATTGTTTTCCATTCTAGCGGACATACCACCAGAACCAATTAAATAAGCACCAGTAATAGGTCCTTGTTGTTGACCAGGATCATCTAGTTCTATGACAGTAACATTTAACACATTAGTGTTTAAATTCAAATCAAGTTTGAATGTACCGGCTTTGTCAAAATAGATTAAGAATGAAGATAAATGGACAGCAGTTTGATCAACACCACTCGCTAATGTTGGTGTAATCATGTTATAGCTATCATCTGTAAATACAACGTAGGCATTCTTATCAAAATGGCCAGTATAGGTGACATTATCATTAGCATCTTTGGTTAACGGAACAAATGCACCATCGACCATAATGTTTGCATTGCCTGGCGCTGACATAGTGGTCAAAGCAATAACATTAGCGGATGGAACATAATAAATACAATAGCTGCCGTTTTTTAAGATTTTGATATAATCGCCTGAGATTGTGAAGCAATCATCTTCGCCATAGTAAGAGGCTAAATGATCACCAGTAATAGCTGCGTTATTAGTAATGTCTTTAAGGTTGAATTCTTCACCGCTTGAGAAAGAAACAGTAACTGTATACATATCATAGCCATTCACTAAAGCGGCTTTAATATCATCAGCGTTTATAACCACTTCATGCAACACATACCAAGTTGCTTCTGTATAGGCCTCAGTGTTAGTGGCATATGAATGTTTTGTTAATTGTTCGTTAGTTCTTTCTGAGTTGAAAGTAACAGCGAATTCAGTGCCTGTAGAAGGACCAAATGTTTTAGTAACAGAAATATCATTTACTCCATCACGGCCAAATTCAATACCAAATCTAGCAGCTTTGTCAAAGACAAACTCGTTGTTTGTACCTTTATGGAAATCATATTTATTCCAAGCGGAATCACTCGCGATATCGCTATATCCATAAGTTATATTGTTGTCCTTATCAACAACAGTCATTTTGTCACCGATTTCAAAATAATGATAACCATAAATATATGTCTTAGTTACACCATCAAGATAGGTAACAGGGTTTAGTGGATATTCTTCGGAATTAACTTTGATCACTAAGCCATTATGTTCAAGAGCGTTTAGTACAAGACCATTAGGAGTTGCCACTAAAACAAAATCAACTCTGCCATCAATTGTGATTGTATTATTTTCATCAATGTTTTCTCCAGCGAAGAAGCCATATTTATAAGTTGTATCACCTGGCTTAGCTAAAGCGACAACAGCAGTATTTCCTGGACCACGATTATCTAATCTCCAAATAACTCGTTGTTCGTTTTTATCAGGATTTTCAAAAATATCCTTTTCAATACCGTTGATTAAAAGAGCGATTCTATCTCCTGCTTTTTCAAGTTTTAAAGCGTCTTTGGTTGTAGGGTTCTTGTCAACGTCAAAATACTGTCCACATTCAATGCAGTAATAATGAGGCTTCATGCCATCATAGTAGTATGATGGAAGAGTTCCTTCGTTTAATGTTCCATAATTATGGACATGCACTGAAGAACTGCTGCTTGAGCTTGAAGAAGAACTACTTGGTAAGGAGCTACTTGAAGCACTACTGGATGAGCTGCTTGAAGAGCTAGAACTAACCGATGAGCTTATTGAAGATTCACTAGTAAATTGTGATGAAATAGATGAAGAAGTTGATTCACTACTTTCTGTAGAACTACTAGTAGACTGTTGTTTGGAATCACTACTAGAATCAACTGGTTCACTATTATTACAAGCAGAAACGCCAATAGCAAACATGATTCCTAAGATTGCAAACAATTGTTTTTTCATAAAAGAAAACCCTCCTAATTATTATAGATAACATCCACTAAATATAGCCCGGATGCTGGTGCTTTATAAGCGATGATTTCTCTATTTTTGTTATCTTGTAAATGCTTATCAATGAACTCTAATGGTTCCTTTTTATTAGCGACATTAATCGCACTACCAATCATATTTCTAATTTGATATCTCATAAAGCCATTACCGGTAAATATGACTCTTAATAAGTCGCCTTCTTTAATGGCTTCAATACTATATATTGTTCTAATGAATCCACCTTCATCTTCTTCTTTAGAGGTGAAGTCTTGATAATTGTGTGTACCTTCAAATTTTTGAAGAGCGTTTTTAAATAATTCAATATCTAATTCCATTGGGTAGATATAGGCTAAGTCATAAGACATAGGATCCTTATTTGTAAGAAGGATACGGTATTCATAAATCTTTTTAGTGGCGTTATATCTAGCGTGAAAATCATCATCTACTTGGGTAAGGGATAGAATCTTAATATCATCTGGAAGCATTTTATTTAATGCATATGTCAGCTGCTTTAAGTCCTTTTCCTTATCACTAACATAATGAAAATATTGTTTAAGAGCGTGGACACCTGCATCTGTACGTCCACTACCTTGGATATTGATTGTGGTGTCATAGACTTTACTTAAGCATTCTTCAATTTTACTTTGTACACTAACAAAACCGACTTGCTTTTGCCAGCCATAATAATTAGTGCCTTTATATGAACAAATACCTAATACTTTCATAATTAGAATCCTGGTTTATTGAAAATAAGTTGAATGAGATCAATTGGATTTTTTCTATCAAATACGAACATCACAATAATACCGGCAAAAATACCACCGATAAACAAGAAAGCGATAATATCTCTCCAAGAGAATCTTAATAAACGATATCTAGTACGCTTTGCTCTTGGATCATATCCTCTAACAATCATCGCGTTAGCAAGCTCTTCACTTCTTTCTAAAGCGGACACAAATAATGGGATGATTAAAGCGATAATTGCACCAAATCGTTTAAAGATACCACCATGGTTAAAATCAACACCACGGCTAGCTTGGGCTTTCATAATTCTTTCAGTTTCATCCAACAGAGTTGGAATGAATCTTAAAGCAATTGATAAAGTCATCGCTATTTCATGAACTGGGAAGCGAATTGGTTTTAATGGCGTCATATACCATTCAAAAGCATATGTCATATCCATTGGTTTTGTGGTGCTAGTTAAAATCATGGTTAATGAAATCATTAAAATCAATCTCATTACAATATAGCCCGCTTGGCAGAATGCGTCCCAGTGGACTTCTAAAGAGCCAATAGTAAAGGCAACAGGTAACTTAGGATTATTAGTCGGTACGAATATGTAAATAATCATCAGGAAGATGACTAACATCCATAAGCCGCCTAGTGATTTAATAAGTGACCATAAGCTCACTCTAGAGATGAGCATCAACGCTAAAAGGATGATGATATAAACACCACTCATGATTAAAGCGGTTGACCACATATTGAATTGGAAGAAGATTCCCACCATGAATAAAAGCATGAGGAAAATCTTATTTCTCGCATCCAAGTTATGGATGAAAGTATTACGGAAGGAATAACGGCCAAAAGTCATGCTACTCATGCTTTATTCCTCCATTTTCTAATCGCTTCAACTAAGTCTTCATTGGTGTGAATTTCGTTGATATCGATATCCATGCCCTTCTCTTTTAGTTTTTCTGCAACTTTAATAACGGAAGGTGTATCCAAACGGTCATAGCCTTTGATATAGCTAAATAATTGATTAGGTGTGCCATCAAAAGTCACTTGTCCTCTTTCTAACATCACCACTCGTTTAGCGTATGTATTAACTAAGTCCATATCATGGGTAATGATAATAATGGTCTTACCATTTTTATGGAACTCAGTAATGAGATTCATTAAGTCTTTGCTACTTTGTGGATCAAATCCTGCAGTTGGTTCATCAAAGATTAAGATATCTGGGTCGATCGCTAAGATACCCGCGATAGCGACTTTTCTTTTTTCACCACCGGATAAATCAAAAGGCGCTCTTTTGAAATAGGATTCATCTAAACCAACTTGTTTTAATGCTTCATGGGCTCTATTAAGTGCTTCTTCACCTTTGACACCAAAGTTTTTAACACCAAAAGCCACATCCTTTTCCACTGTTTCTTCGAAAAGTTGATATTCAGGGAATTGGAAAACTAAACCAACTTGTTTTCTTAAACCACGTAATTTACGGCTTTTTCTATTCTTATAGTTAATGACATAGTCATTTACTAAAACATCGCCTTTATCAGGGATTAAAAGGGCATTAAACATTTGGGCTAATGTGGATTTACCACTACCGGTTTCACCAACGATAGCTAAGAAATCGTTGTCTTTGATTTCAAGAGAAACATCCATTAAAGCTTGGGTCGCATTAGTGGCTTTCTTTTGGTAAGTGTAGAAGATATTTTTTACTTGGATGCCCATATATCCTCCACTAATTGGTCAATAGTTTCCGCATTGGAATTAATGCCAATTTCTTTTAGTTCTTTTTCGATTTTATAAACAAAAGGCATATCAAGTTTCACTTCTAATAAAGCGGATTCATCTCTTAATATGTCTTGTGGTTTACCTTCTTTAACGAGTTTACCTTTGTTCAAAATCAATACCTTGTCGCTTAAAAGAGCTTCATCGATATCGTGAGTAATGGAAATAATTGTGAGTTCTTTGTTTTCCTTATGGATACGGTCAATGGCCTTTCTCACTGTGGATTTACCTTTAGGGTCTAGCATTGATGTGGCTTCATCAAGGATTAAGATTTCTGGTCTTAAAATTAAAGCACCCGCTAAAGCGATTCTTTGTTTTTGACCACCTGAAAGATTAATCGGCTCTTTCTTTAAGTGATCCAACATGTTCACACTATCAGCGAAGCGTTCGACTTCCGCTTGCATTTGATCATGAGGAAAGCATCTATTTTCTAAGCCAAAGGCAATATCATCTTCCACTGTTGAACCAATGAATTGGTTATCAGGGTTTTGGAAGATTAAAGAAGTCTTGGTTTGCAAGTCTTTAAGATTCTTTTCGGTTATTTCGACGTCATTAAAAAAGATTTGTCCCCCGGCTTTATCAAGTAAGCCAACGATTAACTTTGCCAATGTGGATTTACCAGAACCGTTATGGCCTAAGACAGAGACAAATGTACCCTTTTCAACACTGAAAGATATATCGTCAATAACTTTGTTACTGCCGTCATATGAGAAGCTCAAATTTTTGATTTCTAGTTTGCTCATGGTTGTGATTATATCACGCGAGAGCAAAAATGAATAACGATATTGCCATTTTCACTTTGTGATGAAAGGCATATAACCGCTATTTTTTCGCTGCTTGGATGTATTTTCTGATTTTGTCACAAGCGTTATTGAAGGTTAAATATAATGAGGACCTACTCATCATTCCTGTATGCTCTAAATCATTAAGATCATAGCCTTCTAACATCAGCGCTAACATCGCAAATTCTTGATGCTTAAATTCTTTTCTATGCTCGTAGATTATTCTTTTTAATTCTTCAATGCGTTTTTCATTATAGTGAAGCTCATTAAACTCTGCGATTCTTTCGCCCGCGAATCTTCTTTCATCAGCTTCTTCATCAAAAGAAACAAATCCACGAAACATTGCCGCGTTCGCTAGATAAGAATTCTCTAATAAATAATCTACAATTGCTTTCTCACTACTTTCTCTCCAAAAGATAAAGAAAGAAGACAATCGCTGGGGATCATATTTCCTTATGATGTGGGGAAATAATTGTGAGCAAATTGCCATGAGTTCTTTAAAAGAAACACCACTATTTGGGTATTTCTCTAACATTTCGCAAGTCAAACCTTTGAAATATTTGCGATAGCGTTTTACTAAATACAGATAGGCTTCATGATTGCCTTGTGTAATTAGGATATGTAGGTGCTCATCCAGAATGCGGTTATAGGTTTTGGGTGCCATAACAAATCTCCTTTCGATTAGATATTTGTTTTATGCACCTCCGCTAATAATATGCCGGCCGCCACGGAAGCATTTAAAGAATTGACATGTCCGAATTGAGGAATCTTCACAACATAATCAGAATTCTTTAGAACAAGAGATGAAACACCTTTACCTTCACTGCCTATGACCACGACAACTGGAAAATCATATTTAATAGAAGAATAGGAAATCGTTGCACTACCATCTGTAGAAACAACCCAGTAGCCTTCTTCTTTTAACTGTTTAATTGCTTGATTGAGGTTATTTACAACTGCGACTGGCACATAGTTAATAGCACCCGCACTTGTCTTTGCCACAGTGGCGTTTAAAGAAACGGAATTATGCTTAGGTAAGATAACTCCAGATGCTTCAAAGACATCCGCACTTCTTAAAATAGCGCCTAAATTATGTGGATCCTCAATATTATCAAGCATGACGATAATCTTCTTTTCTTTCTTTTTCGCTCTAAGAATGATTTCGTCTAAAGAAACCGTCTGATATGGTTTAAGTTCAGCGGCGACTCCTTGATGGACACCGTTATTAGACATCTTATCCATTTCACTTGGAGAAACAGTGACCACAGGAATCTTATATTCTCTTATGAGATTAGTGATTCTTGGGTCTGTGAAACTAGGAACAACAAAAACTTTCAATGCCTTTTTAGCATTGAGAGCTTCGTATACTGGATTCTTTCCGTAGATTAGATTGATGTCCTTATTCATAATTAGTCGATTTCTTCAATACAATTAATGTATTCCAAAGTCGATAAGGCTTCAATAATTTCTGTATGAGTTTTGTATTTTTTCAACTCTTTAGAGTTAATTGTGATGGAAATAGTATAAACACCAAGGCCTGTATTGTTATAGGCTGGGTTCGCTTCGATATCAACAATCTTTAAGCCAAGTTTACGAACAACACCGGTGAAGTTCACTAAATCGTTTCTATTTTTGAGCTCTAAATGAATTTCAAAGTGATTGCTCTTATTCTTCATATAAACTTCAATTCTTGGCATTGCGCTTAATGTAATGAAGGCAAGAACAACGCCGATTAAGCCGATGGTATATAAGCCCGCACCAAATGAAGCACCGATAATAGCGGTAAGCCATAAAGCCACAGCAGTTGTTAAACCTTTAATTTGGTTTTTAGAGGAATAAAGAAGAGTGTTACCAGAAATAATAGCACCACCTAATACAACAGCGGCTGTCACGGCTGGGAAGACCACTTTGAAGTTGGCCATGAAATAAACATCAAGTAAGGCTGCGATTGTGGAGAATAACGCCACAAAAGTAAATGTTCTAAAGCCAGCGGTATGTCTCTTTCTACTTCTTTCAAAACCGAATGAAGCGCCGATAATAAAGGCTAAGGCTAACCTAATAATGATTGTCCAAATGTTGAATTCCGCTAGCCATCCATTTGTTAATTGGCTAATTGGATCTAATGCGATAAAGTCTTCCATAAGATAATCCTCCTACTTACGGTTAAGAAAACCTCTATGATTACGATTAAAGGTTTCATTTTCATATTCTTCTGCAGCCTCAGTAAAGGCTTGCTCATTTGCTTCTTCAACACCAATTGGTGGAATTTCCTCTGAGATGTGTTTGATTTGGGCGGCTAATAAGTCAATTTCTCTAGATGAGCCTTCATCATTAACCACTCTGTGCTGCACCACGCTTTCTGGGGCTAGTTCATCAATATTTTCTTTACCATATGAACCAGATAGATATAAGCCAAGTTTAGCGCATCCTGGACCAATTAATTCATAAAGGATGGATGATGCTAAGATGATTGTAGTTAAAGCAGTCGCTTCAGCTTCTAAACCAAAAGAAGAGAAAGTTCTCGCACCCATTGCCGCTAAACCGATAGCAACACCGGCTTGAGGAATAAGAGCAAGACCTAAGAAATTTCTAGTTTTCGCAGGGGTTCTAGTAATCAAGCAACCAAGATATGCCCCACCATATTTACCAGCAATACGAGCAAAGAAATAAACTATTGCTACGACGATAAGTGGTACAACTGCAATTGAACTTGTGCTCGTAAAAGCGTTAAATGAGAAATTCATGCCGCTTCTTACAAAGAAAACAAGCATAATAGGTGGAATAAAATAATTAACTTGTGCAAATAATTTTTCTTCTTGCTTGGCAGTATTAGTGTAGACCATTCCAATAGCCATACAACCTAGTAATGGACTTTGGCCAAATAATGAACATATGCCACAGAACAATAATAAAACAGCTAAAACAATAATTAGTCGATTATCTGTTGTTCTCTTTGAAGAAATTAGGAATCTTAAAATAAAACCAAAAACAAAGCCAATTGCTAAGCAAATGATATTTTCAATAATTGGCCAGCCAACTTCCATAAAGCCCACCGAACCTTTTGAAATACCAATACAAATAGCAATAGCGACACTATAGAGCAACAATGTTACAACATCATCTAAAGCGACAACTTCTAATAATGTATTAACATAATGGCCTTTAGCTTTAGTTTGTTTAATTGTCATCAATGTTGATGCTGGCGCGGTCGCACTACTGAGGGCGCCTAAAACTAATGAGAAGGCAACGCTTAAGCGGAAAACAAAGAAGCATAAACAGAAGACAATAACAAAAGCGGCAAGGGCTTCAAAAACAGTGATAATCAATACCTTCCAGCCTGCTTTTTTAAGTTCGCTTATTTTAAAGAACTGTCCAGCGGTAAAAGCGATAAAGGCTAAAGCGATATCACTAACAAAGTCAGTTCTCGTTATAAATTCTTGAGGAATAAGGTTAATCACTGATGGGCCAATTAAAACACCAGTAATGATATAAGCAGTAACGTTTGGTAATTTAAGCAATTTAGTGAGTCTAGTCATTAAAAAACCACAGATTAAAATCACACCTAACGCGATAATAATGCTACTTGCGGTTTTAACTCCACCAGTAATATTAAGTGCATCAAGTAATTTTTCGATTAATGATGTGTTAACGCTTTCTGTATTTGTCAAATTACATGACTCCTTTTGTAATTAAAAGATTTCTGATCTCATCAGATTTAGCAAAGTCTTTGTTTTCTTTGCTTTTTAAATATTCCTCGTATAATTGCGAGATTTCATTATCAAACTTTACGTAATTAATGTCTAGTCCTAAAACATAGAACATATCAGTAAGTGTTTTAAATAAGTTATTTAGTTGATTTAAATCAGCTTCTCTACTTCTAATCAACTGATTGACATCCTTAAGGACGTTATAAAGCTCCGCTAAAGCGTTCGCGGTATTTAAGTCATTGGCTAAGGCTTCTAAGAACTTAGCAATGTATTCTGGCTTACCTTCATCTAAATTAACTTTGTTAGCCTGTAATTTAAGCGCAGCTTGTTTATAAGCCATTTGCATTCTAGAAACTTCTTGTTGAGCTTCTTTAACTGTTTCATCAGTGAAGTTAACCGCTTGTCTATAATGAGCGTTTAAAATAACTAAACGGGTGACTAAACCACCATAGGTGGCAATCATATCTTTAGCTAAGACGACATTGCCTAAAGACTTGGACATCTTTTCGTTGCCAAAGTTAATGAAGGCGTTATGCATCCAGAAGTGAGCAATCTTACTATGATGTGTCGCTTCACTTTGAGCAATTTCGTTTTCATGGTGTGGGAATTTTAAGTCATAACCACCACCATGGATATCAATATGGTCACCCGGGAAGATAGAATCAATCATCACGCAGCATTCAGTGTGCCAGCCTGGTCTACCTTTGCCCCATGGTGAATCCCATTTAATGCCTTCGTCAGTCTTTTTCCATAAGGCGAAGTCTAATGGGCTTTCTTTTTGTGAATTCTCTTCTACACGGGCGCCTACGCGTAAATCTTCTACATTTATGCCGCTTAAAACGCCATAATCTTTGATGTTTTCAACGCGGAAATAAACATCCCCATCTCTTTCATAAGCGGCACCGGTTTTAACAAGGTTATCAATATAGGCAATAATCTTTGGCATATATTCGGTAACTCTTGGGGTAATTGTAGGAATTTGAGAACCAATACCTTTCACGGTCTTTTCAAATTCACCGATATAGAAATCGGTTAATTCCTTTTCTGATTTACCTTCTTGCTTCGCGGCTTTGATAATCTTGTCATCGACATCAGTGTAGTTACTGACATAAGTGACGTCATAGCCGACATAAGTCAAAAAGCGTCTCAAAGTATCAAAGACAACGACTGGCCTCATATTACCAATATGTGGGTAGTTATAGACTGTTGGACCACAGACATACATACTAACCTTTTTGTCTTGGATAGTTTTGAAATCTTCTAGTGAATTAGAAAGGGAATTGTAAAATTTGATGTTCATAAGTTGTTTCCTCTTTTAGAGACAATAAGGGGCGAGTATTTAAGTACCCGCCCCAAATATTAATTTACTTTACTGGAAATTTTTCTCTCTTCGCATTATAGGAAGTGTGGAGTAATTCTTCAGCGAGTTCGCTACCAGGTTCACCCAAGAAATCAGCATAGAGTTTTTGGATGTCTTTGTTATTGTGTGATTGACGAATGACTAATCTTTCATCTTCACTATATAACACACTGGCACGTTTAGCGCGGTATGTTTCTAAGATGTCATCATCTTCATTTGGTAAGAAGATTGGTTTAACGAATGGTTGACCACCACCGTTGATACATCCACCTGGACAACACATGACTTCGATGAAAGCGTATGGAGAAGTACCATCTTTAATTTGGTCTAAAAGCTTCTTAGCGTTAGCCATACCAGAGGTAACGGCAACTTTGATTTCAGTACCATTGATATTTAAAGCGGCTTCTTTAACACCTTCTAAGCCACGGACAGCGGTGAAGTTAATTTCCTTATATTCTTTACCAGTTAACCAGAAATAAGCTGTTCTTAAAGCGGCTTCCATAACACCACCGGTGACACCGAAGATGACACCAGCACCACTATATTCACCGAGTAAGTCATTATCAAATTCTTCTTCTGGTAATTTGTTCCAAACGATACCAGCACGTTTGATCATCTTTGCTAATTCACGTGTTGTTAAAACAGCATCGACATCATTTGGCATTTCTTTTCTTTGTCTTTCATATTTTTTCGCAGTACATGGCATGATAGAAACCACAAAGATATCCTTTGGATCTAATTCATGTTGTTTAGCAAAATATGATTTGATAATGGCACCAACCATCATGTGTGGGGATTTACATGAGGAGACGTTTGGAATGACTTCTGGATAGAAGTATTCTAAGTAGTTAATCCAACCTGGAGAACAGGATGTGATTTGTGGAAGAGGAGCGGTTTTCTTAGTAATTCTTTCTAAGAGTTCATGAGCTTCTTCCATAATTGTTAAGTCCGCACCAAAGTTGGTGTCAAAGACTCTATAGAAACCTAAGCGGTGTAAAGCAGCAACCATTTTGCCTGTACCTGGAGTACCAATTGGTTCACCAAATTCTTCCGCAATAGCGGCTCTCACGGCTGGAGCGGTTTGAACGATGACTTTCTTACCTTGTCTAAAGGCTTCGTCAACTTTAGCGATTTCTTCGTTTTCGTATAAGGCACCTGTTGGACAGACGTTCACGCATTGACCACATTGTAAGCATGGGCTTTCAGCGAAACTTCTATTTTGTGCAGGAGCAACGATGGCTTTGAAACCACGATTTTCAAAACCGAGAATGGAAATACCATGTGCTTCTTTACATCTTTCGATACAACGACCACATAAGATACATTTCGCGGTATTTCTAATTAAACCAGGAGCAATTTCATCAATTGTGGCTGGAGTTTGTTGACCCATATATTTTTGGTCACGAGCACCAACAATGTTAGCGACTTCTAAAAGTTCACACTTGCCTTGTTTTGGGCATTGTAAACAGTTCTTTTGGTGGTTGGAAAGAATTAATTCCACAGAAGCACGTCTTGCTTCAACGGCTTTTTGTGAATTTGTAATAATTTCCATACCTTCGTTAACTGGATAGACGCAAGAAGCGACTAAACCACGTGCACCAACGACTTCCACTAAGCAAACACGGCAACTTGCTAAAGAGCATTTACCATGATTGAAAGCACAGAGAGATGGAATAACATAGCCACATTTTCTAGCAGCTTCTAAGACTGTAAGACCGGATTCAACTTGGTAAGGTTGACCATTAATTTTAATATTAACTAATGCCATGGTTATTTCCTCCTATCTCTTTTCAATAGCGCCGAAGCGGCATCCCGCTATACAGCTACCACATTTAACGCACTTACTGGAATCGATTTGTAAGACGAATTTGCCTGGAATTTTGGCTGGTTTATCAGTAGCGGTAATACAGCTAGCTGGACAGCCGCGTTGACATAAGCCACAACCCATACATTTTTCTGGGATGATGTGATATTCCATCATGTTCTTACAAACGTGAGCAGGACACTTATGATCAACGACGTGCGCTCTATATTCTTCTGGGAAGGCTTTCATAGTACTAACGATTGGGTTAGCAGCTGTTTGACCTAACGCACAGAGGGAATTATTTTTAATAATTTGTGATAATTCTGCTAAATCATCAAGGTCTTTTGGAGTACCTTTACCATCACAAATCTTGGTTAAGATGTCTAAGCATCTCTTAGTACCGATACGGCATGGAGAACATTTACCACATGATTCATCACAGATGAATGTCATATAGAATTTAGCAACGTCAACCATACAGTTATCTTCATCCATTACGATAGCACCACCAGATCCCATCATACTTCCAGCG
>CAMVBL010000006.1 GCA_947165725.1 uncultured Caryophanales bacterium | reverse complement strand
ATTTGACTTTAATTTTTAATGTTCCTTCATTAGAAGATTCGTCTCCTAAAGAGACATAAGTAAATATGACTTTGTTATCTTCTTTAACATAGTTAAATTCTTGATGACATAAGCCATGTGGACCACCATGAAGAATGATTTTATTATCTTTTTTTATTCTTCCTGTAACACGACCAATAGTTTTGTTATAAAAGACTCCTTCTTTATCAAAGTCTTGTTCGTTAATAGGAGATAGCATCATATCGTTATTATCATAAATAAGACGATAAATAGCCGCTCCTAAGGAGCATAAAGTAACAGTAATTTTATCGTTTTTAAGTTCAATAAATTTCATTGTTATGCCTTCTTGATATCTTCTTGATTGATTAATGATGTAGCGTATTTAATCAGCCATTGATATTTTTTATCTTCTTTATTCTTAATTATTTCTCTAGCGTCATCTCTAGCCACCACAAAAATCTTGTAGTCATCAATAATATTTAAGAATGCAAAGTCTGGGATACCAGATTGTTTAACACCAGCGAGTTCGCCTGGGCCTCTTTGTTTCATATCTTCTTCAGCAATAGCGAAACCATCTTCACTTTTAGTTAAGATGTCTAACTTATCCGCATCTTCTTCATTAGTCACTAAGATACAGAAACTCTTTGAACCATCACGACCAATACGACCTCTTAATTGATGGAGAGAGGCTAAACCAAAATGCGTCGCATCATAGATGATCATTGTATTAGCGTTTTTCACATCAATACCAACTTCAACGACTTGTGTGGACACTAAGATTTTGATTTCACCTTTATAGAATTTATCTAAAACTTGTTCTTTTTCTTCTTGCTTCATTTTGCCGTGTAATAGGCCCACTGCCGCTCTATATCTAAAAGCGTATTTAGCGTAAAGCTGTTCAACAGAAAATCTTCCATCTTCACTAAAATCAATAAGTGGCGCGATGACATAAACTTGTTTGTCATTAGATAAAGCGTAATCGACCGCTTTAAAAATGCGTTCATTATCGCTTTTAAAAATCATTGTTTTCACATCGCGCTTTGTGGATGGGAATGTATATAAAGTGGAGATATCTAAATCACCATAAAGAGTTAAGGCTAAGGAACGAGGAATTGGAGTGGCGGACATCATTAATAAATCAGCGTGCTCGCCTTTATTAGCAAGAGCAATTCTTTGGTTCACGCCAAAGCGATGTTGCTCATCAATAACCACTAATCCTAATGACGAATATTGGACGTCTTTAGAGAATAATGTATGCGTACCGATAATAATATCAATATAACCTTCTCTTAAATCATCTTTGATTTGTTTTTTCTCACTGGCTGGAGTTGAACCTAAGAGTAAAGCAATCTTTAATTTACTGTCTTTAAATGTCTTTAAAGCATTAGCGTAATGCTGTCTAGCAAGAGCGTCTGTTGGAGCCATTAAAGCACCTTGATCTCCTCTTAAACTATTAGCGTATAATGCCACAAAAGAGACCAAAGTTTTACCTGTCCCAACGTCACCTTGAAGTAATCTATACATCAAAGCATTTTGATTCATATCATTAATTATTTCTTCACTAGCTTTACGTTGATCTTCGGTTAATTTATAAGGAAGAGTGTCTAAGAAAGGTTTACAAATATCTAGATCTATTGGTTCTTTTCTTATTTTTGATAATGATTTATTGTTTTCTCTAATTAATTGGTTCTTTATAGAGAAAAGTAAAGCTTCTTCATACTTAAGATGACGGAGGGCTTGAGTGACTTCTTGATAGTTATGAGGATGATGCGCCCAGTTAAGGGCTACTTCCTTATTAACTAAGTGATATTTATTAATATAATCATAAGGCACTAGAGGGTAGATTTTACCTTGCAGTTCATTTAATGCTTTAAGTGCTAATTTGGCGAATAAATAGTTTTGAAACTCTTTAGGAAGCAAGTAGACAGGCTTTAACCTCTCTTCGTTAGGCACTTCACCTTTCAATATCTTTTGGCCATCGATTTCATTTCTTTTCAAATTGAATGTGCCGATGATGGAATATTCTCCATCAATCTTGACCATATTATTAAGGTATGGTTGATTAAAAAATACGACTTTGTAGTAGCGGCGGTTTTGACTCATAAAATCAAAAGTGGAAACTGTCACTCCTTTAGCTTTAATAGTTTTAGGAATAGAAATGACCTTACCAAAAAGAACCACTCTTTGTTTGTCTTTTAAATCTTTCTCTTCTGTATAAGAAAAATCTTCATATCTTCTAGGGAGATGATTGATGACATCATATGGGGTAAAGATGCCCATTTGTCCGAGCAAATAGTTAAGACGTGGAGATTTGGTTAGTTTATCCATAAGTTAATTATGAATAATTATCCTTAGAATTCCAATAATAAAATGCTGCAAATTATGCTGAAAAAAAGTCATTCTGCGACATATATTTTGATATTTACTTATCAGTTCTTTAAAGTATAGTTGGTGAGAAGAAATTATGAACATTAATAAAAATTGGGTGTTTTATCGTTTAAATGAACCTGAAAAAAAGATAAACGTTGATTTGCCATATGACGCCATGCTTAGAGAGCCAAGAGATATCTCTCATTTAGGGGGAGACAAGGTCTCATTTTTTAAAGGCGATAATTATGGTTATGAAAAAATCATTAATATTGAAAAGAAAGATCATGTTTTCTATTTGGAATTTGAAGGTGTCTACCACCATCCCATTATCTATATAAACGGGAAACAAATATATGAAAGAGAATATGGCTATATTGGTTTTGTCATTAACATTACTGATTATTTAAAAGATGGAGATAATCTCATTAAAGTGACTGCGAAAAACGATGATCAGCCTAACTCTAGATGGTATTCTGGAGGAGGCATCTACCGTAATGTTCACTTGCATGTTTTGCCAAAGGTCCACATCATTCCTCAGTCATTTAAAATCAACACTCTTGATTACAAATTAGGAAAAATTGATTTTAAGACTAAATTAAATAAAGAAGCTGATTTGTTTTTAGAAATATTTGATAAAGATAACGTCTTAGTGTTAGAGAAGAAATATCACGCGTCTGATATCAATGATGAATTAATTATTGATGCCGCTAAACTATGGGATGTAGATAATCCATATTTATATACCGCTAAAATCAAAATAGAAGATCAAGAAGAATCCTTAAGATTTGGTATTAGAGGTATTGAATTAGATAAAGAGAAAGGCCTATTAATTAATGGTAATAAAACCATCCTTTATGGTGCTTGTATCCATAGTGATAATGCTTTATTAGGCGCAGAGAGTTATCGCGAAGTTGAATATCGTAAAGTCAGGCAACTTAAAGAACTTGGTTATAACGCTGTTAGAAGTGCACACAACCCAGTATGCAAAGACTTTTTAGATGCTTGTGATGAACTTGGTTTATACGTCATGGATGAATACTGCGACTGCTGGTACATCCATAAAACAAAATTTGGTTATTCCAATTTCATGGAAGATAACTATGAACAAGACTTATTAGATATCGTTGAAAAGGATTATTCCCATCCTTCTGTTATTTTATATTCAACCGGAAACGAAGTTAGTGAAACTAGTGAAAAAAGAGGCATTGAACTCCAAGGTAAAATGAATGAGATTTTACATAAGCTTGATAATTCCAGATTAACAACATGTGGCATTAATGTTTTCTTTAACGGCATTGCTCATACCCCTATTGCCACATATTCCAATAAAAAAGCTGAAGATGAATTTAAAAGCAAACCAAAGGTTGAAGGCAGTTCCGATATCTTTAATACACTAGGCAATATGTTAGGTGCGGGCTTTATGAAAAGAGGGGCCACTCTTCATATTGTTGATAAGAATACCAGAGGAGCCTTTGCTAACATGGATGTCGCTGGTTATAACTATGGTATCCTCCGCTACAAAAAAGACGCTAAAAAATATCCTAATAGATTTATATGTGGTACAGAAACTTTCGTCTCTGATGCTGCGCTTTTCTATGAAATAGCGCATCAAATTCCTCGTGTCATTGGTGATTTTGTGTGGACGGGATTAGATTATTTAGGTGAAGCTGGTTTTGCTAGTGAAATCAACAACAAAGATTTTGAATATTTAAAAGATCGTTCTGGCTGGCTCACCGATGAAGGTGGAAGAAAAGATATATGTGGAGATACCACAAGTGAAGGCGATTATACTATGGTTGTCTTTAGAAAGAAAGTTATCGATATCGGTGTTGTTTCTCCTTATGACATTAGATGTAAATGCAAAAAAGCGGCATGGAGATTCAATCATGCGGTGCGTAGCTATTCATTTCCTGGCGAAGAAAAAAATAAGTGCACATTCTATGTCTATTCCTATGCCCCAATGATTGAGTTTTATCAAAATAATAAATGCATTAAAAAGGCAAAAATCGATCCAAAGAAGTGCTTTGTAAAGTTTAATGGAAAATACATCTCTGGCACTATTAAAGCGGTGGCTAAAGATTTAAATGGCAACGTTTTAAGTGAGGTTTCATTAAAGACCGCTAGTGAAGATATCAAACTTAGATATTATAAAGAAGAATATCCTGAAGCTGATAGATTTGCTTATGTTCATTTCTCATTCGCGGATAATGAAGGCAACTCTAACATCCACGAAGAAAAGAATATTGAAATTAACAAAGTTAAAGGTGGCAAACTCCTCAGATTAGGTAACAGTGCTTCTTATAACAAAGTTGGTTATTTAAATAATAAAATAAAGACCTATCACGCAAGAGGCATGGCCATCTTTGAATTTGATGAAAATTCTAAAGAAATAAACTTCTTAGTTAATAGCGAATTAGGGCAAGAAAAGATCATCATTAAACGTTAATTATCATTCAGCGCAATCACTTCCGTCACCAACTGGAGATTCAGGAATATAAGCATTAATGTTTCTAAGCTTTAAATTATAAGAAGCGTTGAGCATGCCACAGTACGCATCGCCCCGATCGCTAGAAAGAACACCGACATTTTCTTCTTCTGCCGCGCAGGACATCTTCGGTCCATTAAAGTGTTTAGCTAATAATGTTTCAGATATTTCTGGACCAAAATTACCTAAATAGACACACAAGGCATTACAGCCATGTTCCTTAATATCGCTTAAGGAATTAACCATGTCTATTTCGCTTTCAAAAATACAAATTGGACATTCGTATATTTTATCAGCGGAATAAGTTTTTATATGCTTCTACGAGAGTTTTTCTTCTTTTAATTGATAATTCAATTGGGAAACAGTCTCTACTAATCACGACGATACCAACTTTCACTTGTGGAATATTATTTATGATTTCAATTCTCATTTTGCCCATAGTAGGCATGTGGGCCATGTTTTCTTTCGTGATGTTTCTTTTCTAAAACTTCACTAATTTTGTTATCTCCAGGATTAAGAATATCAGTTAATAAATTCATTTGGCATATTTTTTCTAAAACTAGGGCGTTATTAACAGCATCTTGGGCGTTTTTACCCCACGCAAATGGGCCATGCGAGGCTACCAAAACAGCGGGTGTAAATTCATAATCGCGATTTTTAAATGTTTCAACGATGACTTTACCAGTATTTATTTCATAATCATTTTGGATTTCTTCTTTATTTAATTCTCTTGAACAAGGGACTTCTTTAAAGAAGGAATCTGCGTGAGTTGTACCATAAGGCATAATAGCCTTTTTGGCTTGGGCAAAAGAGGTCGCATAAGTTGAGTGCGTATGAACCACACCACCAATATGAGGGAAGTTTTTATAAAGTTCTAAATGAGTGGGAGTGTCACTTGATGGTTTTAAATGTCCTTCCACTACTTGTCCGTTTAAATCAACAATCACAATATCATCGGCCTTCATATCTTCATAAGCCACACCAGATGGTTTAATGGCGATGACACCTTGAACTCTATCAATTTCACTGACATTGCCCCAAGTTAAAGTGACAAGACCTAATTCCGCTAGTCTAAGGTTTGCTTTGAGCACTCTTTCCTTTAACTCTAGATACTTTCTTTCCATTTATCTTTGTACCCTGCCACTAGATCCACCATTAACTAAGGCTTTAACTTCGTTAATGGAAACCATATTATAATCGCCTTCAATGGAATGCTTTAAGCAACTTGCAGCGACCGCAAATTCAATGGCGTCTTGTTCTTTATATTCGTTTCTAAAGGCATAAATTAAACCAGCACCAAAGGAATCTCCACCACCCACTCTATCAACGATATGCATCGCGTATTTTTTAGAGAAATAGGCTTGTCCGTCTTTGGCGTTATAAAGCATGGCTGACCAATTATTATCGTTAGCAGAAATGGATTCTCTTAAAGTGATAGCTATGTATTTAAAGTTGAATCTATCACTTAGTTTTTTGGCTACTTCTACATAACCATCTTTATTTAATTTGCCGCTTTCAATATCAGTACCACTAGCTTCAATACCAAAGACGTCTTTTGCGTCTTCTTCGTTAGCGATGCAAATATCGATGTACTCACAAAGTTTACTCATGACTTCGTTAGCTTCTTTATTTGACCATAGCTTTTTACGGAAGTTTAAATCACAAGAAATGTTAATGTGACGTTCTTTGGCTTTTTTGCAAGCTTCTTCACAAATTAAAGCCACTTCTTTAGATAAGGCGGGAGTGATGCCAGTAAAATGGAACCAATCGACATCTTTAAATATCTTATCCCAGTCAAATTCTTCTTTTTTTGCTAAAGCAATAGAGGAATTAGCGCGATCATAAATGACTTTGCTTGGTCTTTGAGAGGCACCTTTTTCACAGTAATAAATACCCACTCTATCGCCACCTCTAATAATTTCACTAGTATCGACGCCAAATTGTCTTAAACTATTGACCGCCATTTGTCCAATTTCATGGCTTGGTAATTTGCTAACAAACTTCACTTCTTGATTAAAGTTCGCTAAAGAAACAGCGACATTAGCCTCTGCTCCACCAAAGGTCGCTTCAAATTTATTAGATTGGACAAATCTAAGATAGCCGGCTGGGGCTAATCTCAACATTAATTCACCAAATGTAACGACTTTCATTATCTATTTCCTCCAATGATTTCTATTGCTCTTTTAGTTTTGTTTTCAATTTCTAAAGGTGTACCTTTCATCATCCAACTACCACCACAGGCAATGATCTTTTCAAAAGCTAAATATTCTAAAACGTTATCTTCGTTGATGCCGCCTGTCACCATCACTTGAATTTGTGGGAAAGCAGAACAGATCGCTTTTAAAGTTTTAACACCGCCTAAATTACTAGCAGGGAAGAACTTCACAATATTTAAATTAAGTTCTAAAGCTTGCATGATTTCTGTTGGTGTGGCGACACCTGGAATATATGGAATATCGTATTTCTTACAAACTTCGGCTACTGAAGAAGATAATCCTGGTCCCACAATGTATTTAGCGCCGCTTCTAATGGCGGTTTCGCATTGTTTGGCATTAATTATTGTTCCCGCGCCAATTAAGGCTTCTGGATAGGTTTTTGTTAAAAGTTTGAGCGCTTCTTCCGCACATGCAGTACGGAAAGTAATCTCAGCCACAGGAAGGCCACCTCTAATAAGAGCTTCCATCGTTGGAAGTGCGTCATCTAAATTATTAATAACCACGACTGGCACTAATTGATATTTTTTAATTTGTTCAAAAATATTCATAAACAAAAACCTCTAAAGTTTTAATAACGACTTTATATTAAAGTAACAGATGTTTTTTACTAATCTTTCAGCGTCAATTTCGCTATATTCGCCATAGATTACTTTATTAGCGACATAATTACACAAAATTCTTCTAAAGAAATCGAATCTCACATAGCTAGAAAATGATCTAGAATCAGTGAGCATTCCTAAGTTATTACCTAATAAAGCATATTCAGAAACTAAATCTAAATATCTCTTGATACCATTAAGAGTGTCATTAAACCACCAAGCCGCGCCTATATAAACATGACGGTAAGCTCCCGAAATACACGCTAAAGAGGAAATGGTATTTGGGTTTAAGGTATAGAGAATAATAGTTGGTCTATCTTCATCGTTGAAACTATCTAAGAATTTGATGAGGTTAGTAGTATCAATTTCTTTACTCATCACATCAAAACCAGCATCAACGCCAACAGTCTTAAACATCTTTGTATTGATATTACGAGTGACCGCAAAATGTAGTTGCACAACGATATCTCTCTTTTTATATTCACTCATTAAGAAATGTAATAAGTGACCAAATAAACTGTCTTTTTCTTCTTTAGTTAAGGAATCTTTCTTAACGAATAATTGTTTGGCTAATTTCTCGTCAGCAATTGAAGAAGGGAAATCTAAAAAGCCATGGTCAGAAATACGACATCCTTTTTTAGCAAAGTAGTCTAAGCGAGAAACAATAGCCTTTTTTAAATCATCTAAAGAGATAATTTCAAAGCCACATACTTTTTCTAATTCATTTAAATATGCATTATCTAAAGATAATAATTTATCAGGTCTAAAAGTTGGAGAAACATTGATGCCTTCATAGACTTGGTGGTTTTTTAAATCTTCAACTGGGTCATTAGTGGTCGCAATAAATTCGATATTAAAACTCTTTAAAAGTGATCTCACTGACATACTTTTAAGTTTTTCATTCGCTCTTAAATAGATGCTATGAGCGGTATCTTTATTTAACGCTTCTTCAATACCAAAGATTTCTTTAAGTTCAAAATGCGTCCAATAATATAAAGGGTTACCAATTAGCATTGGCATGATTTCAGCGTACTTATAAAACTTTTCTTCATAGGAGGCTTCACCCGTGATGTAATATTCATCAACATCACATAAACGCATCGCCCGCCATTTATAGTGGTCACCTTTCAGCCATAGTTCACCGATATTAGAAAATTTACCATCACACGCAATTGCGTCTTGATCTAAGTGGCAATGATAATCGATGATTGGCAAATCTTTGACGCTTTTATAAAGTTGATAAGCGTAATCGCTATCTAACAAAACATCATCTGCGAAAAAACTTTTCATATCAGACTCCACTATAGGCATTAAAGCCACCATCAACTGGTATGCAAACACCGGTTACAAAGCCACTTGCTTCATCACTAGCTAAGAAAAGCAAAGCACCATACAAATCTTCTGGTTGACCAAATTTCTTCATTGGTGTTGCTGCTAATATTTTGCCTGTCCTAGCGGTTGGTGAACCATCTTCGTTATACAAGAGGGCTTGGTTTTGTTTAGCAGCAAAGAAGCCAGGGGCAATAGCGTTAACTCTAATACCACATGGCGCAAAATGAACTGCTAACCATTCAGTAAAATTAAGGATTCCCGCTTTTGCGGCACTGTATGCCGGAATTCTAGTTAACGGACGATAAGCATTCATTGAGGCAATATTAATAATGTTACCACCTGTTTTAACCATATCCTCAGCAAAGACTTGGGTTACTAAAAAGGCAGATGTAATGTTTAAGTCAAAAACTGATTTAATGCCACTTTCTTCTAAAGCAAAGAAGTCTTTAGTACTTTGTAAATCAGGGGTCATGTATTCGTTATCGGTTGTGGCTACTGGTGAATTACCACCTACACCATTGATTAAAAAGTTAACTTTACCGAACTTTTTATTAATTATTTCTTTAGCTTCGATAATGCTATTTTTATCTAAGCAGTTGCATTTTACTGCGATGGCATTACTACCGATTTCATCAGCGCATTCTTGTGCGGATTCCACATGGATATTAAGAAGGGCAACCTTCGCACCACATTCCGCTAAAGCTTTTGCAAATCCACTCATTAAGACGCCACCTGCTCCTGTAATAGCGACGACTTTATCGGATAAATCAATCTTAAATGGTAATTTCATAGTTATTAAACTCCTTATTTGTTCTTCTCTGCCATTTCAAATAGGCCATTTATATAAGCAGCGCCTAAAGCACGATCATATAATCCATACCCTGGCTTGCCATCTTCTCCAAAAATATTTCTTCCATGGTCTGGTCTCACATATCCATCAAAGCCATTATCAACGAGGGCTTTGACGATTTTAGCCATGTCTAAACTGCCAGCTTTTGAACAATGCCCCACTTCACAGAACGAATCGTGATCATCAGTCCATAAGACATTTCTTAAATGCACAAAGTGCACACGACCTTGCTTGGTGTATTTTTCCGCCATATGAGAAAGATTATTATTTCTTCCAGCGCCAAAAGAACCAGTACAAAGAGTTAAACCGTTATTTATAGATGGAACGGCGTGAAACATCTTATCTAAATCGGCTTCATTGGAAACGATTCTTGGCAAGCCAAAAATATCCCATGGAGGATCATCTGGATGGATGGCCATTTTAACATTAACTTCATCACAAACAGGAATGACTTTCTTTAAGAAATAAACGAGATTATTAAATAAATCTTCATGTGATATGTTTTGATATTCTTTTAACAAGTTTTGTAATTCATCAGGGGTATAGCTTTCATCCCAACCAGGTAAATGAAGATTATTTGGATCGACTTTTTGGAAATCTTCATAGGAATAAGATAAAGAGTTACTACCATCTTTATTTTGATGATGCATTTCCGTTCTTAACCAGTCAAAGACAGGCATGAAGTTATAGCAGACGCATTTGGCACCTACTTTAGCGACGCGACGAACGTTTTCGCAGTAATTAGCAATCAATTGATCTCTATTGTCTTTACCTAATTTAATATCTTCATGAACTGGAATAGATTCGATGACTTCCATTTCTAAACCATAAGAATTTGCGAGTTCTTTAAGTTTAATTAGTCTTTCTAAAGGCCAAACTTCCCCAACTGGAACATCATAGACCGCAGTCACAACCCCACTCATATTTGGTATTTGACGAATGTAATTTAAAGGAATGCAATCTTTTTCCCCATACCAACGAAATGTTAGTTTCATATTATTTCCTCACTACTTTCGTTTATATAATAAAACAGGGCAAAAAATAAAAGAATTGCAGTATAAACACATTTTATATTGCATTTTGTCCACAAGGCTTATAGTATGAAGCTATGTCTTATAACTTGATTTATCCCAATCTATACTTCGCTCATAAAATTGAAGAAGGACCAAACTTTGGGGAAGTCTTTGAAAAGCACTTTCATTTGATTTATGAAATACTTTACTTTGTAAAAGGTGATGTTGATTTATATATCGAAAACAAAATCTATCATTTAAAAGAAAACGATTTACTCTTTATTAAACCTGGTCAACACCACTATGTGAAGCCAAAAATGGATACGATTTATGAAAGATATGTCATTAAGTTTCCGGAATATCTGATACCTAAAGAATTATTAGAAACACTGAAGAATAAACCAGTTTGCACAAATATAAATGGTTCACCACTCACTAACTTATTTCAAAGTATTGATTGGCACTATTCATACTATACAGGTGATAACTTATCTCTAGTTTTAGAAAACACGTTAGGGATGATATTAACTTATTATTCCGCTTTAGAAGAAAATAAAGGAAAAGAAACTAATACCGCTAATCACAAGATGAGCAAAGTGATTAATTATATTAATGAAAACTTATCGAGCCCCTTACAAATCGAAAATATCTGTGAACACTTCCACTACTCAAAATCTTATATCTGCAAGGAATTTAAAAATGCGATGGGAGTTGCAATTAAAGAATATATTATTGCCAAAAGAATCCTTTTAGCGGATTCTCTTATTCAAAACGGTCATAAACCAATTGAGATATATGAAAAATGTGGCTTTATTGATTATTCCACATTCTATCGTAACTATGTCAAAATCATCGGAAAAGCACCATCACTAGGTGGCGCTAAAACCATATCAATAAGCGATATTAAAGAGAACTAATTCTCTTTTTTAATTGGTAAAACGATGATGATATCAAAGCAATTATTCTTGATATCTAATTCGACCTTACCTTGATATTTCTCCACGATATAATTGATGCTTTTTAAACCAAATCCGTGTTTGGCTTTATCGGCTTTAGAAGTCGCAATAGTATTGCCTTCAAGAATCTTAATTGTGCCTTTAAAGAAATTAGTTTCTTCAATGACAATCTTTTCATTTTGCTCTTTGATGGTTAAAGAGATGAAACGTTGATCTTCATTTAATTGCTTGCTCGCTCTGATGGCGTTATCCATGATGTTACCAAAAATGGAATAGATTTGGGTTGGCGTTAGCATATCTAATTTACTAGCGTCCGCCATACAGGAGAATTTGATGTTGGATTGACGGCATAGTAACGACTTTTCGCATAAGACGACATCTAAAACATCATTACCGGTTTGAATTGTGGAATCATAGAATTCTAAAGCTTTCTTTAATGATTCAACATCTTGTTCATTTAATTTATCTTCCACTTTGTTAATGATTTTCTTTAAATCATGCACTTTTGTGTTGATGGCTTCCATATTGGTTTTAGTGTTTTCAAATTGGATCTTTTCTTGATGGAGAAGTTCTTTAATAACGAGATAGTCCTTATCTTTTTTGCTTTGTTCAAACATACCCGCCGCTAAAGACATAATTAATATGCAGAAGCTTATGGTAAAGAGTTTTAGATTAATGCTTAATGCCATACTTTCTCTTTCATATAAACGGGAGACACAAATGATACCGTTAATAACGACAGTAAAACCGATAGAAAGGATGGCCACTTTACGACGTGTTCTCTTTTCTGAAGTGAGAACATTTGATTTTCTAAAAATATAAGCTAGAAGGAACAATAAACCAATAATTATTGCAAAGTAGAGCAAGAATTCCCAAGCCTGCAATTCTTCTTGATTTTTATGAAATAAAGATAGCGTTTCCGTGTCATTGATACCAAAGATGTTTTGGATGAGAGGATATGTCTTATTAGCGATGTGTTGAGCACATATACCACAGCACCAAAGCAAACACAAATCGGCTATTGGCTCATCATAGCAAAAGAGCAAAAGAGCAAAAATATAAGCGGAAAGGCTATGATAGCAAAGCATACGAGTGATGATTGTAAAAGAAGTTCCTATTGCAGTTTTATTTAAAAGGGCTAAGCCAAAAGCAAATGGGAAGCCTAGAATAATAGCGGGAATAATTCTTAAAAAGAACTTATTTTTATGCCTGCGTTTATACAAAAATAAAAGTGTACCCACTAAATAGAAGACATAAGTCAAAATAAAAGAAAAAACTTCAAATGAGTTTTCAGGTCCAATTATATTAACAATCCAATTAATCATGTTCTTTGTGTTCTTTAAATTGCTTAAATTTAGCTAAGAATTCTTTGCGGCGTGGATGACTAATTAAAAGGCGATCCTCTCCAACAATGACTTCATAATCTTCAATCGCAGTGGCGTACGCTAGATTGACTAAGTAGCAGTTATTGCATCTAGCAAAACTTTGGCCTTTTAGTTGATCTTCAATGCTTCTAATGGTGATGTATTGACGATACACCCCACTTGTAGCGTGAATCTCGCAGTGATGGCCTAAAACTTCGACATACATAATTTCAGATGCGTCAATTTTAAGGTAACCATTTCTATTTTTGACCATCACCGAAGCGGTATTGCTCTTATGCAACCTTTCAATAGCCTTAGCGATTTTTAAAACGAATTCATAATATTCAATTGGTTTGACTAAATAATCTAAAGCTTCAACTTCATAGCCTTTGATAGCGAACTGAGATGTCGAAGTCACAAAATACAAAATAAAGTTTTTATCTTTTTCTCTTAATTTGTGTGCGACATCAACACCATTAATATACGGCATTAAAATATCTAAAAAGACAATGTCATATTCACCTTTAAAGTTATCAATAAAAGGTACGGCATTTTCAAAAGTCGATATTTCAAAAGCAATCTTTCTTTCGTCGGCGTAACGGTTTAAATAACCGACCAACTTCAAAATACATTCTTTCTCGTCGTCAACAATGGCTATTTTAATCATCTGACTTATTTTACCACAAATTGTTGCAATGCACTAAATTATAACAATTTTCTCCTATGTTACTTCAGTAACCATTTCTTAAATAAAAATTGGTCTAACTATTGCTAATTATCTTGTTTAGATAATTACCGCTCATTTCAATGGACTTCATGCGCGATTTATCAATGAAATTTTTATGTGACTCTAAAGTCACGTATTCGCATTTATTTAAATCATCAATTTCTAAGAGCTTTGGAATATCTAAATTACCAGTCCCTAGTTCCATGGAATCACTTTTAATAATCGGTGTCATGTAAGGACCTTTTTTCTTAAATCCACGGTCATTAATATGATGAAGTTTAATGCGGTGACCTAATTTTTTCATTAAAGAATAGATATCAACACCCGCTTCACTAGCCCAATACGAATCAAATTCAAAATTAACGTATTCCTCATTAAGACTACTCACTAATAGGTCATAAGCGGTTATTTCGTTATCGATTCTATTAAATTCGACATTGTGGTTATGATAAAGAAGTTCTAATCCCTCTTCTTTAATCTTCTTACCCATTTCATTTAATCTTTGAGCAAGAGAAAGAACTTGTTCTTTATTTGAATAATCGAAGCGATAAAGACCAGTAATAACGAGAAAATGGGTGTTAAACTTTTTAGCTTCTTCCACTACTTTTTTACTGTCTTTTTCTAAAGAATCTAAATCAATATGTAAGGCACTAACTTCTAAACCTGATTCTTTGATTAATAAAGACCAATCATATTTACCGCTTTTACCCGTTGGCATACCCGCTAAAGAGGTAAGTATTCTAACGATTAAAGGCGTTTTATGAATCATGAAACTATTTAGTTCAATCGCATCATAACCAAAGCTTTTGATTTGTTTTAAAGTTTCAAGAGTCTTGCTATAACTCTTACAAAGTGGACCAATCATCATTTGTTGGACAGAAGTTTTCATTATTTCAAACCTCTTAACTTATTTTTCCCAACTATAGTTATTTGATTTAGCGTGTAATTTATATTCTTCTGGGAATTTATCAACTTTAGTAAATGTGGCTTCGTCAACGCATTCTCCAGAAACCGCTTTTAAATGGATTTCCTCATTGACTTTAACTTTAAACTTAAAGACATGTTCACTCTTTTTGGTGGCCACTAATTTATCGTTAGAATAAAGTGAGACTTCCTTTTGGTTAGAATATACTTTTACCACCATATTCTTTTTATCTCTCTTAGCGAAGCGCTTACCAGCGATATAGACAAATGGTTCTTCGCTCCAATAAGCTTTACAAACATAGAATGAATCTTTTTTAGTTTGATGATCAAAAGTCACTAAACCTTTGTGGTTAACACCTGGGTCACCACCATGATTTCTCCCGTCGCTACCAAAATCAAACATGTTCCAAATGTGAGTGGCCCAGAAATATGGCCTCTTGGCGTAGAAATTAAGCATGTATTCATGATAGTCAGCTTGATATTCTTCTGTGGAATCACCAACGTGAGGATGATTACTGTGTAAATTAATCATCGCTTCTGCGCCGTATTCGGACATACCAACGCAGCGTTTATGATTAAATAAACGATAGAAACCAAACCATAATTTATTCAAGAATTTAAACGGCACATACCAACCAAAATATAAGTTCCAAGAAGTGACATCGGTAATCTTAGCCACTTTATTTAATGGACCGCACATGGAGAAGCACGCCATTGTGGTTAATCTTGTATCATCAAGTTCATGAGCCAACTTATTAAGTTTGATATTCTCTTCCATGAACTGTTTTTTTCTACCTTTTTTAAACATCGTTATTTCATTAGAAATACCCCAGACCACAATACTTGGATGATGGTATTGTTGAATGATTAATTCTTTTAATTGATTTTCGATGTTTTCGTTACCGTTATCTAAATGCTTAGAAATATAAGGCACTTCCGCCCAGATAATTAAGCCTAATTTATCGCATAAATCTAGCGTGTAATCGTCGTGTTGATAATGGGCTAATCTCACCGTGTTCGCGCCGATTTCCTTAATTAAAGCCATGTCGTGGTCATGATGTTCTTTTTTAACTGCGTTACCCACATCTTTTAAATCTTGGTGACGGCAAACACCACGAAGTGGATAAGATTCTCCATTTAAGAAGAAACCCTTATTATGATCAACGCTGAAATATCTAAAGCCGATATTTTTACTAACTTCATCTAAAACATGGCCTTTTTGGTCTTTTAAAAGAACCACTACTTTATAGAGATAAGGATCTTTTAAACCTTGCCATAAACGGACGTTTTCAACGATGAATTTCTCCTCTTTAGTTTCAATAATTAAATGACCTTCTTGATCAAATAGTTGAATTGTCACTTCGCCATTTCCTTCGATATAAGGGGTGACACTTAAAACACCATTATTACCTTGAACACGTGGAGTGATTTTAACTCCAGGCCCACCAAAATAATCTAAATCGAAATGATTTTTATTAACGATTATTAAGTTTACATCGCGGTATATACCACCATAGAAAGTAAAATCAGCGGTCTGAGGATAAGTATTATCGTTTTCTTTATTGTCCACTAAAACATTTAGATCAATCGCGTTATTCTTAATATAATCAGTGACATTGACTCTAAATGTAGAATAGCCTCCATCATGATGGAAAACATTCTTTTTATTAATATAAATATCGCAAGAAGAATTAACTGCGTTAAACTCTAAATATGCTAGTTCATCATCTTTTAATTTTTCAATTTGAATGAGTTTATGATACCAGCATTGACCGCGGTAATAATCCATTCCTCCATCTTGTCCATCAAATGCGTTCCAAGTGTGAGGAAGATTAATTTTTTCTTTTTCAATTGTATCAACATCTTTAATGTCACAAGAGAGTTTACTAAAGAACCATTCTTGATTTAAATTAATGATTTTTCGCATACGATTAATCCTTTCCTTTGATGATAAAGACCACCGATGTCTCTTTAGAGACACCGATGGTTATTTTAACTATCATTATTGTTGTTGTTTAACTTTTTTATTTTTAATGACTGTAATTACTATCCAGGCGATAAAGCCTAAGGTTGCAGTGGCAAAAGTACCAATTGCGGAATATATAACAATCATATACCAAGGTTCCACAATTTTGATTGTGGCATTACCGAAATTCATTGCACGTGAATGGGCGATAGAATAAGCAATGTGCTTAGTGGCTTGTTGACAAGCGCGAACAACCGCTGGGTTATTGCTATATGGACTTAATAAGGAAGTACCATTACCATCCCATAAATCTTGACCCGCTAAAACGCCCATGGCATTATGCATATAGGAAGCGGAAACACTACAGTCAGTAATAGCCGCGCCTTTCATGCCCCATTCATCTCTTAAGATGCCAGTCATTAAGCCGTGATGTGCGCCAGACCAGACAACACCGATTCTATTAAAGCTAGACATGACACCTAAGCCTTTACCTTCGACGATTGAGCCTTCAAAACCTTTTAAGTAGATTTCTCTAATAGCTTGTTCGTTTGACCAAGTGGAAACGCCGTATCTGCCTTCTTCTTGATCGTTTAAAGCGAAGTGTTTGGTGAAGACATAAACGCCTTTAGATTGAATGCCTTGTACTTCACTAGCCGCCATTTTGCCAGAGACAAAGCCATCTTCTGAATAATATTCAAAGTTTCTGCCAGAATATGGAGTTCTATGAATGTTGGCGCCTGGTCCATAAATACCAGTATAGAAAGCATTAGCGTCGTTACTTGTAGCGTGGAAGAAATCTTCACCGATACATTTACCCATATCATTTAATAAATCTAAGTTATAGGTCGCGGCCATGACATCTTCAGAGGTATAGCACATTGCACTATTGCCACCAATCAAGCCTTTGGTAAAACCTTGAGGACCATTTTCATCTAATGTGCCTGGAAGGTTGATGCTTGCAACTGGTTGAGTTTGATGGAAACCATTGCTGATGAGAGAAATCATTTCATTATAGGAACATTGTTCCACTAATTGTTGCCATTTTGGATCGTCTAATTCAACATCGATTAAATCACTTACTGATAAGCCATTGTCAGCGTTCATTGTTGGTAAAGAATTAACATCTGGATAATATTTTTGAATCATTTTTTCAACTATAGCAGCACGGCCATTTGCTTCATGAGTTAAACCATCTGCCCACATAGTATCATTAATACTTAATGAGACAGTGGCGGTTGGGAATGTGCCTGTCCAGTTATTTCTTGTTAAATAAGTGATTTTTTGATTGGCTGTACCTTCATATTTATTTAAGTCAGCATTATCAAATAAATTAGTAATATCTTTACCAGTCACTGAAGATTTAGCGTAGGTAGTTTTATCAAATGTATCGTTGTGCCATTTGCTTGCCAAAGAAGCGTTGCCAGCAGCAGTCATCTTATTAGAATCAACGCTTAGACCTTCGCTTTTCTTTAAAGCGAGAATGTTGTTGATAGCATCGTGAGCATCTCTACCAGCGGTGAAATAATAATCACCATCTTCAAAGATGTATGTTTTAGCGTTATTAGCATCATAAGAAACTAAATCTTTTTTCTGCACGCTGATTTGATAATTAGCGGATTGACCCGCTTTGATGGCCTTTTTATCAAAACCACAAATGGCAACTGCAGGTTTTTCAATACCATTATCAATATCGTATTGAGTATATGGAGATTGATAGTAAATTTGAACGGTGTGTTTAGCGTCGACACTACCAGTATTTTTCACCGTGACTTCCACATTGAAATCATCAGTATTTTCGCTGACTTTGAAGTTTGAATATTCAAATGTGGTATAACTTAAGCCAGATCCAAATGGATAAGCCACTAAATCGTCATATTTAAAATCACCAGCGTTGCCTCTTGATAAGACATAGTCTTCATATCTAGTTTCATAGTAACGATAACCAACATAAATGCCTTCTTGGTAGACGACGTAGTTTTGGTTGCATTTACCAATACCGGCATCTAAGTTACTTTGGGCAGTACCACAGTTATAATCGGCTTGATTTTTGTAATCATAAGCACCAAAATTAACCATCGCTGGAGCACTGTGGTTGTCTTTTAAAAATGTATCAACAATACGACCAGAAGGAACGATATTGCCGCATAAAATATCAGCGACAGCGTTAATACCAGTCATACCGACATCACCAATCCATAAAACAGCGTCGACATCATATTTATCGACAAAGTCGATTTGTAAGGCATTAGAAGAGTTTAATAAGACAACAATCTTCTTAAATGTGCCACTATCTTTAAGCGCTTTGATATTTTCAAAGAGTTCTTCTTCTTCTTTACAAAGTCTTAAATAGTCACCATCTGTTAAGTATTCAGTAAGTTTAGAATTATTACTTGGTAAATCCGCACCTTCGCCACCACTTCTAGCTAAGACCACTAAAGCGACATCCCCATAGTCTTTGAACGCTTCTTTTGCGGAGTTAGAGATGACGCTCCAAGGCATTTCGTTTAAGCGATATTCTTCTTGAGAACCACCTGTTGTTTTAGCGTTGACACGTTTATATTTTTGGCCTTTGACATAACATGTCCAAAGTTCTTGGTTAACAGCTTTTTCACCAAAACAAGTTGGATCCTCTAAAGCCGCTTTTAAGCTAACAGCGTCTTGGCTAGAGACTTGGCCTGAGCCAGTACCACCATAGAGTAAATCAACTGACGAATGGGAAAAGCAAGAAAACTTGGATGATTTATTTAAAGGCAAGGTTTCATCTTTGTTGAAAAGTAAAGAAGCACCTTCACCTTCAATTTTTTCACATAATTCTTTCTCATGTTTAACTAAATCTTCTTCGCTTTGATATTCTGTCCAATAATAAATTTTTGCATCTGGATCAGGAATAATCTTTTGATTTGTGGCGTTTAAAACCAAATTGAGTTGTGGTTCATATTGTTTAGCAATTACGGAACCCACACCAAAACCAACAGTTAATAACGCAAAAACACTAGCGCCGATTATTTTTCCTACTAATTTCATAAGCATTCCTCCGAATGACATTATTATTTATAAATAATATTGATTACCCAATATTTGCAGCATAACTTTACATTTCAACAACATAAAAAGAAAAGGCTACATATTTCTAACATGCAACCTTCTTATAAAATTACGCTTTTTTTAATTTTCTTCTTTTACGTCTAACGAGCAATATTATTAATATTGGTAAACCTATAATTAGAAATAGCAATAAGACCAACATCGCTATTAGACCGATAGCCATCCAAGTAGCCCTAATATTAGGCTTTGGTTCGGATCGATCAATAGAATCGTGTGCCCTAGCTGAGCTATCAAGACACCATTCATCATTGCCCATCTTCTTAAGCGAAGAAAGACATTCTTTGCTCAAGTTTAAAGCAGGTCGCATGCGGATAGGCCCAGTCCCAAAAACATCGTTTTGGTTTTCATAAAAATCCATCAACCATCCCATATAGAAAACGATGCCAACATCAATAGGGAAAGAAGGAGAATGCGGTGATCTTAACCAATAACTAGCCGCTTCCCCCTTATAGCCAGCAATGCGCTTATCAGCGGTTTCTAAACCATATTTTTCACTACTTCCTTCTTCTGCGGATAAAAGAAAGATGTGATCGCCGTTAAGAATGTTTTCTTCCGGGTCAAAATTGACTTTTGGTTTTTTATCACCAAAACCAATAGCAGCATCTATTTCAAAAGCTTCATCTGATTTATAGGTAGGAAGGATATAACTTTTTTCGTTTTCGTCAAAGTGAGTTTTGTAAAAATCTTCACACCATTTTTTAGCGTCAGAACCCGTATATGTATTAACGGATGGTTCTTTTTCATTGCGGAAATAAACGCCACTACCATCGGCATTACCAATGAGGTGTTCGCACAAAAGAAACATTCCTTCTTCACCAGTGTTTGTTTTTTTATTATCAAGAATCCGCCAGGCACCATCAAAAGCCATGGCTTCATCTTTTTGACCAAGATATATTAAGTCACCATTTTGTGGTGAACTACTATCACTAGCGGTTCCACTAGCAATTGCCATAGAAAGAAGAATTGGTAAAAGAAAAAAGATATTTTTCATAGTTTACATTAAGGAAAAACAATGCCCGTAAGAATTGTTTTTTCCTTCTCACCTCGATGAATCGAGGCCAATAATCTCAGGGCATTGTTTTGTTTAGTTTAATTATTGATTAATTAGGCTTGCATGAATTTGCCAATAATGGTTTGATCAGCAGAGAAAGTAACGTCTGCATCGACTTGGCCACCGCCCCATGTGATATGAGTGGAAACGACAAATTTGCCATCAGCGACTGAAGAGTCGTAAGCATCACCGCTTTCTGGAGTTAAGGTCACTTTATAGTTAGCGAAGCTCCATGTACCTTTTTGGACATCGAATGAACCGTAGGAACCAAACGCCATGCTGATTGCGTATGTTTTATCCTTATTGAATGTTAAGGTAGCATTGTGTTCTTCATCTTTTAATTGGACGAGAGCTGTTTCTGGAAGTTCTTCTCCACCTTGTCCGCCTTCGCCACCTTGTTCAGTGACTGGGAGTTTAGCAAAGTCAGCGATTGGGAATTCGAAGACTAATTCGATGGATTGATAACCCGCTAAATCGTAATTATAAGTGAATGTACCACCAGTTTGTGAAAGTGTAACTGGAATTTCAGTTTCACCAAATTTGAGTGTTAAGGAAGTAGCGGTTTTAACATATGTACCACTAGCAACGTTATTGGTGCCGACATAGATTAAGACTTTGCCATCTTCTTGGAAGTAAGCCACACCACCATTAGCTTTGGATTCGACTTTAAGAATGTTTGTTGGTTCAACAAATTCTTTCTTATAAGCTTGGATGAATGCGTTGGCATCAGCGTATTTTTGACCTTTTTGACCAGTCATTTCAACGGTTCTTGTGAAAGATTGACCTTTGATGATGGAGAGGGTTAATTCAACGGAATAAACGCCTTCAGATTCGTAAGCATAATATGTGCTTGCGCCTTCTTCACTGCCATCTTCGTTAACGAACGCTAATTTGATTTGTAAGCAGTCAACGCCTTCTTTTTGGACGGCTTTCCATGTTCCAGACATCCAAGAAGCGGAGTAGGAGCTATTTGTTGCTGCATCGCTAGCGTCATAAGTGGCAAATGCATATTTGTCTAAAGAAGTTTTGCCATCGACACTTAAATTTAAAAAATAAGCAGCGTCTGTGAATGATGCAAAACCACCACCTTCTTCTAATTTACCTTCGAATTGGTAGGAATCGGTATTTTGTGCATCACCTGATGATTTGCCACCTTGATCGGCGGACTTGGATTCGTTTGTGCCTCCACATGCTGTGAGCATTAAGCCAGCGAAGACACATAAAGTTGTGAATAATTTTTTCATAAATCCTCCATGTGAACAACACACTAAATGTTACTAAAAATTTACAAATTTTCTTCCGTGTGTTTTCGTAACGTATATTAAGAGGTTACGCGTACTTATCAAAACCAAGCAGCGTAACCTTTTCTATTTAATGCGCAAATTTAGCTTTGCTTGTTGTGCTTTAAGAAAACACTTACTAAAGCGGCTAAAAATACGACGCCAATAAGAATGATGAATAGGACAGCGAATGTTTGGTTACCACCAAAGAATGCGACACCTGTTCCCATATCGGCAATTGGATAAGCCGCTTCCACACTATGTTTAGCTAAGGCAACACTAATGAAGATTGGGCCAGCCATTGAGATGTATTCGATTCTAAGGAGTTCGCCAACTAAGACGACTATTCCACCAAAGAGCACGAATAATAATGTGATGATAGAAAAGACGCGATCCATCTTTTCTGTAGCGATTGATAAATAGCAAACTAAGTAGACAACGCCGACTACGACCGCTAAACAAGCGCTAACTAAGGCAATATAGAAGCCTAATGATCTGTCTTTAAAGAAATCTTTAAATAGTTTCATGATTATTCTGCTCCTTTCTTCTTCTTAAGAGATAAGAAGACGAATAAACCGATAAAGCCAACACCGATGACACCTAAAGAAATATCAACGGCCACTGTTGCTGGTTTCCACCATGGGACAAAGTCTTTAACGACTATGTCAACGCTTAAACCATTGATGTGATTACTTCTGCTCATGGCATACAAGTAATAATGAGCGGTTTCACGTAATTTTTGCCAGATGTGACCATCTTTATTTTTAGAGATTAAGGAACTGGCTTCACTAACTCTACCAGCATCGTTATTGAATTGGTTTGTGCCAGCGTGTAAGCAATCGGCTGTGCCCATATAGGAAGCAGCGTCTTTGCTAGAGTCAGTCATATTAATGCCTTTAAAGCCCCATTCGTTTCTAAGGACTAGAGTCATTGTTTGATAATCAGCAGCGGTTGGGATGCAACCGATTCTGTTATAGGCTGTCATTGTGCCTAAAGAGCCATTAGTAAGAGCGCCTTCAAAGCCTTTCATTGGGCCTTGACGATAAGCTTGTTCTTCTAAGAATGTTGCCACACCATGACGGTTTGTTTCTTGATCGTTACCACAGAAGTGTTTAATCATACCGGCGATACCTTTATCGACCATGCCGGCTTCTTGGGCTTGACCACATAAATAGGACATTGTCGCATCTTCTGAATAGTATTCAAAGTTTCTACCAGAATATGGAGTTCTATGAATGTTAGCGCCAGGACCATAGATGTGTTTGAAACCTAAGTGGAGCGATTCTTCACCAAAGAATTTGCCTCTGTTATATAAGGATTCTTTTGAAAAGGTGGAAGCACCAACGATTTCATTGACATAAAGAACATTACTAATTTGGTGACCATCTGGTCCATCACCACCAGAATAAGCTGGGAATGAAATGGATTTGATAGCATCCATTGCCATCTTGTCACCAGTGATTTGAGCTAATTCACCAACGGATAATTGATCGATGAAGTCTTCCCATTTTGGATCATCGAATTCAACATCTTTCATTTCAATGAACTTAATGCCATTATCTTGTTTTTGCTTGAATGATTTAATATCAGGAGCATCGCTTGGTTTTTCATATAAGAAGTTTTCCATCAAGCGTTTGATTTCTGCAGTGGCTTCTAAATCAGTGTATGATTTTGGGAAAGTATTCCAATCGCTTCTTGTTAAATAGGTGACGACATCTTCTTCATAGAAATAGTTGATATCGCGATCTTCAAATAAATTAGAGACAACCACACCAGTATATGGAGAAGTTGCATATGTTTTATTATCTAACTCCGCTAAATTGACGACTTGGACTTTATTGGTGTCACCAGTCACTGCTTCACCATTAGCGTCATATAAGCCAGAGACGCCTCTTTTGGCTAATACATTATTTAAAGCATCATGAGCACCATTACCTAAGGCGAAGTAGTAATCGCCAGCATCAAATGTGTAGCAACCTTTTTTAGAAACATCTTCGCCATTTGTGGCATTAGCGTCATAAGTGGCGAACATATAGTCGGAGAAATTTAATGTGACGACTTCAGATTCGCCTTTACTTAATCCTTTTGTTTTTTCAAAATCGACGAGTTGAATGGCGCTCTTTTCGGCTTGGCCAGCTTCGTAAGGAAGTTGGACATAAAGTTGAACGACATCTTCACTCTTGCCGGAATAATTATCATTACCATTATTTGTAACTTTGACTTTAGCGGTTACTTCATGGGTTTCTTTATTCCATTCAAATGATTCGATTTGTTGAGTAAAGTTGGCATAGGACATACCATCGCCAAATGAATAAGTCACTTCATCAGCGTAGTTCCATTTGCCGCCTTGTGAATTATAAATACCTTTAGCGTTATCAGCGTTATATTGATTTAAAATACAATCGTTATAACGGGTTTCATAATATTTATAACCGACATAAATGCCTTCGGCATAGATTAAGTATTCTCTCTTGTATAAGCCAGTTAAATTACTGAACTTGAAATCACCAGCATTTTGCATAGCCGCACTGCTTAAAGAGTTAGAAGCATAGGTGTCCACTAAACGGCCAGATGGATCAGCTTTGCCAAATAAGACATCACTCACACCATACATGCCATAGCTTCCAGGATAACCAATCCATAAAACGGCATCGATGTTATAGTTATCTAATTCTTCAAGTTCCATAGGATAGCCGCTATTGATAATAACGATACGCTTGGAAAAATCAGAATTCTTAACGAGATTTAAGACATCTTTTTCTTCATCATGAAGGGCTAATTCTCTAATTTCAGGGCCTTTTTCCCAAAGGCCTTGTAAACCATGGTTCAAATCGCCTTCTTCACCGCCAAATCTCTTTAAGACAACGATGGCGGCATCGTTATAAGAAGCAAAGCTTGTGCTCACACCATTATAGGTAGTGACGCTTACTTCACCGATATTACCAAATTTATCGTGACTGATATTAACGTCTTTAACGGCGTTACTAACAGCTTCATTATAGGAATAGCCGCCTTCTTTAATGGCATCCACTAAACTGACTTGTTGAGCGGAAACTGGGCCACCGCTGCCACCATGATAAACAGGATTTGTGCTGGCCTTGCCTAATAATGTCACTTTATCGGTAGATTTTAATGGTAAAGCGTTATTTTTGTTTTTTAGAAGAACAGTGCCTTCTACTTGGGCTTTAATGTTGTAATCTTTTAAAGCGGCATACATTTCATCTTTACTTTCGTAGTCGCTTTTAAAATATTGTGTTGATTCATCGCCTTTTTGGGTTGGCGCGACAATGTGCAAGGCGAGGTTGACATCCCCCTCTCTGGTAAACGCTAATTTTGTGCCAAAACTAGCAATTATAGAAAGAGAGATTATGGTTACGCCTAAGCCACCAAATAATCTCTTTTTATCCATATTTTATTATTTGCTTGCGAATTGTAATTCTACGAAATCAAAACTATAAGTTTTAACGTTGACTGTGATTTCAATAGGAGCGGCAAATTGCTTGCTTTCTAAATATTGTTGAGCAGTCCATGGATCAGCATCTTCATCTGGAATTGGTGTACCAGTTGTGGTGTCATAACCCTTTGGAGGAATGACTTTTTTACCCATTTCTTCGGTCCAGTTATCAGTATCTAACCAATAGGATTGATCGTAAGAAGAAATGTATCTATTAACGTTCTTTAATTGGACATCTAATAAGTCTTCATCAATATCGTTAACAGCGGATTCACATTCCCCATAGAACTTATAAAGATAATTGGCTCTTTCATTACCAGAGAAATCTTGTGTGTTTTCATCAAGAACAACAGCAGAGAATTGGCTGGAAGAAACGATTAAGCAATATGTGTTATCTTCGAATAATGTTAATTCTTCTTGGGTGAATGTTGTCAAATAGTAATTGTATTGTGGACGCATATTGCTATATGACATTTTGGCTGGGGAAAGATAAATACCTTTAATTTTGGCTTCTTTAGCAGCGCCACCACAAGCCGATAAGGAAATGGCACAAAGGGCAAGTGTAGCAAAAGCAAAGCCTTTTAAATTTGTTTTCATAAAAAATCTCCTTTTTAAGTTGCCTCAATTTTTTAGAAAAAAGACCGTTTTTACAATTTAAGTAGCGCAAACTTACTTTCTTTTAGCGCTAATTAGTAAAAACGGTCTTATAAATCTTTAATCTAAATAAATTATTAATTAATAGTTAAGGTATATGCTTTGGCTTCATTGATGGTCACAATTTTAGCGTTTTCACCATCTTTGATTTCAAAGTTACCACCACTAACGGAAACATTATTTCCTAAGCTTGAAGGAACAGTAATTTCACCTTTAGCGGCAATATTTGTGATAGTTAATGTTTTAACACCACTATTATTCTTTAATTCAATATCAATATTGCCTTTAACTGTAAAGTTAGAACATTTGAACGAATCTAATAAATTTGTCAAAGTCAAAGCATATTCTTCAAATCCCGCTTTGGTTGGTTTAAGACCAACAATATAGCGATTGATGATATAGATTGGACCGCTAGTCCAAGCGTGATTGAATGTACCATCAGTGAGATCAAATTTTTCATAGAGGGTGTCCCTACTATCTTTGATCATACCATCATATCTAAGAAGCATTCTTTCTTTAGCTAAATCGATTCTACCCATATAGCAAAGAGCTTCTAAAACGTATTTTTCGCAGAATGGGCTGGCTTCACGAGTTTTAGTCAAAACGTTAATGATTGTTTCATAGTCAGAAGATTCGGCTAAACCTGAAAGAGCCAATAATGCGTTAGCGCGGTCATCAATATATTTAGAAGATGATGATTTGAAACCTTCGTTAGTGAAATAAGCATCGTGATAATTTGCTTTCATAGAAGCCATTCTTTCACTAATGAAAGAGATATCAATGTTAAGCTTAAGGTCTTCCACTAATTGTTTAGTTAATCTTAAAGCATAATAATAGAATCCAACTTGCAATAAATCAGTATCAATACAAGAACCCCAGTCGTTCCAAGTCCAACTACCAGCACGATAAACTGGGAGGCCGTCTTTCATATTGTATAATTTAAGATATTCAATTGCCGCTTTAGCGTAAGAAGTCATCGTTTCCTTATCACCAGAATGTTCATAATAATGATAAGCACTGGTTAAGAAAGCTAATGATTGGTTTGGTATTTCTTGTGGTTTGACACTAGGTGCACGGCTTGGGATAGCATTATCGTTTTTAACCCACCCAACACACGCTAAGATTGATTTTTTAATCATGTCTAAACCGCCTTGATCGTAGCAATATAATGTGGCATCAACTTGGTTAGAAGCATCGCCCATATATGGTCCTCTTTCTCGATCAGGACAATCCATGAATGAATCACGCATGCACACTCTTACTGTGTTTTGCGCTTTCTTCCAAAGTGTATCAATGTTAGCATCGGAAGAAGTAAATGGAGTCATAAGTTCGCCATTGAACTCGCTCATGCGATAAGCAAGTTTATTGAATTTGACACCCTTAGGAGCTTCGATAAATAATGTATATCCACTTCTCCAAGGATAGTTTTCATAATATTGGTTACCTTCTTTTGTGACATAAGTGTCTTTAAAAGATTGTAAGCCATCATTAAATTGATAAGAATCAGTATAGAAAGTTAGTTTTTGACCAGCGCTTGCATCAACATCAATAACCCAAGAGAATTGGATGTCAGTTGGAAGTTTTAAAGCAAGAGTTGTATCTTCCGTCAAAGCTTTGCCAACGTATTCATTAGCATTGCTAAAATCTACGACTTCGTGGAACTTAATTGGTTTTGTTGGCGCTAAATATAAATCACCAAATGGCAAATATCCTGCTTTGGCAACAGCTTTAGCGCTTTCCCATGAAGAATCATCATAATTGCTTTTTGTATAATCGCCAATTTCCGCTCTAGCGTCATAGAAGACATTTCTTTCAGCAAGCATAGATGATTGAGTATAAGAAACATAATCTTTTCCGCCATTTATTTTATTGCGATAAGCTTCAATTCTTTTAGCTTTAAAAGAACTATCTGATTTAACTAAAGTATCACCAGCTTGCATTTCAAATAATAGGCCCGCTTTAGAAGAGACAATACCTTCTTCATCTTCTAGTGTCGGATTAATGGAACCATCTCCACTTCTACCATTAAACGCCACTAAGATGGCAATAACGTTTTCACCTTGTTTTAAATTCTTAATCTCTACTTCATCAAAATATGAATCGTATGGTGTTGGTCCACGTTTTAAAGAGCCATCGATTGTCACTAGTTCATCATTAACCCACATAAAATATTTAGATTCCGCAGAGATGTGAGCTTTAACAGAACCAACAGTTTCTTTTAAATTAAAAGTCTTTCTAAACGCTACATAGCTATCTTCAAAGCAACTTGTGGCCCAAATCCAATGGCCTTTCCAGTCATCTTTTTTATAACTATCTAATTCTGAAACATATTTCAAACTGCTTCGATCAGCCTTTTGTGTTTCAGGGATATCTTCTTTTACTTCATTACTTGAATCGCTGTTCTTGTTGCTACAAGCCGCTAAGCAAAATGAAATAACGCATGATGATAAAACAAGCAAATTCCTTTTTCTCATATATCAATCTCCTTACGATGACATTTTGCTTATACAAAATTAAAACACAACGATAGTCGCGCATTTTTCTTTTTTTATATCGTAAATTTAGATTTATGTGTTTAAAGTCAAGAATCACTACTATGTGTTCTAGTATGATCCATTTTCCTTAATACTTTATAGCAACAAAAAAGGAACCTTTAAAGGTTCCCTTGTTCTTTATTATTTAGCAATTGGATATGCTTCTTTAAGTCTATTGGCTTCTTCTTCAGTAATTCTGAGGATTGTACCATGACGTTTTGTTTGAGAGTCCCAACTGAATTCTGTATTCTTAGCAAGTTGTCTCCAAGAACCATTAGCATTATTGATATCTTCAACATCGGTTGTGGCCCATGGAATGTAACCAATACTTGTATTGGCATAGAAGTCCGCCATTAAGCCGATTTCAGGAACATTTGGATCCTTTCTATCTGCTTGGTTAAGGTAGAACCATTCTGGACCTTCTAAGCATTGATTGGTAGCGTCTCTACCTTCAGCTTTGAAACCAACATCGGCTAAGTTTTGAACGAATTCCCATTGAACAGCTTCTTCATAAAGGCCATCTGGTCTTTCTTGTTCTTGAGGAAGAAGGGATGTTGTTCTTTGAATTCTGATGCCGCCGCCTTCTTCGTTATTGCCACCATCTTTACAGGCACTATAATAATATTCACCAATCTTCATCACAGAACCATCAATAACTTTACGATAATCATTATTGATTGCATCGTTGTCTTTTTCGTTTCTTGATTTGATATTGTCTTGATATTTAATATTGGAGATGAATTTTTTAGTTTCACTAAAGTGACGGAAGTCTCTTGTGGTTGTGTAATAGACACAATCTCTTTCTAAGATTTTAGCGTTAACACCTTTGCTCACATCATCAATGACTGTAGAAGAGAAGAAGATGTAATATGAACCAGTTTCTTCACAATAGATCATTTCAGGAGCCCAAGCCATACCAGCGTTAGGAGCAGCGACTTCAATTAATCTTTCTTCGGTCCAATTGACTAAGTCATGAGATTCCCAGAGGATGATGGAGTGACTACCTGTTTTAGTGGCTTGATTAGCGTTATTGTTCCAACCGCCTCTAGTATAGACTGATAAGTCTGTAGCGATTAAATAGAAGGTATCACCTTCAGGTGAACGGCAGATATATGGGTCTCTAACACCTCTTTCACCAATCTTGCTGGATAAGACTGGTTTTAAGTTATTCATTGTGGAGCCGTTCATATCTTTGAACTTCAAGCCTTCACCAACATCAGCGAGAGCGAAGAACATTTGTTCACCAGTGGCAATCTTTTGACCACCTTCGGTTTTGCCGTGCCCTTCACCAACGAAGTGACCAAATAAATAAGCTTGATAATCTTCATCAGCGATTTCAGGAGCAGCGGCTTTAACGTTGACTTCTTGTTCATATTGAGTCTTGGTGCCGTTTTTATCAATAACAGCAGTTAATTTAACGGTTGTGTCTTTGCCTTGTCTATGGACAATGCCTGGAGCCATATCGCCATTCCATTTAGCATCGATGACTTTTTGATTGCTACTTTTCCAAGTCACAGTAGCGCCTTCGATTTCAGTTGGAAGATAGATGTTACCATAAACGCCATCTTCACGATTGACGACTTCTAACTGATTAATAATTGCTTCGTCTGTTTCTTCAGCATACTTAGCGTTACCACATGAAGTTAAAGAAAGTAAAGCGGTGGCTGAAAGCGCAAAAAAGAGTTTAATTTTAGTTTTCATATCTTTTCCTTTCGGTTTTGTTCACTTATATTATGCCACCATTTTTAATATATTAAAATATGAAAAAAGACCACTTTTTTGTGGTCTTTATCTTTAAGAATTTATTAGTTTACTCGACACCGATTAAGAAGGAATAAACTGGTTGATCACCTTTTCTAATATCTAAGTCTAAGTCAGAGAATTTTTCAGCAATTAATTCAGATACTTGGTTCATTTCTTCATCGTTAACATCTTGACCAACGAGGATTGTGATGATGCTTGAATCTTCATCAATCATCTTTTCAAGTAAGGTCATTAATGTTTCTAACTTGTTTGGATTATCAACAACGATATCTTTTTCGAAGATGCCAATGAAATCGTCTTTTTTGACTTTTACACCACCGATTTCGGTATCTCTAATAGCAAATGTGACTTCACCAGATTTGACGTTCTTTAAGGCCGCTTTCATGGAGCGGAAGTTTTCTTCTGGATCAGCTTCTGGATTAAACATAATCGCGGAGCTAATTCCTTGAGGAATTGTCTTACTTGGAATGACGTAGACATTTGTATCAGCATCTTCCACCATATCGCAAGCTTGAGAAGCCGCCATGACGATATTTGAGTTATTTGGGAAAATGAAGACGTTATGAGCGTTAGCTTTCTTAATAGCGCTAACGAAATCTTCACTACTTGGGTTCATGGTTTGACCGCCTTTAACAACGACGGAAACACCAATTTCTTTTAAGAAATCTTCAATGCCTTGACCAGCAGAAACACTAATCATTGCATATTCGGTTTTTTCTTTGGCTTCCTCTTCCTCTTCGAAGTCTAATTCTTCAGCGGATTCACCGACTTTAAGATTGACTAATTTGAGCTTTAAGAATTCACCAAATTGTTGAGCGTAATTTAAGATATCACCTGGGTTAAGAACACGGATGTGAACTTTAACACAATCATCTTTAACATTGACCACTAAGTCATCACCGTTTGTGGATAATAAGTTAGAGAATCTATTTTCGTTGAAGGCTTTCTTTTCTTTTAATAATTTCAAGACGAATTCTAATAAATATCCTTCTTCTTCGCCTTCTTCAGTAGAGTTTTGCGCTTCTGTTGCGGTAGCTTGGCTTCTTTCAACGAAGTCACCACCAGCGGCGATTCTCATACCTTCTAAAATTCTGATAAGACCAGTACCACCAGAGTCAACGACACCAGCTTCTTTTAAAACTGGTAATAATTCTGGAGTTCTCTTTAAGGATTCTCTTGCTTCTTGAAGCATGAGATCTAAGCACTTTTCAATGCTCATGTTATCTTTGACGTTATCCGCGAGGAATTGACTTGATTCACGAATAACTGTAAGGATTGTACCTTCGACTGGATTAACAACGGCTTTATAAGCCACTTCAACACCTTTTTGGAAAGCAGCAGAGAACGCTAAAGCGTTAACTTCTTCTAAACCATCTAAACCTTTAGAAAAGCCACGGAAGATTTGGCTAGTAATAACACCAGAGTTACCTCTAGCGCCCATTAATAAGCCACGAGAGAAAACTTTACTAATTTCATAAGCGTTTTCATCGCTTCTATTTTGGATTTCTTTACTACCGGAAGTTAATGTTAAGTTCATGTTCATACCAGTATCACCATCTGGGACTGGGAAAACGTTTAAAGCATCCACTTCTGGATAATGGTTATATAAATTATTGCTTCCTGAAATAAGAAGCTGTTTTAAAGTCTGTCCGTTTAATGTTCTCATATGTATTAGTGAGAGGATAGTTGCTCACCAAAGACGTTTACACCTGTGCAGGATTTATTAAATTTTTTATTGAGTTGGTACATAATTGTTTTTTGGCATTCAACGAGAGCTTCGGTAATTTTAACTTCGTTAGAAAGCACTAAATAAACGTCGACGGTAAAGGTGCGGTTTGCGAATTTCTTCACATAAATCGCTTGATCCTCGATAATTCCTTTCTTAATGCGTTTGTCAGCACGAAGAGTATCTTCGCGTCTGGCGATATCAACGACACCATAGCATGCAAGCGCAGCAACCCTGGTCGCGTCTTTGATATCCTGTGTGTGATAATAAACTTGGGTATTCGTATTCTTTTCCATAAAGCAGTGTTATTTTACATAGTAAACGTAGTTATGTCAAACAATGAAGAAGAAAATTACTAACATTGTCGAGAAAAAGTAAACATTATCGTCTTAATAAAGAGAGTAAAGGAAGGAAATCTTGATAGACATCACCATATGAAACAATGATGTGATTGCCAAAGCTGGCCTTCAAGATTTCAAGAAGTCCTTCTTCCCCTAACGCAACCGATATTTGCGTTCTGCAGTATCCTTCAAGAGAAAGGTTCTCTTTTAAATTTGCGGGGATACAGAGGGTATTTTCTAAGCTGTAATCAGGCGCGATTTTACATAAGGTAATACGACCTTCTGGTAATTCACCTTTCACACCAATTCCTAACCCACTTTCAAAATGAGTTGTTAACTTATATGAAGTGACCATATTAAGTGGAACTGTGCAATGCGCGAGCATGATGGAATTATCTTCATAATTGAATTTTGATGGATTTGCCATGAAAGAACTGCGATTTGTTAATGAATTAACAATATGCATAGTAACTAAGCTAGGTACATCACCTTCACAGCCCGCTGTAATGCCTTCTTCATTGAGCATCGCTAAGGCAAGACATGCTGTTTGTTTGTATTTTTTAAGAATATCAAAGCAACGGATTGTTAACCCATTTAATTGATATTTCGCTATTAACTTTTTAAGAGCGTTATAGATCACAAGAGAGAACTGTAAATCATCACGAGATTCCGCTTTTGCGATGAATTCTTTAGCGTGAGGAACAACATTAATATCGAGCATTTCTTTTTCTTCTTGTTCGATTAATTCTTCAAGTTCCTTCATCTTGATCTTCACAATATTTTGCTTAAAGTTTTGATAAATCATCTTTGGTTCCACTGGAGAAGCAATAAGCCAACTGCTAGGATTTCCAATTAAACCTAAGCGATTATCTTTAACGTTGTTATAAGCATTAATAATCGTGGCGATATGTTTAATCATATTAGCAATGTGATTTTCATCACCCACTAATAAGAAACAGAGTTTATTGTGATTTTCTAAATAAGTTTTAATCTCTAAAGAAGCTGGTAAAGAATTGTTTCTTGATGTTGATAAAATGACTAGTGGCTCTGGTAAGTCTTTTAGGCGTTTTAAGAAGAGATTTTCTGTTCCGCCTGAACCGATAAGGATAATGTTAAAAATCGGCTCCTTAGCGTTCTCTAGCACGATTAAATCGTCATTCATCAAATAATTGTTGATTTCATCAACAAACAAAAGGTCTTCTTTTTGGATCTTATCTTCCTTTTTAGAAAGGAAACTATATAAAGGTATTAAATTAATGTTCATATCACTATTGTAGCATAAATAAAAAGCCTTGCGGCTTTCTATTATGATAAATGTGAATATTAACTATTCAGCTTCTTCAGCAGGAGCTTCTTTAGGAGCAGGTTCTTCTGGCTTTTCTTCTTCCTTTTGTTCGATAGCTTTTGGCTCTTCCTTAGCAGGAGCATCACCATTTTCTAATGACCCAAAAAGATAGATAGCGAATAATGCGTAGACTGCGACATACATGAATGGGATTTGGCCTAAATTAATCGCAAAGCCTTGGAAGTCGAATAAGATGTTTGTTAATAAAGATAAGGTGAATAATCCAGCGAATAAATACGTAAGATTCTTTAATCCACTCTTATTAGTGAATTTAGCGATTGGATAGAAAACTAATAACGCTAAAGAAGCAAGCATACCGAATATAGCAACGATCCAGGCTGTTGGTCCAACTCTGGTGCCATCTGCCACAGCTTCAGCGACATCGACAATACTAAAGATATTACCGATGAAGATGAAGAAAACAAATAAGCAAACGGAAATAACATCAAATACTTTCTTATTTAACTTATTGCCAATAAAGATACCTAAAATGCCAATAGCAATGTAATAAAGTGAAATTACAGTGGCAATGATACCTGCAGCCAACACTGTGCCGGCTCCCGCTAAATAGTTAACGAATAATAAGAATAAGAGCGCTCCGAAGAATATTAAGATATTGGCTCTTAAAATATCTGCAACTTTTTTCATAAAAAATCTCCTAATAGTCATTTTAAGTCTATCAAGAGATATTGATTAAATCAATGTTATGTAAATAACTAGATAAAATAAAAAAGCCCGGCGGCTCGCTATTTTGTCCTTACGGATATCTTCGCCACTACGGTGCTTAACTTCTGTGTTCGAGATGGGAACAGGTGTGTCCACCGCGCCATCGCCACCAGACTTTTTTATAAGAGAAATTATTCTCTCAAAACTGAATATTACCACATGTTAGCTTTCTTGTTAATAATAAAACTTAAATTTTACTTTTGGGATTCGATTAAAAATCTTAAGAAATTAAGTCCTCGACCTATTAGTATTAGTCAGCTGAACATATCACTATGCTTACACTTCTAACCTATCAACCCTGTAACTTTCAGGGGGTCTTACTTCTTTCGAATGGGAAGTCTCATCTTCGGGCTGGCTTCACGCTTAGATGCTTTCAGCGTTTATCCATTCCATAGGTAGCTACCCAGCCATGCCACTGGCGTGACAACCGATATACCATTGCTATGTCCATCCCGGTCCTCTCGTACTAAGGACAGATCCTATCAAACTTCCTGCGCCCACGACAGATAGGGACCAAACTGTCTCACGACGTTTTGAACCCAGCTCGCG
>CAMVBL010000005.1 GCA_947165725.1 uncultured Caryophanales bacterium | reverse complement strand
GAAGTGATATGATTGTTGAAACATTTCAGTCCAACATAATGGGTTCACTTCAATTTGCGACTCTTCTAATTTATTGCTTTTGTTGTTCGGCTTCTTTTTGGGCTTTCTTTTCCGCTTTGGCAAGTTTCTTGTACTTGCGGCCTTCTTTATTGAAGTGATGTAAGCCTTTCCAGAAGTGACCATTAAAGATCATGATTAAGCCATCTAATTGACTCATACGGAGACCACCACCAGAGAATCTAGACATACCTCTCATTGGTTGATGGACAACACCCATGACTAATGTATTCGCTAAAACGCGATTACCCATCTTACGGAGCACTCTTGTGAACCAAGGAATAGCTTTACCCACTAAACGGCCAATCCAGCGCTTAGAATAGCGTAATTCACTGAATGTGGTGTTATAGTCGATAACCATTCTATTTTTCTTATAGAAAGGAAGCGCGCCGTTAGGAATATCATGGCCTAATAAGGTTCTGAATTCTTCATCTGGAATATCTCTTAATTTACCTTCAAAATAATGTGGTAAATCTTCTTTGTTATATGGCACTATATTTGTGGTACCAATTTGACTAATTGAACCCACTAAACGGACATCATCAACAGAAGCGGCAACATATAAATCATAAACACCATTTTCAATTTCCCACTTATTTGTCGCGGTATTGAAATATCTAAATGTCTTATCGTCGAATGGGATACTAACTTTCTTAGTTTCGCCCGCTTTTAAGAAGACTTTAACAAAGCCTTTTAATTCTTTAGTAGGTCTAATAATGGCGCTACCTTTTAAGCCGACATATAATTGAGCGATTTCCTTACCATCAACTTTACCGGTATTTGTGATTTCAAATTTGACACCGCTATTATCAACAACAAGATTCTTATATTCAAATGTTGTATAGCTTAAGCCAAAACCGAATGGGAATCTAACTGGTGTTTGTGAGATATCAAAATATCTATAGCCAATACCATATGCTTCACGATATTCAATTGTTCTTGTATGGCTTGGGAAGTTATCACTACTAGCCACATCCTCTAACGCTAATGGGATAGTTTCGGATAATTTGCCAGAAGGATTAACTTTACCAGAGAGGATATTTAAGGCTGCTTGTGCACCCGCTTGACCGTTAAGGTAGCAATGTAAAACAGCGGATACGTCATCGATAAATGGCATTTCAACTGCACTACCACATGATAAGACAATAACGATTTCTTTATCTAAAGCCTTAATATCTTGGACTAATTCTAATTGATTGTTTTCTAAGTGTAGATTTTGTCTATCTAAGCCTTCAGCTTCAGTCACTTCATCTAAACCAAGATACATGACCACAACATCAGCCTTTTTAGCGAGTTCAATGGCTTCGTTACGTAATTTCTTCTTTTTCTTACCGTATCTATCAAAGCCTTTCGCAGTACCAACGATTTCAAAACCAGAATTTGGTAATAAATCAATTGTGTTATCTAATTTAGTTGGATTAACAATAGAGGAACCTGCGCCTTGATATCTTGGTAAGTACATGAAATCACCGATAAAGGCGACTTTCTTATCTTTCGCTAATGGGAGGACACCATTGTTCTTTAAAAGAACTGCGCTTTCTTCCGCGAATCTTTGGGCGGCGGCATGATGCTCTTCAACATCAAATTTTTCAGGAGCTTTATTAACACCGTTTTCCATAGTGTCAAACACTGTTTCTAATAATTTATCAACACAATCATCTAAAACAGATTCTTCTAATTCACCATTTTCAATGGCTTTAATGACAACTTCTGGTCTATCTGGAGTACCAGGCATTTCTAATTGGTTACCACATCTTAAAGAAGCAACACCATCGTTATTGCCACCCCAGTCAGTGACCACTAAGCCATCATAGCCCCATTCTTTACGGAGAATGTCCACTAATAAGTGTTCGTTTTCGTTAGCGAACTTACCGTTAATTAAGTTATAGGATGACATGATGCTCTTGGTTTTACCTTCTTTAACAGCAATTTCAAAAGCGGTCAAATAGATTTCTCTAAATGTTCTTTCATCAACGATGCTATCAAGAGTCATTCTGTTTTCTTCTTGGTTATTACAAGCGAAGTGTTTAACACAAGCGGAAATACCATTAGATTGAATACCTCTAACATAACCAGCGGCCATTTTGCCCGCTAAATATGGATCTTCAGAAAAATATTCAAAGTTACGTCCACATAGTGGACTTCTTTTCATATTAAGGCCTGGGCCTAAAAGAATATTAACTTTTTGAACAGCGGCTTCTTGACCTAATCTTTGGCCTAATTCTTCGCCTAATTCTGGATCCCAGGAATTCGCCATTGTGGCTGCAGTTGGATAACTTGTCGCTGGAATAGAAGCGTTTAAACCTAAATGGTCCGCCGCAGCGGCTTGTCTTCTCACCCCATGAGGGCCATCACTAAGGAAAGCGCTTGGGATACCAACTCTATCAATATTGACTGTTTGCCAGAAGTCTTTACCACTGATTAAACTAGCCTTTTCTTTCAAGGTTAATTTATCAAGGATGTCTTGATATTTTCTTGCCATAAAAAATCTCCTTATTTGAAGTATTATCAAATATTTTTTAATTGCAGTATTAGATTAACATATTGTTAATAATAATAAAACTAACTTACATAAACTGTCATTTTCATTTCATAAGTTGTTTCCAAAAGAAAGAGACGCCCATGTACTAAGCGCCTCCCCTGAGAAAGGATTTATGAAATTAAGTCTCTAATTCCACACATTTTTATTTCATTGCTTCCATCCAGTCAAATAAGTTGACAGTGTTACCTTGAGCATCTTTAACTGCTTCGGTTGATGGAGCAACGATGTGATTGTAGTCAGCTTGATCTAAAGCGACTTCATCACGGAAGATATAAATCCATGAATAGTGACCTTGGTAGTTATTACCTTGAGGATTGCCATCCGTACCACGGACATCCACGAAGTATGAAAGGTGAACGTCTTTTGCACCAGCATCTTTTAATCTCTTATAGGTCGCTAATGTAAAGTTTTCTGGATTAACGGTTGTGTCATTAGCGGCGTGAATAAACCACATTGGTAAGTCTTTTAATTTTTGGATATCTTCTTCCGTAACAAAGGAATCACTATAAGCTTCGCAACATGGATAGAACGCTCTAAAGAAGTTGCCATAAGTAACGGCCATTTCCATGGTCATATAACCACCATTAGAGCAGCCACCGACATAAATACGGTTTGTATCGATATCGCCATTATCAGCGATATATTTATCGATTAATGATTTTAATGATTTTGTGTAGATGGAGTGACCAACACCGCCATTGATGGAACCTGTACCACTATTCATCCAATATGTTGGTGTTTGAGCGGCAAGCACATAAGCACCTTTTTGTTTGCCTTTAATGAAGTGAGATTGAATCTCTTCTTCGCCTAAAGCAGTGACGTCGTTACCTAATAAAGCGATATCTGGATCTGTACCACCTTCACCCATACCATGTAACCAAATAACTAATGGATTTAAGACACCATCTTCTCTAAGAGCATCTGTTTGATATTCTTTATAAGTTAAGGTGTATCCTTCAGCGGTATGTGATTTAGCTTCGCCCCAATCTCTTGTGGATAAAACGATTCTTGATCTAATAGTGTTGAATTTGAATGAACTTGTGTATTCATCGTCACCCACTTTAAGTGTTTGACCACTGGCTAATTGCGCTTCAACAGTAATACCATTTGTCCAGTTATTAACACTATTAGCGTAGGTGAAGCATGAAGCACCATCAGTTGGGCCCCAGCCACTGTAACGCATTTCTAATGAAATACGGACATAATTGGATTCTTCAGCATCAATAATTTGACCTTCTTGGTCACATAAATCAACGGATTTAACTGTACGATTACTTCTATTTGTTTTGACAACAAATTGTTTACCTTGTAAATCTCCCTTTTTAACTTTGCCTTCGAAGTTTAATTTCACGCCTACGATTGCAGGACCGAATTCAAAACCTTCAACAAGGTAATCAAGTGTGTCATATTCATCAACGAAGAGTTTTAACACTCTATCGAAATAGCCTTCTTTGCTAACAGTAATATGGGCCATACCTGGCTCATCTGTGGTGATATTGCCATCTTTATCAACTTTAGCAACATCTTCGTTATCACTACGATATGAAACGCCTTCTACATCGGTGATAACTTTGCTTTTAATACCAGCTTCAACAGTATCTTTTGATAATGAAGCTTTTAAGATCTTTCTAGCGGTTTCTACGGCTGGTCCTTCAGATGAATTAGAACCAGATTGAGCAGGAGCGTTATTACAGGCTCCTAGCATTAATAAGGAAGCCGCAACGATAGGAAATAATAGTTTTTTCTTCATAAGTGTATAAGTTAGAGGGCCCAGCCTCTTAAAACCAAGCCCTCTATCCTTTCTAAATAGTGTTAATTATGCTTCTACGTGAGCGCTGACTGTAATTGAGCCGCCAAGGATTGCGAAGCAGTCGAAGTTTGCGGATTGAGCAAGAGCGGTAACAACGATTTCGTTGACGCCAGCTTTAACTGCGACTTCACCTAAGTCGACTTGTGTCATTGTGGAACCATCTGAGCCTAAGAAACCTTTACGAGTTAAGGAAACTTCAGTGTCATTGACTTTGATAGATGTTGTATCGGCTAAACCTTGATCATAGTATTCGACTGGTTGTGCTTGCCAGTTAGCACTAGCAGAACTACCAATGAGAACTAATCTAACGTTGCCTGCTGCAGAAGCATCAAATTTTAATGTAATAGATGCACCTTTAGACATATAGCCAACAGAACCTGTGCCGTGAGCGGTTGTATTGTTTGTTTCAACCCTAGCTTCACCACCCAATACGCCATCTTCAGCTTCAAGATAGAAGGCATCTGTTAAGTCAACTGGTGTTGTCTTTTCAATGATAGCTTTCCAGTTAGCTTTGATTGTAATATCTTCAGTTAATTGAATTTTTTCGCCTGGTTGTTTAATTTGGGTTTGTGGGAATGTCCATTGACCAAAAGAAACCATAACTGTGATTTCCCAACCACCGAATTCTTTATCGGCAGGAGCGGTGAAACCGTTAGCTGGTAATGTGAATTCACCTTTATCGGCTTTGACAGGGGCCATTTCGCCTGTACCACCATTGGCGTCGAAGGAAACAGTAACTTTTTCAACAACTGGATCTGGTGTTACTGGATCACCACCTTGAGGAGCATTCTTATCGACTAATTTAACGTAGTCAATATTTGGACCTTGAGCGGTAAAGGCAAATGCGAATGTATTTTCACCTTTAACGAGGTTGAAATCACCAAAGTTAACTTCAACATAGTTGCCCCATGGGCCTCCTGGAAGGACTTTACCTGTTAATGCGACATCAACGTTGTTGACTTTGAATGTCATACATGAAGATAAATCTAATTCATCAGCAGTAACATTTGGATATCCACTCCAGTCAGAAACGTTATTGGAATATGCAAGCATAGAGACTGTATATTCACCAGCTTCTTCGAGTGTGGTCTTTAATGTTAAGGATGTATCAGCGGCTAAATAGCCAACACGGGCACCACCACTGGAATTGTTATCGTTTTCAACTCTACCGCCAACGATTTCGCCGGCTTCGGCTTCAAGGATAACTTGACCAGCAACTGGTTTAGCTTTAACTGTGACGTTAACTGTGGCTTTCTTATAACCTTCTTTTGTTAATTCAACTGTTGTTCTACCAGCTTTGATACCTTTAACGACACCAGCAGCGGAAACTGTAGCGATTGTTTCATCAGCGGATGTAAATGTAACACCGGCTAAGTTATCTTTAACTTGGATAGAAACTTCACTATCAACAACGACTTCTAAATTTGCTTCAACGACTTCAATCTTTGGTTTCGCTTGAGCAGGAACTGATTTAATTTGTAATGTTTCAGTTGTGAAGATGACGACTTTGTCCATATTTGGACCTTGGGCTAACATTTCGATTTCTAAAACGTTATTACCAGCGACTAAGTCGACCATACCGAATGAAACGGTACTGAATTCATAATAGTTATTTGTATCACCATCGGATGGACCAGGAACTGATCTGCCCGCCATAGAGATTTCTTTACCGTTGAATTTAACAGAAAGAACACCTTCTAAGTTCATTTCGGCGTTATAAGCCATTGTGACACCGAGTTCGACCTTAACGGCTTTATCTGATGTAAATGTCATTGTTTCTTTACAGCCTTGTTGTAACCAACCTAAGGATGTGCCGTCATCGGTCTTTCCACCATTGTCTTCAACTGGGCTATCGCCTGGGCCCATTACGCCCATACCATAAGCAGATAAGTCCATACCCCAGAAATCATCTGGATCATAGTGTTCAGCTTCTTCTAAACGTAAAGAATAATTTGGTTCTCTATCTGGAGCCTTTAAGACTGTGACTGTGAAGGAACCATTAGCATAGCCATCTTTCTTAGCGGTGATTCTAGCAGAACCATCTTTAAGAGCGGTGACTAAACCTGTTTCAGAAACAGAAACGATGTCTGTACTCTTTGTGGACCAAGTAACTCCTTCAACACTCGCGGTAAGTTGTAATGTTTCACCGACTTGGATTTCTTTTTTACCACCTTCAGAGGTGATTTCAATTTTGACTTCTTCAGCCTCTCCAGATGAGGAACCTGGATTACTAGCTGGTGTGGAATTGTTACATGCGGCAAGACCCATCGTGAGTAACAAAGCACTCGCTAAGACTGGAAGTAATGCTTTTTTAGTTTTCATTATATTTTTCCTTTCCTAAAAAACATTGTGTGTTTCATTAAGGGAGATCAAAAGATTCTCACTTAACAAATACTCTTTGTGTGTGGAAACCTTGTTAATAAATGCGCACAACGCAAACGTAAAGAAGTGGCAAAAATTGGCAAAGTATTCCTAATTCGCAATTACTATAGAAAAGAAAAAGATAATAAAAAATAGATAATTCATAACCTTATAACATTTATACGTAATCTTATATTTGTGCACTTCAAAAAAGCACGATTATCATATTTTTAATCGCGCTCTTTTTTATAGGTTTTACATCGCTATCTTTAGTCTAAAGATACCGTCTTTTGTTTCATAGTCCATCGTGCCATTATACTTCTTAACGATATAGGCAATCGACTTAGTGCCAAAACCATGGTATTTTTTGTTCTCTTGTTTAGTGGTTTTTATTGATCCATCATTATTGAATACTAGTTCACCATGATAGTAGTTAGTTTCTTCAATCATTAGCATGCCATGTTTTCTAGAAGCAGTTAATGAAATAACTCTATGTTCTTTTTCTTGAATAGCTTCTGTCGCCTCAATCGCATTATCAATGATGTTGGTTAATAAGAAGTAAACATCACTAGAAGCCATTTCTTTAAAGGCATCCCCGTCTACGAGAGAAGTGAATTCAATACCCATAGAATTACAGTAGATAAGTTTATCTTGAATCAAAGCGTCGATATTAACATTACCTGTTTTAACAGAACTATCGTAGAAGTTAAGAGATTCTTCTAATAAGCAGAAGTCTTCATCAGTTAATTCGCCTTTTTTAGCTTTTAATCTTCTTAATTCTTTTCTTAAGTCATGACATTTCATGTTGATGAAGTTAATGTTATTTTCCATCATCTCTTGTTGTCTAATTTTAGAATTAAGAGTGGCTTTAATAATCATTGTTTCTTGACGATGTTCCACGACACGGAAACCGCCCACGACAAGAACATCAAATAAGATACAGAAGATAATGAGGGTACCTGCGAGGATGCCTCTTAGTTTTGCATCCCAAGTTAGATGTTGGGCAACATACACGTTAGCGACGTTGACAACAAGGTAAACAACAATACCTAAAGCGATAATCATTAATTTACTAATGATGTATTTTGAATACTTAACGTAGTATCTAGCGATTAAGAAATAGCAAGCCACAAATACACCTGTTTTAAGGGTATAAAGTATCGAGTTATAAATAATATTGAATCTATGAACAATTACTGCAATTGCTTCTGATTCATTGTATAAGGCTTGGAAAATCTTACCACCTAAACCTGTGTCCAAAACAAGGACACCGACTTGATAAGCCATATGTTGGAAAGTATAGGCCACGGAAAGAAGTAACATCAAACTTAATGGTTTAATCTTATAGGCGAATAACAAGCCACCATAGATGGTGAAAATTGGAATTGTATAAACGGCAATATTAAGGAATTCATTCCATTGTTCTGGTTTGACAAAGTTATGCAAACCAATGATATTAACGACAGCGCCACTGGAGGCAATTAATAAACCAACAGGAATAGAAATGTATGGTTTAAATCTAAAAGTAAGTCGATGCTTGATTAAAAGAACAGACGCCACAAGAATTTCGACTGTAAAAGAGATGAACATTGTGAGTAAAGTCTTAAGATCCATACGCTAGTTACCTTCTTCCATAATGTACTTCTTGAAACTTTCCATAAATCCCTTTTTCTTTGGATGTGATATAGCAATAACTTCGTCGTTTGCTAATTGGATGTCAAGTTTTTCTACGCGCTTAATATTATGCGCGTTGACTAAATAGCATGAATTACATCTTATAAACCACTGCTTTCTTAATTGTTCTTCGAACTTTTTTAAAGTGCCGGTTGTGGTAATCTCATCGCCTTCTTTTAAGTGGAAGATGATGTCATGAGAGATTACTTCGACATATAAAATGTTGTTTGTCGCTATTTTATTAAAGCCACCTTCATTAGGTACGACGATGAAGTTATCGTTCTTTTTGCCTAACTTTTTCATGACTCTTTCGAGTCTTAAATAGAATGAAGCATATGATAATGGTTTTAAGACAAAGTCGATAGCGTCTACTTCATAGCCGTTTGTTGCATATTTCGCTAAATTTGTGGCGAACATGATGATGACTTCTTCATCTTTTTCTCTAATCTTTCTTGCGACATCTATACCGTTCATTGCGGATAAGTTGATGTCTAAGATAATGAAGTCATATTGGCTCTTAAAGCGCATTAAGAAAGCATCACCGCTAGCAAAGGTTTGGATATCAAAAGAAATATTCTTTTCTTTGCTATAGCGATTCAACAAGGAAAGACAGTTGCTTAAATCATCAGCTGAGTCTTCCACGACTGCGATCCTAATGTTTATATCGTTCATTCTAGATAATTCTACCACGAAAGTGGCTTTAAGAAAATAATGAACCCCGCATCCACGCGGGAGTTGGGGTTCGTTTTTATAATTATTTTGATAATTAGTCGTTTGTCTTAACAACTTCCATAATACCAACAGCTTGATAATCTTCTAATGTCCAAACGTTATTAGAATGAGCACAAGCATAAAGGATATTCTTTGCTGCTCTTCTCATGAGAATTGTAGAGTCATGTGGAGTGGCTCTATAGGTGGTGTTTGCGTCATAACTGGCTTTATTTAACCATAAGTCATTACCTGCTCTTAAACCAATGTTAGTGGCCATGTAGTCAGGACCTGCGTAGTCAGTAACGACAACACCATGGAATCCCCATTCATCTCTTAAGAGAGTGGTTAATAAGGCTTCACTACCACCAGCCCACCATGAACCTAAGCTGTTAAAGGAGGACATAATACCTAAACCACCTAAATCAACATAGATTTCAAAGCCACGAGCATAGATTTCTCTAAGAGCTTGTTCGCTTGCCCAGACAAAGACACCTGCACGACTATTTTCTTGTTCATTACATAAGAAGTGTTTAGCGTATGTATAGACACCATACTTCATACTTCCTTGAGCAGTGTGACCAGCCATTAAACCACCGATTAATGGATCTTCAGAATAATATTCGAAGTTTCTGCCACCAAATGGTGAACGGTGTGTATTAATACCAGGAGCATACCAACCTGTCAAGCCACGGGAAGCACCTTCTCTACCGATGGATTCACCCATAACTTTAGCGGTTTCTAAATCCCATGAACAGGCAACAACGACTTCACTTGGGTGACCTGTACCAGAGTGGAAGGCCGCACCAGGACCATCATAGTCTTTAGTAGCGGTTTTACCGATGCTACTAATAGAAGCGGTTTTGAATGAACCTTGGTCAACGATATCTTGTAAATCTTTAATAGACATTTGGTCAAGTAAGTCTTCCCAACGTGGATCGTCCCATTCAGCATCTTTGAAATCTTCAAATTTGAGACCATTTTGCTTACCTTGTTCTCTTAATGTACCTTCGATTTGATTGTCTTGGTATGAGAATTTTGAACCACCAGTTTGGTTAGCAGCACCACCTGGGAAATGTTTAGCATCACTATTGGAGACTAAGCTGAAGTCAGCTTTGTTTTTCCATGTTGTTGCGAAATCACTTCTTGATAAGAATTCATGTTTTTCTTCACCACCACCGAATTCAACATCTTGGAAGATATTGGCGTATTCTTTACCAGTTTGATATGAGGTTTTGAATTCAACATCTTCGTTAAGTGTATATGTCTTAGCGTTTTCTCTATTGGCAACCGCTGTGACAGCGAGATCCCAAACATTTTCTCTAATAGAAAATTCATAATCGCCTTTTTCCAAGACATAGTAACCTTTAGCGGTTGACCAGGAAGCGATATCTCTGAAACTAAATTCTAATTTGTAGTTCTTAGTTTCACCTGGTTCGATGATGTTTGTTTTTTGGAAAGCGGTTAATGAATAATATGATTTTTCAATACCACCTTTGGTATATGGAGCGTGGGTATAGAGTTGGATAACGTCTTTACCAGCGACTTCACCGGTATTTTTAACTTCAACAGTGACATAGACTTTTTGATTTTCACTATCGACTTCGAATGCAGAGATTGATTTATCAAAAGTTGTATAGCTTAAACCATGACCGAAGGAATATTGGACCTCATCATCATAATCAATGTAGCCTTCTTTAGCAGCTGTAACATAATATCTGTAACCAACATAAATACCTTCGTGATAGTTAGTGAATTTAGCGCCTTTAGCCGCACCTGAGCTATATGTTAATGTGGTATCATTACCAAAGTTTTGGTAAGATGGCGCACTCTTAACATCATATGGCCATGTATCCACTAAGTGACCGGATGGGTTAACTTTACCAGCGAGGATCTCAGCAACAGCTTTTGTACCTGTTAAACCTGGGTGACCCATATAAACAGCAGCGCTGATTTCTGAATCATCTAAGAATTCAGCTTCTATAACGGTTGGAACATTTAATAAGATAATAACTTTTTTGAAGTTTTGTTCTAGCATATCAATGGCAGCGATTTCATTAGCTTTTAAAGTTAAATCTTTATAGTTCATGTCTTCGTCTTCACTACCACGTCTAGTGATACAGAAGATAGCGGTATCAGAGAACTCTTTAGCGTTTTCTAATAAGGTTTTGCCACCTAATTCATCAAGTGGTTGTTCATAAGCACTTGCTGGAGGTTCATTATCATATGGTGCCTTACTACTAACTATCTCACGATAACCATATTTGTTGAAGCCACATTGAATGTCGTATTCAACTTCAACAGCGGAAACTTTCTTATTCTTATAATAGTTCTTGATCATGTTGAAGAGGTTTTCATTAATTTCAAAACCTTCATCTTTCATGGCTTGTTCAAGTTTTAAAGCGGTTCTTGGGAAGTCAGTATCAAAGCCATTGGCTTTTGTGACTCTGCCGTCAGTTTGGAAAGAGCCAGAACCGCCATTGCCATAGAATAAACCATAAGCGCAAGCACCAAAGATGTTAACTTTCTTATTGGTTTCTAAGTTAAGTGGTAATGCATTATTTTTGTTCTTTAAAAGAACTGTGCCTTCTTCTTGAATGGAAACAACGTTCTTTTCCGCTTGTGCAGCAGCTTCTTTTGAGGAAGGGGTATCAATAATAGAAACCTTACTACCATTTAATGTTGTTAATAAGTTTTGGAATGCGTTTGATGGTAAGAATGATGCGGCAGCGGAACCAATAAGGGCTGTAACTACGACTGTTGGGATTAACCAACCTCTTATTCTCCTCCAAGCAATAACATTTTTAGCAGGGCCTGTAGTTTTTTTAGCGACTGCTTTCTTTTCTTCCTTTGGAGCTTCGGCATACTCTTTTAATTGTTCTTTATCGCCATCTTTAAATTTCATACGGCCGAAGAGCCAGTTAAGAAGGAAATAAACACCAACAAGAGCGACAGCGGCCACGATAAGGATGATTAAACCAACCCACCAATATTGGAAAATTGAGCGGAGGGAGTAACCAGCAATAATTGGCTTATCAAAGAAAGACTCTAAGATAGGTAAATTAAACATAAATAATCTCCTTTTATACATATTTACGAGTTGTTAAAACATAGAAAAGTTAGCGAAAAACTAAAATTTGTATGTTTTTACGTTTGCGATATTACTATAAGTGATAAAAATAGTCATGCCAAACAAAATACATAACATTGCATTTTATTCGCATAACCTTAACCAAAAAGAAAAGAGAGGCTACGAAAAGCCCCTCCATTCATTTAGTTAACTATCGACTAGTGGCCATCGCCAGCTTTTTTAATTTCTGGAATGCCAACAGCAGCGTAGTCTTCATCAGTCCAAACGTTATTGGAATGAGCACACGCAAAGAGGATGTTCTTAGCCGCTCTTCTAGCGATAATAGCGCCATCATGTGGACATTGTGTACGAACTCTGCTTGGTTTTAAGCTACTACTTAATTGGCTTGGTGTTAACCACATATCATTACCTGCTCTTAAGCCGATATTTGTGGCCATATAATCACTACCAGCGTAGTCAGTAACGACAACACCATGGAAGCCCCATTCTTCTCTTAAGAGAGTGGTTAAAGCAGCTTTACTACCACCACACCACCATGAACCGATGCAGTTATAAGCGGACATGATACCAATACCACCTAAATCAACATAAAGTTCAAAGCCACGTGCGTATATTTCACGTAATGCTTGTTCACTTGCCCAAACAAAGACACCTGCACGGCTATATTCTTGATCATTACAGAAGAAGTGTTTAGCGTATGTGTAGACACCATATTTAGCCATACCTTGAGCGGTGTGACCGGCCATTAAACCAGAGATTAATGGATCTTCTGAATAATATTCGAAGTTACGACCACCAAATGGTGAACGGTGGGTGTTAATGCCAGGGGCATACCAACCAGTTAAGCCACGAGCCGCGCCTTCACGACCGATGGATTCACCCATAACTCTTGCAACGTCTGTGGACCAGGAACAACCAACGATAACTTCACTTGGGTGACCTGTGCCAGAGTGGAACGCCGCACTTGGACCATCGTAATCAAGGGTTTGAGTCTTTTCGATTCTATCGACACTTGCGGTTTGGAAACCACCGTATTCAATAAGTTTATCCATATCAGCGTATGATAATTGACTTAATAAGTCTTCCCAACGTGGATCATCCCACGCGGCATCTTTAAGATCTCTAAGTGTTAAGTCACCAGCGACTTCTTGTTCTTTCACTTCTTCATCAATTTGATTATCTTCGAAAGTAAATGAGCCAGAACCTGTGGAGTTACTTGCACCACCTGGGAAATGATTCTTATCTGGATTAGAGGCTAATGGGATATCAGCCTTATTTTGCCATGTACCGGCAAAGTCGTTACGAGATAAATAGGTATTTGGTTCAACACCACCACCGTATTCAACATCTTGGAAAATGTTTTCATATTCTTTACCTGTTTGATAACTGGTTAAGAAATCAACATCCTCTGCGAGGTTCATACTCTTGGTATTTTCTCTACCGTTAACTGAAGTCTTCGCCAAATCCCAAACGTTTTCTCTGATGGAGAATTCATAGTCACCTTTTTCTAACACATAGTGACCTTTTTCAGTGGACCAGGAAGCGATATCTCTGAAACTGAATTCTAATTTATAGTTCTTGGATTCACCTGGTTCGATGATATTTGTCTTTTGGAATGTTGTTAAAGAATACCATGATTTTTCAACACCACCTGGGGTGTATGGAGCGTGTGTATAAAGTTGAATGACGTCTTTACCAGCGACGTTACCAGTGTTTTTAACTTCAACAGTGACTTCGACTTTTTGGTTAGCTTTATCAACTTTATATTCAACGATGGATTTATCAAATGTCGTGTATGATAAACCATGACCGAATGAATATTGCACTTCGTCTTCATAGATATAGCCAGCATCTCTATCAACCATGCCACGAGTGACATAATAACGATAGCCAACATAAATTCCTTCAACGTAGTTTGTGAATTTCGCTCTATTAGCGGCACCGGATGTATATGTTAATGTTGTATCGTTACCAAAACATTGGTAAGATGGAGCACTCTTAACACTATATGGCCAGGTATCCACTAAGTGACCGGAAGGATTAACTTTACCAGAGAGGATTTCTGCAACCGCTTTGGTACCAGTTAAACCTGGATGACCGATATATAATGCTGCACTGATTTCATCGTCATCTAAGAATTCACTTTCCACGACAGTTGGAACGTTTAATAAGATGATGACTTTATCAAAGTTTTGTTCAAGCATATCGATAGCTGCGACTTCAGCGGAATATAACTTGAGTTCAGCTTCTTTCATATCCGCACTTTCAGTACCGTGTCTTGTGATTGCGAAGATAGCGGTATCTGAGAATTCTTTGGCGTCTTCTAATGCGGTTTTACCACCTAATTCACTAAAGGCTGTTTCATAAGCGGAAACTGGTAATTCATAATCAACTGGGTCTAATTTAGCACCATTGCCTGAAGGAACGATTTCTGGATAACCAAATGTGTTGATACCACAGAAGATCTTGTAATCACTTGGGGCAACAGAAACTTTCTTTCCGTTATAGTAGTTCTTTACTAAATTGAAAAGATTGTCGTTGATTTCAAAGCCTTCTTCTTGAAGAGCTTCTTCTAACTTAACCGCGGTTCTTGGGAAATTAGAAACACGTCCGTCGGTTTGGAACGCACCAGAACCACCATTATTGAAGAATAAGCCATAAGCACATGAACCAAAGATATTAACTTTCTTATTGGTTTCAAGGTTTAATGGTAAGGCATTGTCTTTATTCTTAAGTAAGACTGTACCTTCTTCTTGAATGGTTACAACGTTCTTTTCTGCTTCAGCGGCCGCTTGTCTTGATGTTTCTGTATCATAGATGTCAACATGACTACCACGAAGGGTGAACATTAAGTTAGCAAATGCTGCGGTTGGCAAGAACGATGCAACAGGCGCCATGATAAGCGCAGCAACGCAGACTACAGGAATGAGCCAGACTTTAATTCTTGTCCAAATAATGACGTTCTTGACTGGTCCTTTCGCGGCTTTAGCCACTGCTTTCTTTTCTGCTTTAGGAGCATTCTTATAATTATCAAATGCTTCTTGGTCGCCTTCTTTGAATTTCATTTTACCGAAGACTAGCTTAAGTAAGACAAAGCTGCCGACAAGTCCTACCGCCGCCACTATGATGATGATTAAGCCGATCCACCAATACTCAAGGATATTACCCCAAGTGTAGCCGGCTATGACTTCCTTATCTAAGAAAGACTCTAAGATAGGTAAATTAAACATAGTAAAAGCTCCTTTCTCTCATAACTATGTAATTGTTATTACACAAAAAAATTAGATTCCGACAATAATTTTATGTGTATAACGCATGCGCTTATAATATAACAAATGCGCGCCTACACTTCAAATAACAAGTTAGTAAACTTTTGTTACATAACATAAACAAAAAAAGCCTGCATAAATGCAGACATTTTTATACATAGACATTTTATACTTTTAGTAACTACCACTGGAGTTAGTGGTCTTGTTAGTAAATGTGTAGGAATTAATAGTCATATAAATCGTGCACGCTGAATCCACTATTTCGCCACGCATTGATTCATCGTATTTTATCGAAATTGTTCTTTCGTCAAGAGCTTTATCGAAAGCATAATAGCCTTCATCATTAAGTTTTATGGTTTCTTCACCAGTATCAGAAAAAGTGAACATTTCTTTTAATTCTGGAAGTTTAGTTTCTTTTGCCCCAACCATAAAGGAAGAAAAACTAAAATATTTCTGTTTCTTTTTTAGTAGTACTTCAAACTTGTTATCATCCTTTAAATGCGTCACAGTGACACCATAACCATTATCATTATCAAAAGGATAGATGGGCGGAGGCGGAGTAGTTTTACACGCCGAAACACTAAACATAGTTGCAATTAATAAAAGGAATTTTTTCATGTATATTTCTTACTTTATTATAGATTAAGATATGGTCAAATAAAACAAAAAAGCCTGCATTGCTGCAGACTTATTTGATTTTTATTAAATGACGAACTTTACTTCATCGCACGAATGAATAATTCGTTAATTTTGTCTACGAAGGCTTTCTTATCAACGATTTCTCTACCTTCAAGGAGCATAGCTTCTTCATACAATACACTAGCGTAATTCTTCACTAATTCATCATCGTTTTGAATCTTAGTAAAAGCTTCGAACAATGGATGATTTGGATTTAATTCCAAAATCTTTTCCGCTTTAACTGTATCTTCAGCGCCTGGTTGTTCATTGAGTGTCTTTTCCATTTCTAGAGATAAGCCATCTTTCGTGGAGACACATACAGGAGCGTCCACAAGTTTAGAAGAAACAACAACATCGTTAACTTTACCCGCGAGAGCTTCTTTTAATGTATCGAAGAGTCTCTTATTATCCGCGGTTACACTATCGATCTTTTCTTGTTCTTCTTTACTGACTTCATTCGCAGATTCATCGCTAATGGATTTGAATTCGACTTTGTCATAATCGTGTAGCATCATGATAGCAAATTCATCAATCTTTTGATCAAGTAATAGCACATCTACGTTATTTTTACGATATTTCTCAAGTTGTGGTAATAACTTAATCGCATCTAAGTTTTCACCACTGACGAAGTAGATATACTTTTGGTCTTTAGCCATCTTTTCTTTATAGTCCGCTAAAGAGATGTATTTATCTTCGTTATTGAGTGAGTGGAAGATTAAGGTATCTTGCAATAATTCTTTCTTCGCACCATAAGTGCTATAGATACCATATTTAACTAGTTCACCAAAGCTCTTCCAGAAGGTGACATATTTATCAAAGTCTGTTTTCTTAATATCTTTTAATTTATCAACAATCTTCTTTTCGACGTTTTCACTAATCTTTTGCATGATTGGTGATTGTTGAAGCATTTCTCTAGAGATATTAAGTGAGAAGTCGCCAGAATCCACTAAACCTTTAACGAATTTAAGGTAATCTGGAATTAATTCTTGGCATTTATCTTTGATAAAGATGCCTTTGCTATATAACTGTAAGCCTCTTTCGTAAGAATCACTATATAAGTTATATGGAATATGACTTGGGATGAATAATAAAGCATCATAAGTGATCTTGCCATCTACTCTCACGAACAAAGAGGCTAATGGATTTTCATAATCACTAAATTTGTTCTTATAGAATTCATTTAAGTCTTCATCTGTGACTTCACTCTTATTCTTCTTCCATAAAGGAATCATGGAGTTAAGTGTTTCTAAGACTTGTTTATCTTCGTATTTACCTTCAACAGGTTTACCGTCTTTATCTAAAACTTGTTCACTCTTAGTGACCATCATCTTAATTGGGTAACGGATATAGTCACTATATTTCTTCACAAGGTTTTTAATCTTATATTGTTCAAGATAAGAATCATAATCTACTTCCTTAGAAGATTTCTTTAAGTAGATAGTGATTTGGGTACCTGTTGTTTCTTTATCTTTTTCTTCAATTGTGTAACTTTCTTGACCATCACTGGTGAATAAATAACCTTGACCGTTATATGTCTTAGTTAAAACTTCAATTTTAGAAGCCACCATGAAGGCACTATAGAAGCCAACACCAAATTGACCAATGATATTGAGATCTTGTTTTTCTTTCGCTTCTTTTAATTTAGAAGCAAAATCTTTAGAGCCACTCTTAGCAATGGTTCCTAAGTTATTAATAAGATCTTCTTTGCTCATACCAATACCGTTATCAGAAATGGTAATGGTTCTGTTCTTTTTATCGACACTTATGTTGATTTCAAATTCATTTAAAGGCATTTCACCTTTACTAGATAACGCTTGATAACGATATTTATCAATGGCATCACTGGCGTTACTGATTAATTCTCTTAAAAAGATTTCGTTGTTGCTATAGATAGAATTAATCATCAAATTTAATAGTTCTTTTGATTCAGTTTGAAACTCTTTTGTTTCTTTCATAATGTCTGTCCTATCTTTGTCATTAATGACAATTTATATTCACTAGTAGTTTACCACTATTGGGGTATTTCTTCAAAAAAAGCCGTGGTCCCATAAACCACGGCTTGAAAAGCTACTTTAAGCTTTTGCGAAAGGAGTACTATTGGGAAACCTTTTATGCGATTTGCACGAGGTGTTCTTTTTCGATTTCTTTTTCGCTGCGTTTCTTGATGTCGACTGTTAAGACACCATTCTCTAATTTAGCGGAGATATCTTGAAGTTTGACTGTGTCACCAACATAGTATGAACGGGAGAATTCACCATAGCTTCTTTCTCTATAGATGTAATCTTCGTCATTTTCATCTTCCTTATTTAAGGTAGCAGTGACTTTAAGATAGCCGTTTTCAAGAGTAATTCTTGTGTCCTCTTTCTTCACTTCAGGAAGTTCGATGAACATTTGATAGTCACTTTTGTTTTCTTTGATGTCGGTCTTCATCATATGTGATGTGGAGCAGTTATTCGCCCTGAGGAAAAATCTGTCGAAAAATGGATCATAGTTAGTAATATAATTTCTCATAAATTCAACCTCCTTATATTACATATTTAGCACTCGTCATCCTTGACTGCTAACACCTACATTATAACCAAAATTAGCACTCTGTCAATAGGACTGCTAAAAATTTTTTAAACTTTTTTATTTAAATAATTAATTATTTAATTTTTTTAATAATTCTTGCATTTCAGGGCATAATTCCGCGATAAATTCCTTATTTGAGAGGTAATTAAATGGGCCTTTTATGTTCCCAAAAATGAGTTTATATGAATGTAAAAACTGATTTTCGAAGCCAAATTCCTTCTTAAAATAGTTGTTAACTTTATAGTCACCATACTTGATATCGCCGACAACATGATGACGGATATATGACATATGCGCACGTATTTGATGTGTACGACCTGTCACTAGTTGAACATCTAATAATGTATAGTCGTCATATCTTTCTTTAACAAAGTATTTAGTGACTGCGGTTTTCGCACCACTTTTGAGTGGGGCTACGACCATCTTCTTACGTTCATAGCTTTTTCTAAGAGGGGCATCCACCACACCATCTTCAGTAACGTTACCCACCACTAAAGTTAAATAATGTTTCTCTACGATGGAGTGATCATTAATGATATTAGCGAGCTCAGTGGCACTCTTATTATCTTTCGCGAACACGATTAAACCAGAAGTATCTTTATCTAATCTATTAATAAGCATCGCTTGCTTACCTAAGTATTCAGAAAGCATAACATCTAAAGAAGGATTATCTTTATTACCATCAAACTGTGATAAAAGACCACGTGGTTTATTGATAATCACAAGATACTTATCTTCATAGACAATTAATTCTTTAATGTTCATTCTGGTTGAACCTCTTTAATACGATTTTCACTGAGTGATAATAAATACAGGTGCATGTGTTCCTTATTAATATTAAATAATAATTGCACATTGCGTTGATAGATTCTTAACTGTCTTTCATAAGCTTCATCGTCAATAGAACGAGATTTATAATCAACGATGTAGCATTCATTATCTTTGAAATATAGCAAGTCAATGAAACCGGTTGTTTGTAATGTTTCATCATAATAGCCATATTCTTTATAGATTTTCGCGCTATCTAAATCATTAAAGACTGGATTGCTTAAAACATTATCAATAAGTTTCTTGTCTTTTTCATTTTTAATGAAAGAAGTATCTTTACTCACAAAGTCGACGAGTTCCATGAGTCTATGGAGATAGACACCACGAGTTAAAATTTGATCAGGGATTGCATCTTCCACTGCTTCGTCATAGTGGCGTTGTTTACTTGCTCTTTCTTTAATAATGGTTGGGAAAGTAATGACGGAATCATCCACTGGTAATTGGTCAATCTTACTAATCACTTCTTCAGCGTATCCATCTTCATCAACTTCTTCTTCATATTCATCTTCACCTTCAAAGATTAATGTTGTATCACGATAATCCTTGTTCTCATATGATTCAAAAATGAAACGTTTTTGACAGTCAAAACCTCTAACAAAAACTGGTAACAAAACATCAAATAAGCCATATGGTATCTCTTCTTCTGTTAGTTTTGCCATATTCGCCGCTTGAGTTTTACTATAGAAGTAAGCACAGTTACCAGTAATGACTGCATTAACAAAATCATTAATGGTCATATTTAAATCAACTGTGCCATTCGCGTCTTCATTAATTGTGTCTTCAAGTTCTTCAATGGACTTAAATTCTTTTTTATAGCGATAATAGCCATAGAATGTTGCGTCCATTAATGGATCACGAGTCATATTCTTAAATCTTAGATAAAACTCTCTAAAGAGAGGCTTGAACAAAACATAGATTTGTTGTTCTAAGATTTTAGTTAACTTATCGGTGTAATATTTATTGAATAATTTGCTATATAAATCAGCATCCATGCCTTCCGCGGACATGAGATTAATATTTTTAATTATTTCAACAGTCTTTAAATATTGTTGATATAAGGCTGGATCAACTTGTTTTTCTTTAATCTTTCTAGCGATATATCCTTCATCAATTCTTTGATAATGTGGTAAGTAAGAAAGCATGCCATAAAGAGTTTCTTTCTTTCTGTTATCACCACTTGGTTTATCCCCAACGATATAGACAATATTTTCCGCACGGGTTAAAGCGACATAGAATAAGCGGACATGTTCATCTCTTTCTGGATCTTTATCACTATTTTTAAGCAACATTGACGGTAAAGTATCCACAACAACATCTTTGATGTTACCATCTTCATCGACATCTTCTATATCATAATTATAATAAGGAAGAATAATGCCATATTTTTCATCAAAGATGTAATCTGGCTTTTCCGCATTATTACCTTGAGTTAATTGGTTAAAGCTTACTGGTAGGTACACTATTCTTCCTTCTAAACCTTTAGAAGCGTGAATTGTCATCATATCAACTGCATTATCCACTTTAATCGTGGTGTCACCACTTAAGTCTAATGAGTAATCGTTAATATCTTTTAGGAATCTGACGAAATCCTCTAAGGTATCGCCCATCTTTTCTTGAGAAGCAAGAATCGCGCCTAAGGATTCAATCTTGCTGACGTTATCATCAACATCGCCCACGAGGCAAAGCTTATCCACGATGCCAAAGAAGTTAATCATGTTAATGAAGAATTCATAAGCACTGACGTCCTTATTTTCTTCAATAAACTGATGCACATCTTTCATAATTGGGTCTTCGTCAATCTTTGCTTCATCATGTTCTTTTAAGATGTCATAGATTGTTTGATCGTCATATTGATAAATATAACTACGAGCAACAGAGGCAAAAAGGAATGCCTTATCACTATCTTCCATAGGATGCATTTCATTAACGATTAATTCCACGAGAGATTGTAATAACAAGATTGCATTAATCTCTTTGAGATTAGTCTTAAACTTGTTGTTTAAAGGCACACCCACTCGTTTAAAGACTTCTTGGTACATCTCAAAACCAGTGCCTTTTCTCATGATGATGACAAAGTCGCCATAAGAGGCATCCACTAGTTCACCACCATCTTTGGTGCGTTTATAAATCTTAAAATGATTCTTAACTTTGTTTTTAATATCATTAGCGATAGCCTCGGCTTCCCATTCTTTAGGATCATCCGCTGAATCATCATCTTCTCCAGATACTGAAACAATACGTGATACGCCAAAGTTATCATATGGGAGTTTAGAATATGGACCATGTTCTTCATCATATTCTAATCCCTCATTAGTGAAGGCATAATCAATACCACCATGACTTAAAGTCATATAGAACTTAAAGATATGGTTAATCTCATTAAGTAGTTTTTTACCTGAACGGTAGTTCTTATGCATTAAGATGACTTGGTTATCATCACCACCGCTATAGGCTTTTTGTCTATTAGTAAATAGTTCTACTTTAGAATTTCTAAAAGCATAGATAGCTTGTTTTGCGTCACCTACACAGAATAGATGCGCACTTGTGCCATCTTCTTTTGGTAATAATAAACTATCAATAATAGCTTCTTGGAAATCATTAGTGTCTTGATATTCATCCACCATGATGAACTTAAATTGTTTACGAATCTTAACTGCTTGGTCTTTGTATTTTGGATTAGTTAAAAGAGAGACCGCCATTAAGAGGATATCGTTAAACTCAAAGGAATTAGTGATGCGCTTATAGTCGTCTAATTTCTTATTAAGCTTCTTAACAATTTCTAAAAGAAGAGAGATGTCATCTTTAAAGTATTTAAGTTTATTAATTTCCGTATCAACATCTTCAATACACATCACGATATCTAACTTTTTAGATAAGCCTTTTAAGACATCAAATACCGCTTTATCTTTTTCATCCCCTGTTGGGTTCTTCTTACTCATTGAGAATTTGAAGTTCTTATCATTAGCGATTTCATGTATTTTGCTAACAAAGTCTTGTCCGTTTAAACGTAAGGCTTCTTTTAATTTTTGATAATATTCTTGGTTAACACCACAGATGAAATTACAAAGATTAATATCAACATTAAAAGCGGATTTATCGTTAAATAGATTAGCGATTAATTCTGGATTATCACTATCAAGAACTGTATGATTCTTTTCTACGAAATAAGCTTCTTTAATCGTATCAATAATGATGTTTTTACTAGAGGTCACCAAATCATTAATGACTTTATTAAAATATTCATCACTTAAGAATTTTTCTTCGTAGTTATTAACTAGTTCTTCTTTTCTTTCCAAAGGAAGTTTATCTAATTGCTTACATAAATCGATGATAACTTTCTTGGTGTTTCTATCAGAATCTAGATTAAATTTAACTAATGTTTTAACTAACTTTTCACGCTTTTCATCATCGTTATAATATTCATCAAATATTTCATCGAGATAAACACTCTTCTTAGCGGATATAACATCACTATTAACAAGATTAACGTTAGATGAAATGCCTAATGCATCAGCGTACATAACCACCAAGAATCTCGCAAAGGAATCAAATGTTTGGATATGCGCGGAGGCTACTTGTTCGGCGATATCTTCTTTACCTCTATCTTTAAAGTTTCCGATAATTCTTTCACGCATTTCGTGCGCTGCGTTATCAGTGAACGTCAACACTAATAATTCACTTGGTTTAACTTCACCTTTATCGATGATGGTGAAAACCTTTTCCGCAAGAGTTCTAGTTTTACCAGAACCCGCGCCAGCGGCTACTAAAACATTCTTACTAATCGGAGCGTCGATCGCGGATTGTTGTTCTTTGTTAAAACCCATAATTATTTAGCTCCTTTCTTAAAATGTTTAAGCACATCTTTTTTATAATCTTTAACATCTAATTTACTGCGATAGCAGACACGGCGATATGGACAGTTATTACATACTGTCTTAGTAGCATCGAATTCTAATAATGAATATGAAGTTGGTTGGATGATGAAATCCGCTTCACATATTCTATGGATTGCGTTTATTGCTGCTTTCTTCGCATCATCCACTAAATCATCTAAGTTATATCTAGGTAAACCAATACCACCATCTTTGATGATGATTTCATCAGTGTCATTTTCTTTAAATTGGTGTTTAAGTTGTAATAAGTCACCACCATTGCTCTTAAGAGAACCATCATCTTTAAAAGCACTTCTATCAATAGAAGCGATATAAGAAACGGAATCCTTGTTAATACCCGCTAAGCGTGATTGTTGGGCTAGTCTTTTTTCGGATAAGGTTGGTTTGTTAACATCCTTAAGTGCGCTTTTGATTGTGCTAAAGAAGACATGTTGAATATAGAAACCACCAAATTCACCATCTTGGGTGTATTGACTTGGTTGGATGTTATTTTCAATCGCGTAGTAATAAAGAGGTAGTTGAATAGATTTGCCTAAGAATACTTCTAAAGGATTAAAGTCTTCCATACCGGTTTTATAATCGATGATGGAGTAGTATTTATGGCCATTACTTTCAGAGATGACAATCTTATCAATCTTGCCATAGAAGTTATAAGTTTGGTTATTTTCATCTTCTAAGTAGAACTGGATAGATTTTTCATAGTCATCTTCAACTGGTTTAGCAAAGTTAGTCACACCTTGCACCTTTTGATATGTCTTCATAAATCTTCTTAGCCATGTTTGTGAGATTTCTAATAAGGCTTTATCTCTAGGTGTTGGAGTGATACCCACTTTTTCAAATTCTTTATAGTAGGCTTCTTCACCTTCTTTTAAGGCATCTTCAAAAACATAATCAATGTGATTAAATTTCTCAAATACCTTATGAACCGCAGTGCCGATGAATCTTTTTGAATAATCATTTTTATCTAAAGGAATGAGTTTGGTTAAGTAATATTTAAATGGACAGTTAATAAAACTTTCAAGTCCTGTGACTGACCAGGTTGATCTTCTAAAGTCTTCACCACTATGGAGACCTTTAAATGATGGGTCATAAGCATTGAAAACATTAGAATCAAATTTAATTCCTGATTTATTTAATATTGTGGAACTATATAGGAATGCCGCTTGAGTGGTAAAGGTTGGCATCTCTAAATCATCTTCATATTTAATCTTTTTGCCTTTCCATATTTCATTTAATAATGGAGAATCAAAGATTTTATCACCAAGATGTCTTTCCACACGCGAAATAACCGCGACATTATTATGTCTTAAGAAGTTGATTTTATTTCTTCTTTCAATCGCTGTCTTAGTATAGGAAGTGTTGTAGCCCACTTCTTTTAATTCAGCGTCTGATAAGACATTATCGTCCGCGTATATTCTATAAAAGGCATCAGAATTGAAATTAGTGACATAAGTAAAGAATGATGGATCAAAGACAAACTTATTAGAGATAACCACACCACCATCTCCTACTGGGATACGTGTGTTCTTAGAGGCCACTATTTCTAGCAAATTAGCGTAGCTAAATAAGAAATCATCACTCTTATTTAAACCATAATATTCAATTAACTCTTTTAAGGCTTTAATGTCTTGGTCTTCTAATTCTTCATCAGTAAATTCAAATGCCTTACTGTTATAGATTTTATTTATTTTAGCTCTAACACTTTTAATAGAAATTAAAGGTCTTTCTTCTACATAACAAACAGGAATATGGAATAATTCAGACATGATTTTGACATAGAAGATGTCTTCATCACCATTGATGATAATTCTTTGTTTTTGGTTTGGATTATCACGAGCCTTATCTCTCACCCAAGAGAAAATATAGAAGAACTGTGTCATCTTATTTTCAAAGTAGATGATATTAGGGCTGATATAAGCATTATTCTTATAAAGATCTAAGCCTTCTAATCTAAGAAAACTATACGCAAGCGCGTTTCTTTTTAAGAATTCTTGAATAGCGATATCTTGTTCCATTTCAAATAAGAAGATATGACTGCCCTTTAATTCATATAGGCCATATTCATCTTTAACTAGATAGCCATTATCATTTAATTTATTAAACAAATCAGTAAGTTCTTTATTCTTACTAACATCCGCGGTCAAAATAATATCTAAATATTTCTTCGCCTTTTTATAACCAATACCTTCTTTAATAAGGAAAGGAATTGGATCTTTAGAAAACGAATATGAAACCTTATTAATCAGTTCATGACGAGAAATGATTTTAATATCTAAATCAGGGTGTTTGTTTTTAAATAAGAAAAGCGCTGCTTGATAATCAAAATCCGCAACAACGATATTCTTATTTTCATAAAATGGTTCGTGCATACACGTATATTATAAACTCTTTTTCTATTTTTTTAAAAAATATTAAAAGTGTTTACTTCATCAAAAACTAGGTAGTATCACTCTTTTTTGACATGGTTTAGATTTTCTTATTCTTTTAATCTTTAAGAATAAGAGATTATCTCTTATAATGTTTACATTGTGAGGTAATTCATATGTCAAAAGCTGACCAAATTTTTATTAACAACATGAAAGACATCATGGAAAACGGTTTCTGGGACACCGATTTAAAAGTCAGACCACACTGGGAAGATGGCACTCCCGCTCATACAGTTAAAAAGTTCTGTATTGTGAACCGTTATAATCTCCAAGAAGAATTACCAATCTTAACTATTAGAAGAACTGCTTTTAAGAGCTGTTTAGATGAACTCCTTTGGATTTGGCAAAAGAAATCCAATAACATTCATGACTTACACTCCCATATTTGGGACTCTTGGGCCGATGAAAATGGTTCTATCGGTAAAGCCTATGGCTATCAACTCGCGAAAAAGTCTATTTATCCAGAAGGTGAATTCGACCAAGTCGATAGAGTTTTATTTGATTTAAAACATAATCCTCAATCTAGAAGAATTATGACCAATATCTATAACTTTGAAGATTTACATGAAATGGGTTTATATCCATGTGCTTATTCCATGACATTCAATGTCAGTGGCGATACATTAAACGGCATTTTAAATCAAAGAAGTAACGATATGTTAACCGCGAATAACTGGAACGTTTTACAATACGCAATCTTATTAATGATGTTTGCCCAAGTCTCTGGCTTAAAAGCGGGTGAACTTGTTCACGTTATTGCTGACGCGCATATCTACGATAGACACATTGATATCGTTAAAGAAGTGATCGCTAAACCACAACACAAGGCTCCTAAATTAAAAATTAATCCAAATGTTAAAAACTTCTATGATTTCAAACTCGAAGACTTTGAATTAGAAGATTACGAATATGAACCTTTAGATAAGAAGATTCCGGTGGCTATCTAATATGATTATTTCTATTCTTAACTGCGATAAAAAATACGGTATTGGTAAGAGAAATGGATTACTATTCTCTCTTCCTTTAGATATGAAGTTCTTTAGAGAAACCACTCAAGGTCATACTGTTTGTATGGGTGAGAACACTTTATTATCTTTCCCAGGTAGTAAACCATTAAAGAACAGAACAAATATCGTCTTATCTCAAGATCCAACACATAACTATGAAGGCGTTATTAATGTTCATAGTTTTGAAGACTTCTTAAGAGCGATGAAAGAAAGAGAAACAAGCGACACGGTATTCGTTATCGGTGGTGCTTCTATATATAGACAAACTCTTCCATATGTTGACCAAGTTCTTTTAACCAAAGTCAACGCTGATGGAGGTGCGGAAGTATTCTTCGTCAATTTAGATGAAAACCCAGACTTTGAATGTGTTGATGAAGGTATACCAGTGATGGATGGGGATTTAGAAATTAGATTCACCACCTACAAGAATAAGAACAAGAAAGAAATTATCTAGCATGAAAAACAACATCTATCCCAAAAACTATCAAAGCGTTTTAAATTTGGTCGATACACAAAGGGCCATTAAATTAATTAAAGATACATTTGAAAAAGAGCTCGCTAAAGAGCTTGATTTAATGAGAGTCAGCGCTCCACTATTCGTGGAACCAGGTACAGGCTTAAACGATAACTTAAATGGTTATGAAAAGCCTGTCTCTTTTGAAGTAAATGAAAATAACCATGAACTTGAAATCGTTCAATCATTAGCGAAATGGAAAAGATATGCTTTAAAGAAATATAACATTGATGGTTTATATACCGATATGAACGCTATTAGAAGATTTGAAGATTTAGATAATCTCCATTCTTTATATGTTGACCAATGGGACTGGGAAAGAAGACTTGATCCAAAAGAAAGAAATGTTTCCACTTTAAAAAGAACAGTAAAGAAAATCTATAAAGCCTTTAATAAGACATATAAAGTTTTAACAAAACAATATCCAGAACTCGCTAACGATTTGCCAAAAGATGTTACATTTATCACCACTAAAGATTTAGAAGCTAGATATCCAAACCTTAGTAGAAAAGAAAGAGAAAACGCTATCTGTAAACAATATGGTGCGGTCTTCTTAATGCAAATTGGTGCTAACTTAAAAGATGGTAAGCCACACGATAGCCGTGCCGCGGACTATGATGATTGGAAACTTAATGGCGATATCTTGCTTTGGTATGAACCACTTCAAATTGCTTTTGAATTAAGCAGTATGGGTATCAGAGTTAATAAAGATTCATTAGTAAAACAGCTTAAAGCAAAAGGTGAGATGGGTAAGTTCACTTTAGCGTACCATCAAATGGTTATTAATGAACAACTACCACTTTCAATAGGCGGTGGTATTGGTCAATCTCGTTTATGTATGTATTTATTAAAAAAGGTCCATATCGGAGAAGTGCAATCCTCTTATTGGCCTGAAGATGATATTAAACAATTTAAGAAATATAATGTTGATTTACTTTAACAAAGGAAGTAATTCATTCATATCATTGATAAAGAGGTCTGAATTAGACCTTTTTTGATTATCAAAATCCTTAGAGGCATCATCATAGACAGCAACTGTCACAAAACCATTATCGTGGCAAGTCTTAATGCACGTTGGCATATCTTCTAACACTAAAGTGTTTTCTGGCTTTGAGCCCATCTTTTCACATAGATATGAATAGATACGAACACTGTGTTTGCCTTCTTTAACGTTGTTAACATCAGCGATAAAGTCAAAATACTTGCCTAAGCCAAGTCTATTGATACATGGCATATATAAAGAATCATCATTCGCTGTAGCAATGGACATAATCACACCTTTTGATTTAATTAAATCTAATACTTCTTTTACTCCTGGCTTTAATTCCACATCATATTGATACATATCAATGGACATCTGATGCCATTCATCCATGATTTCTTGTTCGCTTTCTTTAATGCCATAAGTTCTCTTAGTGAATCTCGCGGCTTCTTTTAAACCAAGATGAACGATATTTTGCGCGTAATCTTTAGGAAGTTCCATACCTCTTTTAGCGAAGAATTTCTTATCAATTTCATGCCAAAGACCAGTGGAATTAATCATTGTTCCATCCATATCGAAGATGACCGCTTTGATGTTTTTACCTAGGAATTTCATAAGATTTCAATTTCCCCACTATCAATGTGCAAAAGCATACCATGAGTTACAACCTGAAGACAGAAAGAATCATCAATTCCCACTACTTCACCAATAAATGTTTGATTATTAACAATAGCTTTGACTCTTTTATTCAATAAATAGTTATGTTTTCTAAAATATTCTAGTGATTTATCTAAATCTAAATTAGTTAGGGTATCCACTAACTGTGGGAATAGCTTCTCTTTAAGTTCTTCGATATTAATATCTTTCTTATGTTCTAAGCATAATGATGTCGCTGGTCTTCTTAATCCTTCTGGGAACTTCTTTTGATTAACATTAAGACCAATACCCACAACCATGTAATCAGGTAGCTGACCTTCCGCGAGAATGCCACATACCTTCTTATCGTTAATTAAGACGTCATTAGGCCATTTTATGCTCACGTGCTTGATTTTATATGTTTCTAATACTTTCGCGACCTCTACTGCGCTTAAAAGCGAGATAATTGGTGATTGTTTTAATAAGTTCTCGTCTTTAATCAAAAATGAGAACATCAAGTTTTCACCAGGCTCACTACTCCAAGTTCTATCGTTTCTACCTTTACCATGGCTTTGATAATCAGTGGACACAAAAGTAAAGTTACTTAATAACTTATAAGTATTCTTTAGATATGTATTTGTGGAATCTATCTCTTGAAAGTGAATTTGATGATATTGCATAGGGATATTGTAAAACAAAAAAGCCTCCGCTTTAAGCGAAGACTTTTGCTTTTTGGATTTTTCTTATTATGCGAATAAGAGGAGTAAGACACCTGCTGCAACAGCGGAGCCGATAACACCAGCAACGTTAGGACCCATTGCGTGCATTAATAAGAAGTTTGTTGGATCTTCTCTAAGACCTTCCTTATGGACAACACGCGCCGCCATAGGAACAGCAGAGACACCAGCAGCACCAATCATTGGATTAACTTTGCCTCTAGTTAAGACACACATTAACTTACCACCTAAGACACCAGCCGCAGTCGCGACAGCGAAGGCGATAATACCTAAGCCGAAGATGAGGATTGTATCTAAGGTTAAGAATGTAGCCGCATCAGCAGTCATACCAACGCAGACACCTAATAAGATGGTGATAATGTACATCAAGCTATTTGCCAATGTATCTCTAATTTTTGGTACAACACCAGATTCTTTGATTAAGTTACCAAGCATTAAGCAACCGATTAATGGCGCAGCACTTGGCACTAATAAACATGTAATAACAGTAACCACGATTGGGAAGAGAATCTTTTCAGTCTTAGAAACTTCTCTTGGAGTTTCCATTCTGATAGCTCTTTCTTTCTTAGTGGTTAAGAGTCTAATGATTGGAGGTTGAATAACTGGCACTAAAGCCATGTATGAATAAGCAACAATGGCGATAGAAGATAATTTTTCTGGAGCCAATCTTGTTGTTACTAAAATTGCGGTTGGGCCATCCGCACCACCGATAATACCGATAGCGGAGGCATCTTTTGCAGTAAAGTTTGTCCAGCCTAAGCCATTTTTACCGATGGCAATCGCACCGATAAAGGTAATGAAGATACCGATTTGAGCAGCGGCACCTAATAACATAGTTTTCTTATTAGCGATTAATGGACCAAAGTCTGTGGTCGCACCAATACATAAGAAGATTAAGCATGGGTAAATACCCCATTTAACACCATAGTAGAGGAATCCGAAGATACCACTATAGTCGTAGTTGAATAAGTGATCAATGTCAGCAACTAACTCTTTAGTAAATCCTAAAGTAGCAGGTGCATTAGCTAAGAATGTTTCATTCATCACTAAATCATGTAATTCTTTTGTTGTAACTTTTAGTCCAATTCCGACTTCATCAACAATTTCTGAAACAGGAACATGTCTTATTTCAGATATTAAATATTTGGCTTGATCTATCGATAATCCAACTTTGGAGGCTAACGAAATATAGTTATATTCAGTTGCGCCCTTGTTGAATATTTCTTGACCAACATATGGTAAGTTAACAAGTAACATACCGAATGCAATTGGTAAGAGGAGGTATGGCTCAAAGTCTTTCTTGATGGCGAGGAACAAGAGCACACACGCCACGACAATCATGATTAAATTGAGCCAATAACCTTGGAAAAAGCCCACAATACCGGATTGTTGGAAAAACGCTACAATTGTATTCCAAAATTTTTCCATATCTTTTATCCGTTATTGTTCAATAGTAACGATGACTTCTTTCGCCTTAACGTTTTGGCCTTTAGTTACTAAAACTTGTGCAACCTTTCCTTCAAATGGAGAGACGACTTCGTTTTCAAGCTTCATAGCTTCGATGATTAATAAAACATCACCTTTTTGCACTTTGTCGCCTGGTTTAACTTTGACGTTAACAACTTGACCTTGGATTGGAGAAGGTACTTCTAAGGCACCAGTGGTGTTAACGATTTTCTTTGTTTCTTGTTTTTTCTTCTCTTCTAATGGAACAGTATCAACTTGTTCAATAGCTTCGAGTTCAACACGGTATGCTTTACCGTTAACTTTGATTTTATAAATCTTCATAAATTAGTCCTCAATTCTTTTAATAGAAACAATACGTACTTCTTTGCCTGTTTCGCGATAGAACTCCATAGAAGCCACTAAAGCGGCTACTACAGCGTTTGGATCTTCGCTAAGAATCTTATTTTCTTCCTTAGGTAAAATGTTTGTGGAGGCATCGATTTTCTCCATGCCTTTTTGCATTGCCCAAGTAATGAAAATAATGATTGCAAGAACAAGGAAGACGATAACGATGGCGATAAGCGCTACTAAGAAGGCTTCACCAACATTTAAGGATTCCCAATTCTGCCAAACACCTAAAACCATAATTAAGCCTCAACGTGGATGACGGTTGGAATCGCGTCTTCGTTTCTTTGTTCGATAAATTTAATCGCGACATCGCCGAATAAAGCGATGGATAAAACGTCTTCATCACTCTTAGCGATGCCTTTGTATTGTTTCTTAAGTTCTTCAAATTCTGGTTTCAAATCATCGGCTGGACGATAAGTAATGACTTTGTCATCACCAATAATCTTACGTCTGATTTCTTCATCAACTGGTGCTGGAGATCTACCATATCTACCATGTAAATAATCGTTGATTTCTTTTGGCACCATCTTGTATCTTTCACCAGAAAGAACATTTAAGACGGCTTGTGTACCGACCATTTGTGATAATGGAGTAACAAGTGGAGGATAGCCCATATCCTTACGGACATTTGGCACTTCCGCTAAAACTTCATCTAATCTATCAGAAGCATCTTGTTGCTTAAGTTGATTGATTAAGTTAGATAACATACCGCCTGGAACTTGATATTTGATAATGTTCGCATTAACGGATAAAACTTTTGGATTTAATAAACCATTGGCAAGGTATTTTGCTTTGACTGGCGCCAATTTAGCGGCAGCGGCATTTAACATTGCCACGTTAAGTTTTGGATCATATTCAGTGCCTTGAAGGGCGAAGTTAAGAGATTCAGTACATGGTTGAGATGTACCACCACTTAATGGGCTTATAGCGCAGTCAACAATGTCGACGCCCGCTTCAATAGCTTTTAAATATGTCATTTCACATAAGCCGCCTGTGCAGTGACTGTGTAATTCGATTGGTAATTTGGTGTTTTTCTTTAACGCACTGATTAATTCATAAGCAGCGGTTGGCATCATAACACCAGCCATATCTTTAATACAGATGCTATCAGCACCCATCTTTTCGATTTCTTTTGCTAATTCAACATAGTATTGAACAGTGTGAACTGGGGATGTTGTATAGCTTAAAGCGATTTGGCATTCACCACCATATTTCTTGGTGGCTTTAACAGCGCATTCTAAGTTGCGAATATCGTTTAAAGCATCGAAGATACGGATAATATCAATACCATTCTTGATGGATTTTTCGACGAACTTTTCAACGACATCGTCAGCATAGTGTCTGTAACCGAGGATGTTTTGACCGCGGAATAACATTTGTAATTTAGTTTTCTTACAAACTTTTTTCGCTAATCTAAGTCTTTCCCATGGATCTTCGTTTAAGAATCTTAAACAAGCATCAAAGGTGGCACCACCCCAAATTTCAATGGCGTGGTAACCGACTTGGTCAAGTTCTTTAAGCGCACAAAGAACTTCTTCGGTGTTCATTCTTGTGGCGAATAATGATTGGTGGCCGTCTCTTAGGCCTGTTTCGACAATTTTAACACCCATAATTTTTCCTTATTCAGCTTTAGGACCAGCTTTGACTAAGGCTTTACCAGCTTCGTTACTTTCATATTTGACGAAGTTCTTAACGAATCTAGAAGCTAAGTCAGCAGCTTTCTTATCCCATTCGGCTGGGTTAGCATATGTATCTCTTGGGTCTAAGATCTTTGGATCGACACCTGGTAATTCAGTTGGGACTTCAAAATCAAAGACAGGAATTTTCTTTGTTGGAGCTTTGTTGATAGAACCATCTAAGATAGCATCGATGATGCCACGTGTATCTTTGATGGAAATACGTTTGCCTGTACCATTCCAACCAGTGTTAACTAAGTAAGCTTTAGCACCACTGACTTTCATCTTCTTCACTAATTCTTCAGCGTATTTTGTTGGATGTAATTCCAAGAAAGCTTGACCGAAGCAAGCGGAGAATGTTGGTGTTGGTTCAGTAATGCCTCTTTCAGTACCAGCAAGTTTCGCTGTGAAACCACTTAAGAAGTAATATTGTGTTTGTTCTGGAGTTAAGATGCTGACTGGTGGTAAGACACCGAAGGCATCTGCACTTAAGAAGATAACGTTTTTAGCATGTGGACCATGGCTAATTGGTTTAACAATCTTTTCAATGTGATTGATTGGATAGCTAACACGTGTGTTTTCTGTTGTGCTCTTATCAGCGAAATCAATTATGCCGTTAGCGTCAACAGTGACGTTTTCTAATAAAGCGTTTCTACGGATAGCGTTATAAATATCTGGTTCACTTTCTTTATCTAAGTTAATGACTTTAGCGTAGCAACCACCTTCGAGGTTGAAGACACCATTGTCATCCCAACCATGTTCATCATCGCCGATGAGTAATCTCTTTGGATCGGTTGATAATGTGGTTTTACCTGTACCGGATAAACCGAAGAAGATGGCGGTATTTTCGCCATTCATATCGGTGTTCGCGGAGCAGTGCATTGACGCAATGCCTTTAAGTGGTAAGTAGTAGTTCATCATGGAGAACATACCTTTCTTCATTTCACCACCGTACCATGTATTTAAAATGACTTGTTCTCTACTTGTGATGTTGAACGCAACACATGTTTCAGAGTTAAGTCCTAATTCTTTGTAGTTTTCAACTTTAGCTTTAGAAGCAGTATAAACGATGAAGTCTGGTTCAAAGTTCTTTAATTCTTCTTCTGTTGGCTTAATGAACATATTTCTAACGAAATGTGCTTGCCATGCGACTTCCATAATGAAGCGGACGGCCATTCTTGTATCCTTGTTAGCGCCACAATAGGCATCAACAACGAACAATCTCTTTTCAGATAATTCCTTTTGAGCAAGAGCTTTGACTTTAGCCCAAACGTCTTCACTCATTGGATGGTTATCGTTCTTATAACCTTCTGAAGTCCACCAAACTGTGTTTTCGCTGTTCTTATCGACGACAATGTATTTGTCCTTTGGGGATCTACCTGTGTAGATACCAGTCATAACGTTAACAGCGTTAAGTTCGGTAACTGTACCTTTTTCATAGCCTTCAAGGCTAGCTTTTGTTTCTTCTTCGAAAAGAAGTTCATAAGAAGGGTTATAAACCACTTCTTTTACATTTTTGATTCCATATTTACCTAAATCAATATTTGGCATATGTTTACTCCTCTTTCTAAGCGTTTAACCCAAAAACGCCCAAATCGAAATCATTGTATCACAATTATTTATAAATAATTAACAAAAACGGTAAAAATAATTTGTGACAAACTCCAAGCATATGTATGTGTATGTGAATCAAATATTATTTTGATTACATTTCTAAATCACCTTCAAGAGTTGTTTATTTTTAGAACCAATCTATAATATTTTGTGATGAGTTCTGAAATTTATTTAATCCTATTTCTCTTATTCTTCGTTCTTTTACCAGGCGCAATTGTTTTAATGTCTCTTGGTGATAAGTTTAAAAATAGAATAATGTTTGCGTGGGGCGTCGCTTTAATTTGCACCACAATAATTGGAATTCTCGTAGCAGGATTATTTACTGGACTTTTATTTGTCTACATCTTAGCGTCTCCGCTTGTTTTGGCTATAGTTATCTCTCTCACGATAGTATGGTTCGTTTATTCAATTCGTTTAATTATTGCCGGTTTTAAAGAACACAAGAGTGGTACCGTGGTACTAGGCTTTTCTTTTATAGGATTCATTCTTACAGTGATTGTCGCTCCAGTTGTTTTGATATCAATTTTTGGTTTACCTATCAGTTTGATGTAGTTATTAGCGTCTAATTAATAGAGGATTTAAAAACTATGGAAATTATTGTTTGTATATTAATCGGCGCTGCGCTCATTACTGCAGGCGTCATGTTAGTAATTAATGGCGGTAAGCGTCAACAAAAGCCAATGCTTATTGGTGGTTGGGTACTCACTATTGCCGCGATTGTCGGGACTATCGTGGGAGTCATCCTTTTCGCCGGTCTTGGTGAACAGAGCTTAACTTCCGCTTTTATCACCTATGCTTTCCCAGCATTAATGTTTATTGGCTTTGTGGTGGCCATTGGTTTAGGTGTTGGTAATTTAGTCAAAGGTTATCAAAAGGACCAAGACGGTAACTTAAATAACAACAAAATTATTGCCGGATGGGCACTACTTATCTTGGCGATTGTCTTAGTTCTAGCGATTGTTATTCCTTTAACAATTGTCTTTGATCAACAAAGTAGCGGAGACGCAAACGAAATCAGGTTTATGTAATATGAGCGACAAATTATTTAAATGGATTTTATCTATCATCGCTATCGTTGGAGTGGTTAGTATTGTCACTCTTTTGATAGTCACAATTGTCCTTTATCGACAAACATCAATGATTACTTTCATTGAAAAGGAGCTTTGGTAATGGATAAGAAGAAATTTGTTAAACAAATATTAGCGATATTCGGTGTTGTCTCTTTTATGGTCATCACCAATGTCTTCATTTTCTCTGTATTCACTAATAGATGTATCAATAATACATCCTCACAAATGCAGGCAAAGAGTGTGGAAGTAGATCAATATTTACCGTTTGCGCAAGAAACCAAAATTGTCAAAAGAGAATATAGCGATAAATTAGAAGGTGATTTACCTGTTATCGATGGCGCTGCGGCATTAGTGCCTGTCTTTAACTCACTCGTGTATTCCATCTATCCTGAATCATCCGTTAAATATGAAAACGGTGATTTCACAAAAGATTCCGCTTTGCAGTACCACAACACCCGTGGTGCGTTTAAAGGTATTGTGGATGGGGACTGTGATATCGCTTTCTGCGCTAAACCAAGCGATGATCAAGTTAAATATGGTTTAGATAAAGGTGTGGAATTAGAATTAACACCTATTGGTAGAGAAGCGTTTGTCTTTATTGTAAATAAAAATAATCCTGTTGATGGTTTAACCATGGAACAATTAAAGCAAATCTATTCTGGTAAAGTTACTAACTGGAAAGATGTTGGAGGCGCTAACCGCCCTATCAATGTCGTACAAAGAAACCAAGGCAGTGGTTCTCAAACCACATTAGAAAAACTATTTGGTAAAGATATTAAACCTAACTTCTTTGGTCCTTTAGGAGCATCATTAGGTTTCTCCTTTAGATTCTATGTTGAAGAACTAACAAAACATGGGCATATTAAGATGCTTAAATTAAATGATGTTTATCCAAGTAGAGAAAACGTGCAAAACGAAAGCTACCCTATCGTTTCTAACTTCTACGCTGTTACAAGAAAAGGTGAAACAAACCCAAATGTCCAAAAGGTTTTAGATTTTGTTCTTTCCTCTCTTGGCCAAGAAATCATTAACGAAACAGGATATGTTTCCCTATAGGAATTAATTAATATGGGATTGATATTCTTCAACTTAATGATACTTACAGTTACTCTTACTGCGCTTCTTTTATTAGTGTTTGGCATTGTCTTTGCTAAAAATAAAGATAAAAGTAACCCAAAAAGAAGTAATGGAATATGGCTTATTGTAACAGGTGCGATATTACTACCACTTTTCCTCATACTAGATATTAATTTCCTCGTAAGAGAGGCAAGTGAAGGCGCTAATGTAATCGGTAATGGCGCTTTGCTACTAGGTAGTTTATTCATATGGCCAATCGTCGTATTCGTGGATGCTGGTGTTCTTACGTTCTATTTAGTCACAGGCATATCCTTCATACACTCAGGCAAAGACAGAAAGACCAAAGAAATAGTCGCTATTGATCATTATGTTTTTGGTCGTTTACTCATTATATTCGGTATTACATATATCGTTTGTGCGTTAGGCGCAACATTCATTCCACCATCATTCTTGGGATAATCGTTTAATCAAAAGAAAAGATGACAATTATCAAGGACTATATGCCTTAATTTTGTCATCATTATTGATTTGCTAAATACTAGGATTCAGTAGTTTATTCGTTCTTATTTCGTGAACGGAGAATAAGCGCATTTACCACGACAACAAGGGCGCCTATTACAGCTATAAGAATAAATAGCCACGCTATATCCGCCCATGTCTCTCCGCGGAGGAAGAAAACTATTGTCATGACAATTCCTGCAATAAAGGCAATTGAGCCAATGACAATACCACCAATCAGCTTACTGATAAAGTGATCTGTTGCTAGTTTGTTGAAATCATTTTTATTCATGGCAATTATATTTTATCGCAATTATTTGCTGAATAAATCGAATAATTCTTTATTGGTGTAGTTAGGAGCACCATAAGTTTCTTTAGCGTATCTTAAGCCATATTCATAATCTTCTTTAGTGAAGGAATTTGTGGCTTCGTTAGCAAAGATAACTTCGTAGTTATTTTGATATGCATCCGCAGCGGTATGTCTGCAGCACATATGTGTGTGTAAACCAGCGATAACAACTGTGGTAACACCTAATTCTTTGAGTAATAAGTCTAAATCTGTTTGGAAGAAACCAGAGTATCTTCTCTTTGGAACGATGTAGTCTTTTTCACTAACTGATAATTCAGGAATGATTTCAGCACCCCATGTACCTTTGATAGCGTGATCGCCCCATAATTTTAATTCGTTATCGACACCCTTGTAGTGGCAGTCATTACAGAAGATAACTGGGACGTCATTCTTTCTTGCACCTTCTAATAATTCTTGTGTTGGTTTAACAATCGCTTTAGCGTTGTCACAACCGATGACACCAGTCACAAAGTCGTTAAGCATATCAACGACGAGAATTGCGTATTTTTTGTTCATTTCTTTAAAAACCCTTCTTAAAACACATTGGCTATATTTTATATATAAATAAGGAAAAGTAAAATGTTTTTTAAATATGAAAAGGCCACGCTTTCGCATGGCCTATAAAAGTTGGATGTTACAAAC
>CAMVBL010000004.1 GCA_947165725.1 uncultured Caryophanales bacterium | reverse complement strand
TAAACGAGAATCAATTAATTTGCTCATAATACTACCTCCTTATAATTGATCTTTCCCGAAAAAATCTTTATATCTACTTGAGGTAGCTCGTTAAGATGAGCGAATTTATTTTATTAAATAACCAATATACATTCAATAGTTGATGTATAAGTGGACAAGAAATGTCCTTTTTTACCGGCTTCAAAGATTAAGCAACAGGTATGATAAACTCAAGGTCTTCTTTGTGTTTTTTTGCTTCTTTCATTAGCGTTGTGCAATAGTTTGAATAATAATCCAAATATCTTCTTGCAACTTCTTTTTTAGAATCACTCCAGACAACATATTTGTTAATATCGATAAGCATTTTGGATTTAAGGTTGGATAAATACATCGTGCTGTCTAATAAGAAATAGTTGTAATAACTAGATGACATCTTCTGCAAAATTTTGTTAAAAGAGTTATCAAAAGCAGCAATAATCTTATCTGCACTTTCTACACTCTTCCCACATTTAAAGATTAAGTATTTTTTAAATCCTTCTTTTCTTTCATTCAAAACACGTTCAAGTATTTCATTAGGCTCTGCAATAGGAGAACGGTGCACAAAAATATATCCTGTGTTGATACCATAGAAATTTAGTAGGTCACCTATAAACCAAGCAGAATGTGTCGCTGTAAAATTGACACTCATGTAGAGTTCTCCGACTTGTACCATATTGTTAAAGGCTTTATAATCAGCAAATATTAATGCTTTAGACCAATCAGTTCTAAACTCCAATAGTTCTTCTCTGCTTTTAGGAGATTTGCTTTGAAGATAATTAAAAAGCGTTTCAATGAGTCTTAACCAAGAGGAAGTTTCAAATGTATGAAGAGCTGAATTAACCCCATAAGAAGATGGATTATCCCATACTTCAGGCACCAGTATTTGAAGTTTATTTGGGGTGGTATTCTCAAAATCGTATTTTCTTTCTTTGACATGAGAAACATACTGTCTGGCAAACCCATCTGTTAAAAAGCCATATTTTTGAAAAAGGTCTAAGTCTTTCATAAGTCACTCCTTGAAATCAATTATTATTTAAATCTTTCAATTTATCGTGGCACAAAGCCTCAAGTTCTTTAGTTTCTAAATTAGATAGGACGTTATTCTTTCTATGAAACTTAATGTAAGCATAAATGAATGTTGGGTCAAAATATAATGTGTTACCATATTTTATAAATGTCTTTTCTGTTCCTTTTTTATTGACACCAACAGCATCGCTTTTAAAAAGCGGATCATTGTTCATAATACGTTGAATCACCATAAGTCTAAGCAAAAATGAAGTTAGTGCCTCGTTATCTTGTTCGTCTAAAAATATTGGCTGCTTAATACAGGATAAAAATGATTCTTTAATGACAGGATGCATACCATAATCAAAAATGAGCGTTGGGCCATTTTCTGCTTTATCAGTCTTCTCCAAAAAGTATTTAGCAACTTCTTTTAGCAAAACTTCAAAATGCTTGGAAAGATTTGTTTTAGCGATATCGACTCTCCTGTTTTGATAGATGGCTTCTTTAGGAAGAGGTAAGCCAAGCAATTTAGAAATAATGATTTTATTGCTTATGTTTCTCAATAGCTTTTCAGGAATATTAGTGGGGAGGGGGTATTGTTCTAAGACTTTTTCCATGACATTTCTCTCCATAGTAGGAGCAAATACCAAAGAAACCGCGTTTTCTACTTCACTAAAGAAAATAGACATAAATGGGTAACCAATCAACACATTATTACCCATCACCTTTCTAATATATTCGGAACAGACATTAAATAGAACATCAGCATCGTAAGAATATACATTGTGCCCTTTAATACTCATCCTTTCAGGAAGAGAAACATCTACTTTCCCATTTTTATTTGTCGAATCATCAGACTCATAATGAGAGGTTTGTAAGTATATAAAAATATCAGCGTTTTTGTGTAGACCTGGTATTAACTTGCTATCAATTATCGATGTAATTATAGTTTCAATCGCTTGAGCTGAATCAAAATGATACCCCGCAAAGTCTAAATAATCAGAAAATGAGGAATTTTGATTAATCTCAAATTGATCGCCATCTGGAATAAATTCTAAATCTTCCCTATCGTAAGAAAAAGCTATGCAATTGGATAATTTATTTTTTCCGTTAGCAAAGGCAATATTGGTAATTATACCGTTTACTTCAGTAAATAATTGTATACACGTATAACTAAATTGAAGAATGAAGAATTTTCCGCTTTTCATAGTGTTAATTCTCCTTCTTCTAAAACTTTTACGTCAAAGTCACTAGTATATGATGAGGAATGGAAGGTGTCTAAAATTCTTTTCTTATTTCCTCTATTGTAATGACCAACAAGTATTTTTGTTTTTGTGTAATCAAACTGCTGAAGCATATACGCAAAATCTATGAAGCTAATATGTAAGCCAACGATAGAATTAACATTTGTTTGTTTTTCTACTTTTCTACTAGAGACATATAATATTTTTCTTCTTTCAGGCAAAGCATAAACAGAAGAATCAAGCACTATCTGATCTGTGATAAACGGATCATAGTTATACTTTCGTAAAATGGAAAGATACCATTTAAGTTCGCTAGAAAATACAATGCAATATTTATCGCTCAATTTAGGGGAAGATGTAATCTTTTTAGAGAAGAAAACGATCTTTTCGGGTTTGCAATAAAACTTATCAAATCTCTTTTTAGAATGTTATCTCTAATTTCAGAGAACGATTCGTCTTTAAATTGCTCATTATCCAAGTAAGTGCCATCGACAATAATATAATCAACTGGTTCATCTTCTTTTAGATCTAATTGATATTGCCTATCACTATCATTAGATGCGAAATCAATATCGCCGGTGTAAAGAATCTTATTAGTTTTTCCATAGTAATAAACCATTGCGCTTCCATAGGTGTGTCCAGATGGAAACAGCCTAAAATAAGTATCCTTTGTAAGCTTGGTTTTTTCAAAGAACAGAACACCTTTTATTCTATGAAGCAATTCTCTAATCTTCTTTATACTTTTTTCATCGAAACTTACCTTAAGAGAATTCTCAAAGATAGCAATTATTAAATCCTTTGTTACATTAGAGGCGAATATCTCGCATTTACTGTTAAGCAGTATTTCGACATATTGCATATTATATAAACCCATGAAATGGTCAGAATGTTCGTGGGTGATAAATATATAATCTAAGTTTTTAACATCATTTAAAGGAATGTCTTTGCTACCAAAATCAAAAGCCACTAAAGAAGAAATGTCGTCATAGACATATGTTGTTATTTTTTCTGATGAGTCGGCAGTACGATATGATTTTAAGATTCCCATATTTAAATTTTACTAGATTATTAATTCTTTCTCATTAAATAAAGGGCACTTTTTGAAAGCGCCCTTATCTCGTCATTTTCAGCTAATCTTTTTTGTTTTCAAGAGCGTCAAATTTTTCTTTCATTGTTGGATTGCCCTTAACAAGCTTTCTTACTTCTAATTCAGGAAGCCTATTTTGCGCTGTGCCAATTTTCTTTGCCATAAGACGGTATTCGTCTTTCAAATCGTTCAATTGACCAATGATGGAGTCGATAAACTTTACAGATTTTTCATAATGAGTGGTTGCAGAAGCATAGTCGTCGCTAATTTTTTCAGCGACAGCACGAACTGCTTTTTCAAAGTTTGTTACATCAATGTTTTCACGTTGATATTGCACCACTTGTCTCTTATATTCATAGGACTTAAGAGCAAGATTTCTAATAAGACCAATGATGGCAAGGAAGAATTGTGGTCTAATAACAAACATCTTTGGATATCTATGAGACACGTCCACTATTCCTCTGTTATAGAGCTTGCTGTCTTCTTCAAGAGTGGATACTAGGACTGCATATTCACAATTCTTTTTGTTTCTATCAGAATCAAGCTTCTTAAGATGGCTTTCGTTTGTTTTCTTATCTTTAGTGGTATCTTTTTCAGTCTTCATATCAAAGAGGATAGACACTAATTCAATACCTTCTGGTGAATAATCTCTAAAGATAAAGTCGCCTTTGGTGCCTTTGGTTTCTTCTCCCTCTTTCACAGATTCATTGTCTTTTTCAAAGTAGGCATTTGGATATGCGTCTGCCCTGATTTCATCAAAAGCGTCATGACAATACTTTTCAAGATTTTCACCAAGGTCTTTTGTGGAATCACCAACTCTGTAATTCTTCCAACGTTCGATTTCTTCGTCTTTGGCTTTGAGTTCAAACGCATATTGCTCTTTAAGATTCTTTTCAGATAAGGCTTTTTGTTGTTCAGCAACAGTAATTTTACTCTTAAGTTCAACAATTTGATTGTCCTTCTTACTAGATTCTTCTTTTTCTTTTTGAACAGCATTAGCGATAGCAAGTTGTTTTTCTTGTTCTGCTTTACTAATTTGTCCTCTAAGTTCAACAATTTCAGTTTCTTTCTCTGAAAGTTTTTCTTTTTCTGCCGCAACAGCTTGATTGACCGCTAAAGCCTTTTCGTTGTTACTGTTTTCTAATTTTAGTTTTAATTCAGCAATTTGATTGTTTAATTCAGCTACACTTGCATCTTTTTTACTCTTTTCTTCGCTGACTTGTTTTTCAAATTGTGCTTTAAACTTTTCTTCAATGAGTCTTTCTTGCTCTTTGACTCTTTTTTCGACTTCTTCTTTTTCAATGTCATTTAATAAAGCATCATAACTGCTTTTATCTAATTTGATAATTTCGCCGCATTTTGGACATTTAATTTCTGCCATACTATTTTCCTCCAAATTTTTCTTTAAATTCTTCGATTACCTTAATCATATCAGATGGTAATTTTTCTTTAACTTTTTCAATCAATTGTGCAGATATTTGATCATAATATGCTTCTGCAACAGCGCAACTAATAGCAGCGGTTGTATCACAGTCCCCACCAATGGATATCGTTGTCCTTAAGCAATCCTCAAAACTATTTGAGATAAAGAAACAATATAGTGCCTGTGGAACTGTTTCTTGACAGATTTCAGCACCATGTCGGTAGTTCTTAACTAAATCATCATAATCGAAATCTAGGCTGTAGAATCTTTCTGCGAAAGCTTTCATTTCTGCTTTTGATTTACCTACTCTAGCCATACGGATTAATTCCGCAGTTACATAGGCGCCTTTCATTCCTTCTGGATGATTGTGAGTAACACCAGTAATAGTGTCTGATAATAGTTTCACTTCATCTGGATCATCACTAACCCAACCAACTCCAGACACTCTCATTGCAGAGCCGTTACCACACGAGTTATATGGGGCAGGGCTATATTTATCTTTCCAGTGGATAAACTTACCACCATATCCTGCATGTGGATATTTTCTTGCCCATTTTTGAAGGTATTCCACTGCTGTTTTATCACATTTACTCTCAGCGTGTAATAACCAGTCCATAACGGCAATAGTCAATACCGTGTCATCTGTAAATTCAGATTCTTCTGCTATTAGTTCAAATTCTTTTGTTTTGATATTGTTGAATTCAAATCTTGATCCAACAACATCACCGATAATTGCTCCTATCATAGTCATTTACCTTCTTTCTTTTCTTTTTTGGAAAGGGAAGATCATTTCTCTTCCCCGATATTTTTGTCATATTGTTCTTGCCAGAAACGAGCGTTTTCTTCATTAACATATCCATCTATTGATTGATAGATGTACACTAATGAAAGAGCTGCTTTAACAAAGCCTTCTTCATAAGCACGGATGTACCAATAGATTGCTCTTTCAATATCTTTTTTACATCCCTGACCATTTTCAAACTGCCATGCATAGTTGGACTTTGCGATAGATGAGAGTTCGCGACCTTCCTTGCTATCAATGGCAAGTAAACTTTCAAATAGTTTGTGACTTAATTCTTTTTCTTCGTCTGTTTCTGAATAGACACATAAACACCAAGCGTAATTAAATACGATTTCTGTTTCTTCTGGGAACATTCGATATCCCGCTTCGGCGTATCTAATCGCTAGTTCTTTGTTCTCTGGAACATCAGGGTGTTCCTTTGAATACAATTTGCTCTTGTAGAGATATCCGATATAGTCATCTATGTCAATGAGCCTATCACAAATTGCTTCATAATCCTCGACATTCATTGGAATCTTTTCTGAATTGTACAATGTCAACAAATTGTCCATTGATAGAGGTATGTTGGCTCTTTGATAATACTCATAAGCTTTTTGATAGTCCTTAAGTCTTTCATAACACACACCAATGTTATTGAGTGCATCCTTATTTCCTTTTAAAGAACTGAGTAGCTTAATAGCTTTCTCATACTCTCCAGAATATGCGTATTGCATACCTCTTTCATACGTTGATAATGGCTTTTCTTTAGAAGAAGGTGAATTAGATGCTCTTCTTACTCTTTCATCGTTGTTTTCTTCATAATCTTCATCGTCAGCTGGTTCATTTTTCCCTCGGTCGAAAAACTCATCGATTTTAGTGGATGTACCATATTTAACCAGGAAATTCTCATGGATAAATTCATAGTGACGGCCATCATCATAGTCTTGGAATTCCCAAACATCCATTTCAGTTCCCGGGAATTGAAGTGTGAGCGCTCGCCATAAAGACATATATGTTTGAGCATTAAGATGAATTTCAACACTACCATCTTCTTTTTGTGTGACTGTTCCTGTTACTAGTCTATCTTCCCATTCCCTAAAACGTTTAACGATTGTGGGCAGGTCCGCCATTCTTCTTTCTTTTTTTGGATACAATATTTCTTCAATGACGTTGTGTTTGCTTAAAAGTTTAGAGAAACGAGTGATTTCTTCTTCTGTAAGAGGTGTATCGCCTTCTTGGCCATAACATGTTTCCTTAATTCCTAATAAGACAGCGACATCAATGAAGTCAAATTCCACCATCTCTTCTTTTTTAGTGTTAGATACTGGATTCTTCCAAGTATGAATACCTTTAAAATGAAAGGCAGATTTAAGAATTCTCTCTTTTAATGTTTCATCTTTTGTTGTTGCTCTTGTACTATATTTTGTCCAGCTCATTTGTTACCTCCTTTTGAATTGGTTTGAATTGCTTCTTCGCTGGAAGCATCTATAGTTTGCAACAATAAAAAATGGTCTGTGCCCAATCGACTTTTCAGTCAGAAAATAACCCATAAAGGGTTAAATGTGATTTATGAATGATAATTATTTTTTTGATACTTTTAAAATTGGATAAAAACCACCAGTGGATAAATCCTCATTAATCTGTGTTATTGTTTTCTCTTCAAAAATACCATATTTGATAATCCGATCGTATTCGTCTCTATCATCAATCGCAAAGCAAAGCGATGCCAAAAGTGTGCTTATTTCTGAAAAGTTGAGATGCATATTTATTCCTAATGAGATGATTGTGTATTTTCCTGGTATCGATTTACCATTCAAATAGTTATTGAACATGTTCTTGCTAACGACATCCGTGAAACAATCAGTTTTAGTTAAACCATGTGTTGCGATGTAATATTTTAGTTGGTTTACAAAATTTTGGTGTTGAACGCCTTTATCAATTGTTTTTTCAATATCTTTTGAATACCAATAAAACCTATCCATTTCATTTCTCATGCCATCTAAATGTTCCTTGGTTAGTTTGCTGAGAGGACCGCCAATGATTTTGTGTTGTTTAAATAAATCTTTATACGTTTTATAGATTGACTCCTCATAGATGACTAATATGACATCAAGTTCTTCTTCCTCAACAAAATCGGTAATAGTTTGAATTGCTATTTCTATGGCTCTTCTTTTTGGAAATTTATAGGCACCAACAGATAGCAAAGGAAAAGCAATACTACTTAATTCAAAATCTTGTGCTTTTTCCATACAACTTAGATATGATTGGCGAAGATTATATTCTTCATTAAAATCCCCACCATCCCACTTAGGATTCGCGACAAGAATGACTTTCTTAAAAGTATCATTATAAGAATTGGCAATAACGCATTCCGAAATATTAATCTTTTGATATTGTTTTAGTTCTAAAAGCAATTTATCACCACATTTTTCTTTCGCTTGTTCTCCCACTACACCTTCAAGTTTTAAAGAGGGCTGTGATGGAATAACAATAGCGTCGACTTTTTGATCAAATAAGTTGCCTTTAGCAATAAAAAAGCTCATAGCATTTTTTCTCCGTTATTATTGTAAAACAAATATAACAAAATTAGTTATTCTGTTTTTCAATAGCGGTTCTTTTGTCTAATAACTCGTTATAGAATTCAATATCTGGATTATCTATCAACTTGTCCATATTATTTAGAATATCCTCTACTCTAAGTGGGCTCTTGTGAGACCAGCTACAATAACAAGCCATACATGTGACATTGACACTGAACACACATTTTCCACCATTGCTTGTTCCTATTCCGTTATCAACGCACAAACCAACTGGCACACTTTTGAAATTCGAGACATCATCTAATCCGTGACAGATTTTATATCCTTTTCTTTTAAGCACTTTTACTAACACATCAACTTCTTCAAGAGAGCGAGGCGCTACATGATACTGTTCGTTATGTAATAATTTCTTTTTCATATTCCTTTTCCTTTTGATTCTTATGTATTGCGATTAACTATTGTGAATGGCACACGAGCATGTTTAATTCCATAAATAAGAGGCAATCCAACAAGCAAAATAGACGCCATATTTGTGCCAAAAGCAACAGTTCCTTCTAGTAGTACTAATTTAAATGGTTCTTGATAAAACAATATATCCCCTATTGGGGCAATTAATACCCAGCATAACGCACCATCGATTGTTATCAATAAAAGAAACAAAAGCATTGTTGTTATTTTATAAGGATTAGATCGTCTGCTAATAAGCAAACTAGCTAAACCCGCCAACAGTCCAAATACTCCGCTGCTGATAATCCAGCTAAACCATAGGCCATAACCAGATAGTAAATCAATTAACAAATGACCAAAAAATCCGATACTAAAGCCAACTACTGGTCCGAAATAAAAACTAAATACAATCAGTATTGCATACTGCAAAAAGATACTTAAATTAGGTATTGGTGTTGGAATGGCAAGAAATTTACCAATTACAAAGAACATCGAAATACCTAAAGCGGTAATGACCATTAAATAAATTTGTTTTTTCATAATCCCTCCTTACTAACCATAAAGAGAGATTAAAAAACTCCCATCGTCACGACAGGAGCAATATTTATTGTTTTATTTATCCCATCGTACAAGCTTTGACACCCAACATTACTTGGGTTGTCGGTGGATCACAGGGCTTGTCCCTAGCCACACTCTTTATGGTTGTGCAAATAATATATACTTGTTAGAAATCAAATTTCAACATCATTTATTGTTACTTATGTAATCTTTTTAATTTTAACTTTTGCTTTGAATAAACCCACGATTGTGTCACCTATTTCAAAGACATCTTTAATCGGTTCATCATCTTCATCTCGTTCAGGATAATACAATGCCATATCGAATGTTTGGTCCGCTAAGGTGGTTTTGTATTTCACATATGGATGTTTAGTATCGAGGTTGATATCCACTATTTCTTCAATCTTTGACGAGATGAATGAATATGGTAAGCAAGAGTTTCTAATATGAGTACTATGCTGATTATCATTTCTATTAGACCACCAGCAAAAAGAAGATAATGTTACGTCAGCGTCATAGACTTTGTTTTTGATAAGTAATTCTGGTTTATATTTCATTTCAGAAGAAATAATCATTGGCTCATATTGCGTTGTAAATTCTGCGATGCATTTGTCTTCATATGATTTTTGTTTAGAAAAGCCTAACATTATTAATTTCATTATTCTTCATCCACCTTTTTGTTTCTTTTGAAGCTGCCTTTACCTTTTTTAGGCTTATAGATAGTGGCGCTGGTTGTTTTTTGCACTTCAAAATGAAGCTTATTAGGAAGCTTTGTTTGATCTACTTTGATTTTGATTGTTTCTTTTTTCATAACATCTCCATTTTATATGGTATTTATTCTTATTTCTTCTTTTCTGAGTTTTTGTGCATACATTGGTACATAACTAATCATTGATTGATGGCGCTTTTAACTAGACTCCATATCTCATAGATATCTCCACTCACATAGTTTTCAACAAGTTGTTTGAATCGTTCATACTCATATTTGCCTTCATATTCTTTCATTTGTTTAAGCAAGTCTTCTTTAATAAGGGCGTGATTACCAAGCCCAAGATAAACCATTTCTAAATTATCGCACATTTCTCTTTTGTGATTGAGATTGCCAGAAAAACCCACTACTTGTCTAAGTTCAGGGACGTGTTCAATAATATTGCGGATAAGTTCTTTATCTGATTTTTCATAGTATGTACTGTATCCATAGCAGGATCTATCAGAGAAAGCCACAAAGAATAGTCCGCTTGGGCCACACGCTCCATCTTCAGAATAGTAGCAAATTATTGGTTCCTTTTTGGAAGCCTCTTCTAAATTGTTTTTATCAAATACATTAATCATTTTATTTTCCTTATTTCGTTATCGTATTTCTCATATAGATTTAGAAACTGATTTAGTAAATCATCATCTAACGGTGTTTCCTTATCGTCTTTATATATCGTTTCTAAATCTTTATAGATATCTTCTTTGAGTCTTATCCGTCTAAGCGTATATCTCTTCTTATCCTTGTAATGGCTCATAATAACTACATGCGGTGATTGATAGTTTCTTTCAAAATAACTACAAACAATATCTTCTTTGTTTTTATCGCTATCTGATAAGCTCCGCAGATAACTGAATTGATAGTAAAGCAATGTCAAATAGGCGATATTGGGCACCAAATTGAATTGTCTGATAAAACGTTCATTGTTATTTAAAGCACTTGTTATAAGGTCATTCATGCACCTCTATTATGTGCAGATAAAAAGCCGTTGTCAGTAAACGGCGATTTTTGTTCCTTCTATTGAACAAAATCAAAAAAATATTATTTTACTCTAGTAATGATTGCAAAAGCGTTATGAGCAAAAAAGATGAGGTTCCATTCCTCTTAATTTTCATCTTCAATTTTATTATTAGTAGTTGTTTTGCTAAGCAGAAAATGACCAATTCTTTTTAATATCTTGAATCTCTTGCTTGGACAAATTATTCTTTGCACAGTAGAAATCGATTCTGTTAATTATGTCATTATCGGAAATGAATTCTTCTATTAATTTTATAGTTTTCTGATAATCTTTTTTTACTTTGCTAAGTAGCTGTTTAGAAAAGTTCTCGTTCCAGCCAAGGCTGCATTCTTTGCCTGTGAACGGATCATATATTTTCGGGCATAAGCAATAATTGAATGCTCCTTCAAAAAATAGCGGGTTTTTAGTATTAGCAAATATGTGAGATAAAATATAGTTATACGTGTCACCATCTACGGTGTTTGTGCCTATTCTAATTCCTTTATATCGTTGGATTAATTGCTTCGGTCTGGTGTTGTTAGATTTATCTATTTGAATGTCGCTTTTTGGAAAAAGATCCTTATATAAATTTATAAAAACATGGTCGCCAGCACCGTTCTTACCGTAGGAGCGAATAAACAACGTTTGCCCCCCGTTTAACAAAGCATTGATTAGTTGTTTCATTTGTTTATAAGCATCGTTAGGATCTACGAAGATTAGGCTTTTTAGTCCATAATCAAAGAATTCTTTTTCTCTAATGCCAAAATGAGCCAAGAATAGTCTATAACTATCGTTGTTATAAAAAAGGAAATCATAATAAAGCTTCAAATCTTTTCTAAGGCTACTGGTGTCATCATAATAGTTACCATGCATAACGATTTTATGCATTGGCATTTTCCCGGCATCAAATTCGTTTTTGCTAAATTCAAATTCAGAAAGAATTTTGATAAATTTGCTTTTTTTAATTGTATCCAAATCACCATAAGCGTTTTCAATACGATTAATCCTCGAAATTATGCTGCTTATCGTTCTATCTTTATTGGTTGTATTCACCTTAAGCCATTCTTTAAATTGTTCTTTCTTCATATTTTTATTCTCTTCCTTATTAAAGATAACGTGCATCTAACTTTAATTTACCTTCGCAAACATTTTTAAGAATATCAAAGATAATGACAGTACCCCATGAATCAATCTTACAATAAGCAAGTGCTTCTCTTAATAAATCGTTCGTAGGAATGCCTTCATCTTTTTCACCTTTGTGATGTCTAATGAGCAAGGACTTGTATAAATCTAGACAAATAGCGCCATTAAAGACCAAGCACTTATCTCCCTTGTGATAATCAAGAGTGTTATTTAAATCGAACATTAGATTCTGTGCTTTGTAGAACGCTTGAACATCTGCATCTCCTATTAGTTTTGGTTGAACCACTTTTAAAGAACCTTTACCATAGAAATCTCTAGAATAGATTAATCCCTTTGTAAAGAATTCTAATAAGTCGATAATGTTATTTTTAAAATTATCAACAAATTTAATTAGCTTAGAATCACATAAACCAGGATATTCTTCTACAAATTCTTTCATACGCGTTTCTTCAAAACTCTTATTGAACACTATGACTCTATATCTTGAAGAATAAGGATCTATTCCACAGTCTTCTAACTGTTTAAGCAATGTCTGATATAGTCTAATTGATGGATTTTCATAGTTATCGTCGTCTGGGTTACCAATAAATTCTTTGTGAGTAATACCACCACCGATGCCTTTATCGAAATCATGCTTAGTTAAATCATAGTTTTTGCTAACCACGTGCATTGAATATTGAGAAACAATTTGTTTGTATGGAGCGGCATATTCCACTAATGGGAAAGGATCTTGGAAAGATTCGAAATCGAAGAATAAGAGATAATCAACATCATTATTTAAATATCTGCTTAATTCAGCAGCAAGGCCGTCTTTATCTAAAACATACTTGTTTTCATATATGCCTTTTTCCATCGCAATCTGAGCAAAAGCGTTATTGTTTTTAGTAATGCCTGTTTCCTTACTAGTTTTTGTTGGAGGGTATTTTTTATTGATGATATCAGCAGGAATATCGGAAATCTTGTAAATTTCTCTTTCGTCAATAATCACTTGCATAGTTGAAGGAATGCCGCCATAACTGCCCCAATTGGTTAGTTTAAAGATTGAGTTACCATCATTGGCGTCAGGAAAACACGCTGTTAAAAATGGGCAAATAGGTCCTTTTCTACATGAGTAACATTTCTTAGGAGGAATTGGTTTAGAAGCAGCAATATCTTCAATCTCTTGAATTACCTCGTCTATAAGTTGTTGAGGCTTTGCAGTTCCATGTTTCACTGTGTATCGCTGACTATCAACATATTCCAAAATACTTATTGTTTCTTTTTCAAAATTGAGATCAAACTTTATACGGAAAAAGCTGTTTAGTTCATCGTCTGCAACTGGATAACAATGCTTACCTAATCGATAATTTCTGTTGAGGGTAATGAAACCAATCCTATTGAAATTCAGACCATATTTTCTATAGACGTAATATTGGAATAATAAATCATATAGATACTTATCTTTGATTTTGGTATCAGTTAACTTATCATCTTTTTGATTGCAAACACTATTAGTGCCTTTGGCTTCTAACAATGTATACCAGCCATTTTCTTCTTTGATGAGAGCATCAAATCTCGCTCTTAGATTATCGACTTCCAGTTGACCTTCAAAGATGATTTTTATTTCAGGATTTGCTAAAGCTCTGATTGTGTTATCAACAATTTCTTTTTGATTTATGATTTCATTGCCAAATTGATCAACATCGCATCTAAATCCTTTTGCTTTGTATTGACTTTCAATATATTTTCTGGCTAATTCGCCTAAAAGTTGTTTGTCTGTATATTTATCAACAAGCTTTTCGACGGGATTTTTCTTTTGGGAATTTAAGATTGTTTCAACTGTGGTGCGTAAGTTTGGATGCTCATTTAAAAGCTCAAGAATATTAAAAACTTCATCACCATCATCGTCTTCGTTAAAAGACATCTCTTTATCAATTGATAATATAGTTTGATATTCGCTGGAATTAGCGGCAGCAGTCTTTAATAATTCTATTAATGTCTTATCTTCTAATTCACACTTAGTAAGATAACCGCATCTTTTTGTAACATAGTCTTTCACTACTGATTTTGTAATCATAACTTCTCTTTTTATTTGCCTTTTTTGATAAAATGTCAGATTATTTTTTTCGATACACGATTCCATATAAACAGAAATCTCTTATTTTTTCAGTAGTTTCTAAATAGACAATGCCTTTTATCGACCTAAGCGACGGCACACCATCTTTTAGCCAAGAACGCACTGTTTCATAGAATGTGTGATTGTTCAACACTTGATCATTATATTCAACCACAAGCACGGTTTTATTGTTGACTCGTTCTTCTATTTCTCTCAATTTAGCAATGGTAACCAAACTCTTTTTTTGCTCATCGCTAACGAAACAGTCATTAATCGTTTCTTTTCCTGTAGGCCCTGTAAATCCTGCTTTTGAAATTAGCATATTATAATCTTCGGAATCAACGGTTAACGCTGAGTTAACATTAACCAAGTTAAATCCCTTTTCTTTTAATAAAGATTTGATGTCATCAAAAGCTGATTTGTTTTCTTTTTCAAAACGGTAAACCGTAGGATCGGCAAAGCTTTTCCTCACAAACAAATCCACTATTCTTTGTAATTCTTTTTCCATAGTGTCTCCTTTAAGCAAATTATTCTAATTTATTTTATTATAGCGCAATTATTTAGCACTTCATCAATTGCCTTGATATAGTTAGCATAGAGACTGATATAGCCAATTCTAGCTCCATCATTGACGAACCAGTATTCAGTGTCTGGTCCTCTCATAATGCCACAATCAATTTCGTTTGGATGGAAGTCTTGAGCGTATAACAGAACTTCTTCTAAGTATTTATTTCTTAGATCAAGGAGATCTTCTTTCTTCATAGATTTCCATAATCTTTCTTTTAAGTTTTCTGGAGTTGTATAGCCAAGTTGTTCGCTATCATCACCGCAGCAAAAACCATATGTTTCCACTGCATCGTTGAGGCCTTTCATCATGTATTCTTCATTCTTAAACTGCTTTAAGAAGTTGTATAAGACTTTGTCTTTTTCTGTAACTGTTAATTTGATTTCCATTGTTAATAATTCTCCTTTTGTTTTTATATTTGTTTAATTAAAGATTTATTAGGTAAAGAAATATCAATCACCAATTCGAGTATTAATAATAAAGGAGGATAAGAAAGTGAAAGAAGAATGAATTGGTGATTGATATGGAGGTAAGTTTGGTTGGTTGTGAGAGTATACTAAAACAATTATTTTTGTAATTCAAAACATTGAAAAATATGTGCAAAAGAATGCACAAAAATCCACCTAAATATAGATGGCGTTTATAAAAATAGCAATCATTGGTTATCCAATTCTGTTATCTTTTGTTTTAAACGAATATAAGCTGTTCTTTCACGTTGCTTAGCCTTTGACCAACTAATATATTCTATTGTCTTTTCAAACTCTTTATACATAAATTCTCCGAGTTGGCTTGGTTCCATATTCATAGGTCGATAATTATTTCTCTGAATAAAAGCTAGCAATTGGTTGTATGTTTTATAAGCATACTGATCGCCTTTTTCGTAAACAGTGCTGAGTTCCTGTTCGTTGATAGGGTTGTATTCAGGAGCCAAAACAAAGAATTTTTTATTTTCATCATCGATTTCGTTAAATCTCTTATCGTTCTTCTTGTGAAGCAAATCATAATAGACACTTAATTGTGACTTGTATTTGCCTCTCCTATTTTTTCTTTTGCTTTTTCCGTTGATGGATGAATCTATTTTGTTTTCAACAACAATTGCGTGTTCATCACTTAAAAAAAGTAAATCTATTTTGTTTTCTTCCCTGAACACTTCAAAAGTTTCTTCGCGAGAAACATTACTCACTCCTAAAAAATCATGAATGAAACCATAGAGAAGCGATTTGTCTCGTCCTAAAAAATAAGCAATTTGGTTAGATGTTGAGTCTTCTAGATTAGTTCTATCACTGATGACAGCAAAGCATTGTTCATCATCAAGGTTCTCTATGTCTATATCATCATCTGTGGCTTCACGCATATAACCATTTTCAAGATTAATTAAATCAGATAAAACACTAACATCAGTGTTTGCATTTCGCTGTGAATCAAAATACTTCTTTCCAGAATTATCGGCATACGCTATGTCGTGTTGTGGATTACACATCAATGAGATTTTAAGGTGATTAGGATTTGATGGATCAAGACTGGCCTCATCGCTTTTAATTTTGACAACTATTCTTATGTTTTCAGCTGGCACCAACAATCTGCTTGCTCTATAAGTGTAGATGTGTGCAAGATCACTTTTTGGCCCACAATAGAAAATGTCGTAAAAAGAATGATTATGATAGATTGGAGAATGCTCCTTTTCAATGGTTCTATCACCAGTTCTTGAATAATAATCTTCTGAATCATTATTAGTATCAACTTCAGATACAGCAACTATTTCATACATTCCTTTTTCGTCTTTTAATGATGATTCAATAATGTGAAAGACATATCTTGTTTCGTTTTCGGCTTCTATTCCTCTATTCCCCCACGGATTAAGGTAGATATAGCGATTACCATCTTGATCCTTCATAAAATTAATCAATTCATGTCCCAAATTGTGATACAGAAAAGAGCCGGTAAAAACTTTATTAAGAACCATTTCATAATTCTTCTCTTCTTCACTGTCGGTCTCTTGCGCTCTCTGAGTCAAGTTGTACTTTTTTCTAGTCCTTTTAAACGTTTTGTTTTCCTCATCTCTTTCAAGATAGCGGTAATACACTAGTTTTTTTGTAAAAGTTGAGGCACCTGTAAACTTTAGTTCTTTCTCTATTTCAGCGTTGGAAAGTGGCTTCTTTTTTTCATCAAAAAGCTTAATGATTTGTTCTTCTCTTTCATATTGTTTCATATATAGTGTCCCCTTTATATTATTTTATCATATCTCCGTTTTCATCGATTAGCCCTAATTTCATTTCTCTTTCTTTGTCATTTAATATCCATCCACCATCAACGGATGTATCATATCCTTTGTTTTTCATATATCTAATGAATTCGCCTCTAAACATATAGATAAATATCCATCTGGAACCATAAGGAAAGTACCAGCTGTCATCAAATTGTTTAATAAATAACTCTAATTGATGGCTGTTTACGTTAGACGGTATGTGATCTTTAATCCTTTCTCCGAATGGTTGCTCAATCGAAACTTTCGCAGCTTGTTCTTGAGTTAAGCCGAATGATAAAAGCATTTCATATACATCTTCAATAAAGAATATCTTTGCTTGATTATCAGCACTTTTTATGTGACAAAACACTTCAAATAGTTCTTCCTTCTGTTCTTTGGCTTTAATCTTTTCGACTATCCCTTTTACAAGATAGGTCTTGTCCATATATGGTTTAGGAATCATTGCCGCGACTAAGCCACCAGGAATATAAGGTAACACTTCAATCTCTCTATCTAAGTTATATAAGTAGTCAATAAAATCTAAAAAGATGTCCTTGTTAATAGAGGACACGGATACCCAATTCCAATGGGCTTTTGGTTCTATAAACGATATTTCATAAATCATAGTTTCTTTAATTCCTCAAAGACTTTGTTATAAACAATTTGATTGGGGTTATATTTGTAGTTGGAAAACACTTCTATACCTTTATGAGCGTATCTTTCTAATATAGCGGCAGCTAAGCCTGCGCTTCTTGAGATGCCGTAATCACATTGGCAGATGATGTCTTTGTGTTCTTTAATCTTTTGGTCCACAAAGACAGCGATAGCGTGGGCTTCTGGTAGAAGTTCCACTATTCGTTCCTTTGGGATATCACGTGCCCTAATATCATCGAATTCAATCTTTAATACATCAGCGGTAATAGGGAATTCTAAGAACTCACCACACCCTTCATCCGTAAAAGCCACAACAGCGGTGTTAGGTGGTAATCCTTTATCTTTGATAATTTCAAATAATTCTGGTTTTGAATAAATACTAACTTTCATAATTGCTAAAAGGGATATAGACGAACCGAACCATCTATATCAAATTGGTTTTTATTAATATTTATATAAATCAAGGAGATGAATATAACTCACAATAATTATTCCGCTAGGAACGTCATAACTCAATGACCGATCCGTATGCAAACGGATAAGGTATCACCTATATAACAGAATGCACATAATCTACGTAATCTTTTATCAAAAAGATCCCTGAGCATGTCCGCATTAAGCCGCGTTTAGGCGTTGATTTATATTAATTAATCGGATTTATTTTAGTACTCGATTTCTACTGTTAAGTTAGTTCTATCAATAGCGACTTGTAAGGCGCTTAATTCGTGTTGAGCCTTTCTTAACTCGTCTTTCACTACTTTGTCATCATAAGTAGCTTTTCTTATACCTTCTCTATAAGAGTCTTGGATATATTTGCCTCTTCTAGTGATGCTTGTTAGGACAGTGACTTCGCTTTTAAGTTGACCTAATCTCACAAGGCCTTCACTGATGGTGAGGTTATATCCATCGATAAGAGTTCTTTGATTGAACTCATTGAGGACTTTTTTGATTTGTGATTCCTCTTCATAGAGTTCTCTAATTCTTTCTCTGTTACCCATGAAGTCGTAGATAACCTCATAAGCAGGCGCTAAGGTCTTATGCCCATCTTTATTTGTATTTTCAATAATTGGGACATATGAGTCTTTTTCATCATTTTGATGGATGTTGGAGATTTCTTGTTCAATGAACTTAAGCTTTTTCATAAGTTCTGTTGCGGTTGTTTTCATCTTTCAATTATTCCTTTCTTCGCATAGCGAGTAAAACTAACTCTTAATTACCAGAAAATGTCGATATAAGAGGAACATGATCCTTTAAGAGAGTAAGTGAGTTCATCAAACCCTCTTCTTCTCCACCATTTGTGAACTAAACGTTTATAAAATTTGTATGTAGAGTTTTTACCGTTTGATTTTGATTTTTTGACTAAGAATTGGTGAGTTCTAGCAAATTCAGCTTCTTCAAAAGAATCAAAAAATCTATTACTTTTATTGATGGCATCTTTGTACACAGCATGCATTGAGGAGTGGACATCGACCCAATATGGGTGAACATAGCAGAAGAGATCATTGTATAGGTATTCGACGTATGTATAATGTGGGGTTGGAGCAAAACGAGAAACAGGGCTGTTTGCTAAAATTCTTCTTAATCTTCTTTGGGTTTCGTTGTGAGAATTGTGTGTTTTTCTTGTGTGGTGCATAATTACTTACAGCCTCCCTTCTGAACATCTCCTTAATAGAATTAATAAGGCTCCACTTTATCCGTGGGTGTGGGCTCTGCGCTTGTGCTTAGCCAAGATTTCTCTTCTAATAGAGACATCCCAGCCAAGATAGTCACAAGCAGAAACATAGCGCAAGCCAAGATTGCCGAGCTCTTCGGCTGATTTGGCAAACATATAAGCTTCTTCTTTGTTTGCCCATCTGTTTTTAGTGCTTTCGATAGTGAGTTTTCTCCTTTCGACACATATATTTATGACATGAAAAAATGACGTGTAAACTAACCGCAATTTTTGTGCATGCCTATGAACATTTTTATTTAGGTCTAAATCATACCTTCAACACGGAATCCGTGCTTATGTGCATACTTATTTAGATATTTATTGTTTTTCGCGGTCACGAAGATATGGAATGTGATATTTTGATTGCAATTTCTGAATGCATCATCTGCAATTTCGATGATTTTATCTTCATCAATAATTGCAAACCAAACATCCTTTAGTGATTTACAGTTTTCAAATGCACCATGGCTAATTCTTGAAATGTCATAGCCGAAGTAGACATCTGTTAACGATGTACAATCTTTAAATGCACCGCTTCCTACGAAAAAGGCGTTATCAAGACCAATGGTTCCTAGTTCTTTATTGTCTTCGTATTGATTTCTTTTAATGAATGGTTCTTTATCAATTAATTTGCTCATTATTACTTACCTTCTTTATCAAACTTCTTGCTACCAATTGTTTTGTGGAATTCTTTAACGAGGTCTTCCACATATGGTTCTACCATGAAGTAGAGATACTTATCTTCGAATTCTGATAACTTATCTCTTTGGTAATAGGCTTCAGCGATTGACCCAGCAATGCACGCTTGAGTGTCACTATCAGCGCCTAACGCTACTGCGTTTCTAATAGCGTCTTCCAAACTATCTGATACTAAGAAACAGTAGATAGCTTGGGGGACACTCTTTTGACAGATTTCAGAGAATTCACTTGTTTTCACCAATTCCTGGTAATTGAAGTCTTCAATTTCTGGATAGTATTCATCTATCATTCTCTTTTTGATTTGTTCCTTAGAATAGCCATTTCTCGCTAAATAGATACACATAGCTACTGCTTCAGCGCCTTTTAACCCTTCTGGATGATTATGAGTAATTTCTGTAACTGCTTTTGATAGTTGTTTTACTTCGCCTTCATTATTGGCAATCCAGCCAACAGAAGAGATACGCATCGCACTACCATTGCCGTATGAGTTGTATGGTTCTGCTTCACCAAATATTGAAGCGTGTCTAGCCCACTCGAAGAACTTGCCACCAAAACCTGCTTGAGGATAGCAACGCCAAGTTCTAGCAAACTCATATACTAAGTCTTTTTTAAGAGACTCTAATGATTCTTCATTATATTGAATTGGATAATGTTTTAATAATGTTCTAGCAACAGCGATTGTTAATAATGAATCATCTGTCATTCTGCTTCTTTTATTAAATATGTTAAATTCTTTTGTTTTAATTGGGTGGAATTCATAGATAGATCCCACCATATCACCAATAATTGCACCTAACATAGTATTCTCCTATCTAAGTATTATTCTCCTATTTTGCATATCGATAATGCATACCTCATCAAATAAATCGGTAATATTACCAATAATTAAGGACATAGTCATTGCTAAGTCGTTTCTAACCGCAACACTATCAGCAATATCAAGTGTCTTTTTGATTGGACCAAAATTAACATCGACATGATAGATATCACTTTTGAAGTGACCCAATCTTGGATTGTAGTCACGAACATGACCAAATGGTTTGCTTCCTCTAAATAGACCTTCAACACCATAGGCATATCTAGCGCCTGTATCAACGAGATAAGTGGATACATAGTCATTGCTTTGGACTTTAAGTTTTATAAGTCCCATTGACCCGGCGAGCATATCTAGTTCGTATCCTTGTTCTGGAAGAGCTTTAAATTCAATTCTTCCATCTTTATATATGGTTAATGATGTTTGACGGATAATATCCATGCCGATAAATCCATCAACATCCATACCCACTAATTCACGAGTGGCTTCTATATCTAGATTCATTACGTTATATGGTAATGAGTATCTTCTTTGGTTAATTTTTACGCTGTTTAATCCTGGTTTGAGAGAAAATGATACAGGAGAGCCAGTATCAAGAAGGTAATTATTACCTTTTATGTTAATGATGTAATGGTTGTTAGATAATGTGTAATTGTACATTAAGTTATGTTCTCCTTTCATTATTCGATGTAGAACTTTTCTTGTTCTAATCTTTCGAGTTCTTCCTCGATTTCGATGAGTTCTAACTCATCTTCGTAATCATAGATGATTTGGTTGTTTTGATTGTTTTTTAAACAATCAGGATTTTGTTTTTTAAGCGTAAATAAAAACCTCCTCATTAAACTAGTTATTTACAAAATGATGTTAATTAAGATTGATGTAAGAGGGTTGATATGAGTGATGTGCTAATAGTATAGACATAGAAAAAAGCCTAATTCAAGTAATCATAATAAATGTGCAAAATTGTGCACAAAATGTTATAATATAGAAAATTACGCCATTACTCACTTTTGCAACTGATCATTGGAGGTATTTTTTATGGCCGGAAAACAAGTGGATGCAACAAGACAAGAATTATTCATCACATTGAAGTACTTATTGGATGAATGTTATGACGAAAAGCATACTTCTAAAACAACTGATTTAATGGACTACGCTAAGAAAAACTACATGGTGTTATTAGACAGAAGAAGAGTTAATGGCATCTTAGAGTTCTTAGCGAATTTAAATCAAACATTCCCAGGCATTCTTCCTTTCACTATTAAGAAAATAAATGGGAAACCACGTTATTACATCGAATATAGTCTCTTAAATGAGAAGGAAATAAAAAAGACTGCAGAAGCTATAGACAACTACGAAGATATAACTGAAGTTATGTCTGAAAAGTTAATTAATAAATTTCTCAATGCTGTTTGTAATCAAACTTTAAAGGAAAAAATTATTTCTTCTTTAAAAAGAGGCAAAAGAAACAAACACAAAAATCTTGAAACAGTTGAGAAATACTATTCGATTGATGATTTTATTGAAAATCAATACCCATGCTTATTCAGGCCTAGAAAACGTGTAGAATATGTCTCTTGTTCTAATGCAAAAGTGTATGAAGAAATCAATGCATTAACTGATGATGAAAATAAGAATGATAATAATAAGAAATATATTACTGCAATTGGTTATGCTAGAGCTAAAGGAAAAGATGTTTGTCTTTATTTCCCAGACATCAATGGCGCTGCTATAGTTGACATAGATAACATAGTCATAAAAAAATTCTCTGTGAATCATAAAAGTTCAGCGCCGTTAAGTTTTGATTTGATTGGTTCAAAATACGAAGATATCGATACCATGATTGACTCATATTATAGGGGTCAGACTGGCCTTCAATACACAATAAAATTCAAATATGTGGTTGGTACTGAAGGTGATATCGACGAAAAAATCGTAGAAAAGCTTAAGGATGATTATGAGAAATATTTCGACACGCCTATGACATGTGAGCTAATAAATAGAGAAGAAATCGAAGAGGATGAAAACGGAGAACAGATAACAACAACTTATGTTGATGCCCATGGCTCCGTAAAGTGCAATTTCTCATCATTTAAAAAATGGTTTTGGGAACATGGGTGGTATAAGCATCTAGTTGTCGTTTCTCCTTCTTTCTTCAACAACCGTCTTTTAAGTCACTTAATACCACTCTTCACAAAGAGAGTAGAAAAATATGGTCGCAAGCCTCCTACTCAAGAAGAAATAGAAGAAAAACGCAGAAGAAGGGAAGAGTGGCTAGCAAAGCGAGCTCAGAGAAAAGCTCAAGCAAGTGGTAATAACAATCCAGATGGCGGAAATTAATCCGCCATCTTTTCTAATGCTTTCTTAACATGTTTTTCTTCTAAGCCGCCTTGTCTATAGCTAGTTTGCACTAAGTGTTTTGTTAGTTTAGTGGGAAGATAATCAAATAATTCATCATCTAGGATTACATATTTATTAACTTTAATTCCTTTTAATTTAAGGATATTTAAGTATTGGAGAATACCTCCACCTCTTTCAAGAATTTCATAGTCATCTGTTTTGTCATAGATGGCTAATCCCTGTTTAACAAGTTTCATATCAAGATAATTGGCAAGTTCATCTTGTTTATCTTTTAGATATTTCTCTTTATACCAATAGAATTTCCAAGTAGACACCAAAACGATCTTGGAATTTGTTTTGTCCACTAGTTGTTTAAGTAATCTTACTTTTTGATCTTCGATACCAGTATATCCACCACACTTATCTTTAGTGGTACTACAGTTAAGCACACCATCGACATCTAAGAAGATAATATTGATGCCCGTATCAACTGTTTTCTTATCGAATACATATTTACCTTGTTCGTTTTTATAGATATATTTCTTATCGATTAATTCCACTAGATATTTTCCAGCGGTTAGATATCCAACACCCATTCTTCTTTGGATCTCGGATATTGAAATATGTGTTTCATTTTTAAATGCTTCTAATAGTTTTTTTAGATTCATTTATTTTATTCACCTCTTAAGAAACCCTAGCCAATTGAGGCTAGGATTTCTGATGATTTAAGATGCTTCTTTTCGAAGAGCAATTTCGCTAAGGCAATAATCTTGTCTTTGTTCTTTTTAACAATTTTATATGTTTCTTTTTCACACTTTTTGAGAAGTCTTTCGATTTTTCTTTCCATTCTTCTTCTCTTGGTTTGTGTTTCAGTTCTAGAGCCAGGCGCTACAGTTGGAAGTGTTTCCCAACAATTGCTATAGCCAGCGATATTAAAAAGGTTATATGCACTTCTTCTTGCAGACTGTAAGTCTGACTCCACACCTCTAGAAGCTCTACCATAGATAACTTTTTGGCCAATAATACCCGCCATGCAGATTTTGATATCTGCTAAGACTTTTTCATATGGCCAGAAGCCTGGTTCAACTTCACGAGCGTGGAAACAGCCAGAGGCACCACTGATGTTAACTCTGTTAATATCGAAGAATTGTGGGAATTGCTTTGCAACCAACACATGTGAACATTCATGAACACTAACTTCCATGTTGTCTTCTTCTGGTGTTGTTTTGATTCTATCGGTGATGTTGAAGATTGACTTATCAATCATATCAGTTGTGATATTTTCGAAGCCGTTTCGTAATAATATATCGTTAACAATAGCTTTGATACCCGCACAACTGATGTTATTTAACGATAATTCCATTTCTTCATCATCGAAGTCATCAGGAAGTTTGACGCCGAATTCCTTCATGTATTTCTTGAATAGCACTAAAGCGTCTTTGCCCTTGGGAACTGGAATGTGGATTAATTTATCGAATCTGCCATGTCTTAATAACGGTCCAGGAATATCATCAAGGTCATTAGTGGCGGCTAAAACCAAGATATTATCATCTGATTCAACACCATCCATACTTTCTTGCAAGGCTCTAATAACTCTTCTTTCTTTGTTGATGAGCAAGTCGAGTTCATCAAAGACAACAATAGCATGACCTGTTTCTTTGGCTTTTTTGAATGTATCAATAATACCTTCCACAATAGCGTTATCTTTTTCGCCTTTAAAGACAAATACAGGAGCTTCACAACATCTAATGATTTCTTTAATAAGCATTGATTTTCCACAGCCCATAGGGCCGAACATCAAAATCCCGTGGGGAGTTGATAAACCTTTTGCTTTTAATTCTTTAGAACGTTTGAACCAATCAATAACATTGAGTAGTTCTTTCTTTTGATTCTCGTGACCCACTACTTTGCCAAGTGGTTCTTCGGAATCATCTAGTTTTTGTGGCTGTATGAATTCATAAGGATATTTAATACCCTCTTGATTATTTTCTTTAGTTTCTTTTGGAAGTTCATCATAGTTAACGTGTCCGATTTCTTCTTCGACCACACTATCGAACATTTCTTCCATTTCCATAAGTTCTTGTTCTTCTAACATTTCTTTTTTCTTTTGTTCTAATTCGTCTTCTAGTCTCATATATTCTCCTTTTTATAATAATGTGAAGCGGTCATTAATAGCTGATTGGCGATTCCATTTAGCGCATAAGTTTTCATATGCGCCCCTTTGTTTAGAATGAGGGAATTTCTTTTTAAGAGCGATGAAAGGTGGATAATCAAAATCATCGCCAAATAAGCTCTTTAAGATATTGTCTTTTTTTCTAAGTTCAATGAATTGCTTAGATGACATGGCGTTGATTTTTATCGCTTCTTTATTGATTTTTTCAATCTTCTTTTTATATGCTTCCGCCTCTTGCTCTTGATGTTCAAGACCACTACTCATTAATTGGTTTAATCGTTCATCATCAAACACAAGTGCTTTGTTTTTAAAAGCAACATCTGGCTTATAGATAACTTGTTCATTATCTAATTGCACAGTTACTCTTTCTTGGTCAAAAGAGACAATATAGCCTTTTTGACCTTTATAGTTCGTTACCTTTTGATTAATGTATGCTTCGTAGTTCAAGCTTGGTATTCCTCCTTTTGTTCTACTTCTTCTTCGTCTTTTTCTTCGTATGGAATAAGAGAAAGATTAGTAAATCTCTTATTGTTTTGGATTTTGTCATAGATTAAGACAAATAATCTTTCGAATGCGTTAAATGATTTAGGCATTAGTTTGATTAGTTGGTCATATCTATATTGATTACCTAGTAATTTATCCGCGAAGACATTAGCAAAGAATTCATAAACTGGATTTTTTTCATCGAGTTCGTAATATTCTTTTGCGTGACCAAGCAAGAATAATCCATCAATAGGATAGATAGCAGATAAGGCATCTAAGATTGCTATATATTTCTTATTAAGAATGCTGAAGCAATTCTTTGTAGCGATTTGGTAATAAACCTCAACAAAGCCACATTTATATAATTCGTCTTGGAGTTTCTTTCTTTGCTTCTTGTCTTCACATTTACACAATTCAAGATACTTAGGCATATTATTAATGAAGATATCGTATGCGCCAGCATGAATATTCGAATTGATGTTACAGCGATACTCATTCATGATGAATTCTCTTAACTCTTGATGATGTTCTTTGAATTCTTCATCAAAGATTTCACGTAATGTCTTTCCATCTTGAACAATCACGTTACACGATAAAGCACGTGGTAGTCCGAATAAGAAGTCAATTGAATGACCAAGTTCATGAAGAAATGTTCTACCATCGCAATAATCAATATAAATAGTCGTTTCCATTCTTTTGGATAAGTTACTCGAACAAGCGAAGTTTGGATGGCAATATCCTCTTGTGGTAGGTTTTATTTTAAGTTTGCCGTTAGATAATACTTTATTAACGAAATCACGATACGCTGGTGAGACCTCTTTAGCCATCTTGCGAATGCCTGAGTAATGCCATCTGTAATATAACTTGCCCTTCTTTTTGAATACGGCCATGAATTGTTGTACATCGGTATGAATTGATTGTATGTTCAATTGTTCCATGAAAAAATCTCCTTTCGTTATTTAATGTAGTTTTGTTGAAATTATTAGTTTTATTTATTATTAATAAATACCTCCTTAAAAATATATGTGTGTGTTTGGTTAAAATAATGATGTAAATATAAAAAATAATAAGGATGAACTTTTATTGTTTAATTTTTATTTGTTTTAACTTTTAGCGAGTTTTATTCGAATTAAAGGAGTGTGATAATATATATTCTTTGGAATATATAAAATACCAAATAAATAATTAATTTTATTTAGTAGATAAGTATTATTAATGTATGAGATAGAGCATTTTAAGCTTTTTCTAGAAAAAAGCGTAAGAAAAAACATATTTGGATTATGAGTGTTTTTAAACCCGAATCAGAGCCAAAGTGATTTGAATTTGTGTGAATAGTATATACACGCCTATAACGCTAATTCAAAGGATCTATTTTTTTGTTCAATACTTTGCACATTCTTATATGGCACTAAAACTAGAGGTTATGCATTAAATAAAAACCCTTTAGTATTAGGGCTTGGTCATATTTGCGCTATTAATCATAAACTGGTAGCTCATTAATGTCGCTTGATTTCTCTTAAAAGATGCTCGACGCTTTCTTCATCTATTTCTTGTGATGCGAACGTTTCCGCTTCTTCGTGAGTTATTTCCACTATTGAGCGCATACAGGAACTATTTCCATATCTATAAGGAGAATCAATAGGTTCAGAGCTATCGAAGCCTACACGGTTGTTAAATAGCTCATTACCCCCTGGATACCACTGCTTGGCTTTGAGATCATATCTGATTGAATACTGTTGTTCATCATCTTCAATAAATAAAGTTTTATAATCGTCACCTAGTAATAAGTATTTCATAGCAATTCCTCCTAATCGTCATATGCATCCACCATATCGGAGAAGCATTCTTTGAATTTTTCTAAATAATGATATCTATCATTAATCTTTTTGAAATAACCAGCGTACCTCTTTACTCTTTCTAGCTCTTCATCTTCTAGTATTGCTAAACCAAAGAGATTCATATTGTCCGCTAAATCTAGCATTTTAACTAATGCGGAGGCAGGATGTTTCATTACTTTATCGATATAGGCGTCATAGCTTTCACTTTTATCGTGAGTGATTAGTTTAAGCGGTTCATCGATAAATGATTCAAAGAATTCTTTGTATCCGAGCTCTGTGAATATATCTTTAACATCTTGATGATTTAGTTCTGTATCTTCCACGACATCGTGTAAATAAGCTAGTTCCACTACTCCGTATGGGATACCGTGTTCTTTTAGCACACGATTATTTGTCCACCCTTCTATTGAAACTAGATCGTAAAACATATTCGCACAATGTTTTGGGTGAGTGAAATACGGGTGACCATTATCCCTATATTGACCAATATGGGCTATATCGCCTATCACACAAGAGATCCATTTTGTATCTTTCTTTTTGTCTTCCCTTAGTACATCCAATATCATTTCTTTCTTTGCCATACCTTTTTCCCTCCTGACACACATACTATAGAAGAAAAGATATTGGATTTGGTCAAACGCTATTTGACATTTATAATAAAGATGATGGAAAGCTTAAAAGAATTTATTGCTAAGCACAAAGTTAATAAAGAAAAGGCAGATGATTTTGTCATCTACCTTTCTAATTTAATTAAAGAACATGGTTATTCCAAAGATTCACAAGTCTATAACAAAGCTAATATATCTAGACAAACATGGTCTTCAATTATGTCGGGAAAACATATTCCTTCATTAAATAATCTAATCAAGATTGTGTTTGCATTAGAATTAAATAACCACGAATGTAAGTATCTATTAAAGAAAGCTGGATATACACTTTCATCCGCGAACAACTATTACTTAATCATTAGATATTGCATTGAAAATAAGATATATGATTTATCTAAACTAAACGATCTTCTAGTTGAAAACGGGTTTGAAGATTCACTAATTTGTTAAATGTTTAAATTTTAAAGCCGCTATTAATTGCCAACTGGACGAACTTCAGTGTTTAGTGTCACGCCAAGTTGTTTGAGCTTGTTTTCTATGCTAGCAATTTCATTCCTAGCAGCATTAACTTCTTTAACTGTCCTATTCTCATCTCTTGCAATCAAAAGAAGTTCTTCTCTTCTAGCTCGCAATTCTTTAATGGCTTTTTCTTTTATAATCTCTTCTTCTTGCTTTCTTTTTACTTCCTCTTCTTTTCTAAGAATATCAGCTAATGCATCAGGAGCGTATAATTCAACTCTTCCACATTTTTTGCATAAATATGCAACAACTGGTTTGCCATTCAATTCAATCGGCTCCCAAGCACCACCTTCTGTACAACCACAACCTGTTCTTAAAGTGGATTCATAAAAATTTGCACAACCGCAATTCGGACATTTCATAAATTATTACCTCTTAATGAAATTTTACTATTTTAAAAAGACGTGTGTAAACTCAAAAACACTATGATTCGTTTTATCTCTTCGAGAATTGTGCGACACAAATATTGTTGCGACGTTGTAGTACATGAAAAAACCCACCTTTTTAGGATGGGCTTTTATATGCTGAAGAGTTTATTTTACTTTATCAACACTTGCTGCTGGTTCATAACTAGAACCATCATTTGTTACTTTGAGCTCATAGTTTAATTTATAGCCAGCGTCTTGTGCTTGTGTGAAATCTCTTGAACCAGGGAATGAGGCAGTTAATTTACCATTCATTTCAAGATTGATTTCAGAAAGTGCGCCATTAGCAATAATAATTTTGAATTTGAAATTCTTGAGCGTAACAGAAGAATCTTGGAACGAGCCAAAAGCTTTGACATCAGCTGTTGATTCTCCTAATGGATTCAAACGTAATGTATTGTTAAACGTTTTTAAAATACTAACAGCACCAGCGGTCTCGGTACCAACAGCGTATGTGATTGTGTTCTTGCTTGAATCAGTAATCTTTTGAATAAAGGAAACATTACTAATCATGCCTAACACATCTAATAAGTAATAATCATCAACATTGCCTGGGTTTGAAACTGTAGCGACATCACTATAGCCACCAAGGAGTTTCTTTTTAAGATCGTGGACTTCACCATTTGAGAGTTTAACTCTGCCACCATGGCAATCACCTAGTCCGGTAGATTTGTATAAGTCTGCGTTCTTATGGTCTGTATCAACTTCATAATCATTGAGATAATAGACTGTGCTGCCAGACACTTTTCTCTTAGTCCAACCATCAATAGTAGCATTGATAGCGTTTTTCTTTGCATAATCTACTGCTGTTTTAGCTTTGAAATTATAACTTGAATGTTCTAATGCTTTAAATGCATTGAGATAGCCATTAACTTCAGCTTTAGCGGTTTCAACATCAGAGTTTGAAACATATGTGTTATTAAACACTTTTGGAGTAATTGTTGGAGCGGTACCAACATTCTTAAATGTAAGACTATAAGTAACTGTGAATTGAATGCCGGTCACATCGATAGCCATTGTATAACGGTATGAATTTAATTTATCTCCAGAGAATGTCACATACATGCCTGTTCCAACACTTGTTTCTGGCAATTCTCCAATGAGTTTTTCAACCATTGGGTGATTGACATAGTTACCCACTAAAGCAATACCTGCAGAGGCGTTAAAGCCTGTTTTTAATTGATATTCATTAGCATTACCTGTTGGTTTGATTTCTTTTAACTTTGTATCATCATATTCAAACACAGCTTTAGCGAATGAAGATGAATCATATTTATAATCAGTACCAACATTCGTAATTTTATATTTCTTAACTACTTCATTCTCATCTAATGAAATTTCATGTAGTTCATTTCCTTTTTTGATGGAATATTTAGAGCCGTCATAGAAAAGCGCGCCCGAATTAACGTGTGAATCATAGAATGTTACATCAGTGGATCTAGAATTATACTTAGAATTACCTGTTGTGTTGCCTGTTAAACTTAGACCCATGTAGCCCGCTGTGATTTGTAATGTGTAGTCATATTCATATCCAGCAACGCTATCACCAATTGTGTTGTTTCGAGCTTTTTGGAAAGCCTCTTGATAAGAATAGAACTGAGCATAAATTGTGGTGTCACTATTGATAGTTAATGGGAAATTAACTTCTTGTGTGAAACCTGCGTCCAAATACCAACCAACAAACATTGAGTTTGCTTTTTCTGGATCTGCTGGTTTTGATAATGTCTTGCCAGCTTCTACTTGAACGCTGGACATACTTGTGTTAGCGAATGTAACAGTGTACTTAACTGTTTGCTGATCACCACTGCTATTGCCTCCACCAGATGGTTGATTGTTGTTGCCGCCACCATTGTTACAGCCTGCTAAAAGCAAAGGAAGTAACACAAATAATAAATACTTCTTTTTCATACGTATGTCTCTCCTTTTATAAACAATCTCCGTAGTTTGTACGATTATTATGAATCAAAACGAATGGGAATGAAATGCCACCTAAAGCGGCAGATAATAGAATTCCAAAAATAAGCGCTAATAAGCCGAATATGAAGCCAATTATTGCAAACAGTATTTTCATAACAATGACCCAAATAAAGCCCTCAATACTCCAACTAAATATCAATCCAGGGAACCTAATTGATGCACCAGCACACCAAACAAATACTTCGCCAATATATGAACCAGAAACGATGCAATATATCATCGCAAAAGCAAAGTAACTGATGATAGCACTATATAGTATGGCCAATCCAGGGTGCACGCCTCCTAAGAGTGTAATTAGCAATGACCCAATTAAAGCAATTGTTCCTGCGGCAATACCCCAGCCAAAGCTTTTCACTCTTCCTCTATGGGCTTGATCAGCTTTTTCGCGCGCTATTTGTGCCGCTCTTTCTTTTTTAACTTCTTCAAAGCAATCTTTATGGTAATAATCATCACGGTATTCTGCAGAACGACCCCTACTAGCGTGTCTAACACAGAAATGATCAACCACTAATTCATCTTCAGGAATATCTTTATTGCATCTTCTGCATACGTGCATTTCCTTTTGGTGAATAATAATTGTTTTAGTAACTTGTTCAACAGGCGCTTCAGCAGGAACTACAGATTGAGCTTCTACTACTGTTTCTTGTTCTTCTTCACTTAAAAGATAATCCATTGTGCAACCGAAAAGCTTTGATAATTCTCTTAATGTTGCAACATCTGGTTCATTTTCGTCATTTTCCCATTTACTTACTGTTTGGAAAGCGACATGTACTTGATCCGCTAAATCTTTTTGAGTTAAGTTTTTATCATTTCTTAACTTCTTAATCTTTTGTCCTAATGTCATATGCGGATTCCTCCTTCGCCAATATACTCACTGATTCGGCGAATTTTTTAAATAACTAAGAACGCGAATTAACTCGCGAAAAAGTTGAATTGCTCAATTATTTACTGTGTAAATACACACTATAACCATTATTTTAATGTATGTGTTCTACACATATTTCTAATTAGATAATAAAATAAGATGCGGCAGTCCTACAATATTTTTCACAACAAAATATAAGCATCTTTTTGATAGATAAAAAATAAAGAAAGCGATCAATTATATCTATTTTTAGTTTCTTTCTTGTACTGTTCAAGTTCCAACGGAGTGGCTACATATGGTTTCAATTTTTGATATAGCTGTTTTATTTCATCTGGATTAATTTTGTCATCGGGTAATTCGCGATAGTGATTTCTAAACTCTTGAATTGTATAGGTATAGGCAGAGCAGATGCCGTGTCCATCCTCTAAGTCAGCAAAAATAACTGCGCTTTCTATGTCATACCTTTCATAGAGCAGTTTGTCCAAAATAGAGCAATGATTTAAGCATTGTTGAACAGGGTTTTTATGATGTCTATCTGGTCTATATGGATCATCATATCTTTGTATCCATTCTTCATCTTCATCACTGCCATAAACATGGCCTACCCATTTTTTGGTTTCTATACAAAAAATACCTTTCCTAGAGATGATAATTGCATCTACTTCTGCTTTTCGTCCGTTTTTGGTTTTTAGTATAACATTAGCGAGTAAATATTCATCTGAGCGTAAAAGTGGTCTTAGATAATAATTAACTTGTTTTTCACCTATAGCACCCGCTCGTTCGTTGGCAGGAACAAAAAATGGCGTTTCGTCAGTGCCTCTAATGTATGTGCCGCCACCATCACCGTAATCGCCTTTATTATTAGCGTAAGTAACTAAAAGAACGAGTACAGCTGCAATGGCAACGATTGCTAAGACGATAATCAAAGGAATCCACCACATAGTTATATTTTATACCATGCTAGTTCTTTTATAATAAATACAGTTTCTACTTATTATCCGCTAAAACATATACTTCGTTCTTACGATCATATACAAGTTCATAAGGAAGATTGAAGTTATATATGAATGCTTTAATTTCTTGGATATATCTCCAGAAAGATAGATCTGTAATTTCTAATGCGTTAATAATCTCTTCTTTTTTAACTCTACCTTTTTCTTTAAGGATGTTGAAAATATACAGGAGACCCTGTCCTTTCATGACTTTCATTCTTTTTACCTTCTTCTTTTTAAAAGCAGGTATACCTAATGTGTCGACATCCTTATTATCCATAGTTGATAGTTAAATGGTGGTTAAACAAAAGCGATATTACTTAAATAGTCGTAATATCCGCTTCGTTGATTATTATTTTTATTTTGCTTATTAAGCTGCTGCAGCAGCGGCTGCTAAAACGGCAACTACCCAGTAATAACGTGCAATAGCCCAGATAACCATTAAAGCACCAAAGACAATAGCAGTAATGCATTTGCCTTTACCAGCGGCTTTGATTGAGCCAACAATACCACACGCTAAGGCAATAGTGCCTAAGATGCCTGTAATAACGGCTAAATACAAACCAAGTAATGGAATTAATGCTAATACACCAAAGACTAATGAGACAATACCGAACACTAAACCGATTGTGCCGAATGTATCTCCCCACGTTCTTCTTGGTCTTTCATTTTCCATAATAAACCCTCCTTTTAAGAATATTGTGTCTATCCATATGGATAGTTGTGACTTTATTCAACTGATACGTTGTCATAGGCAACAGCTTCTGTTTTACCTATTTCATCTACCGCTATTCCTTCGCCATTACTAAGATTCATAATAGTAAGGGTAAAACTCTTACTTTCTCCTGGATTTAAACCTTCTTGGAATGAACCAGCCGCAGTTCTCATATATTTGTTTTCTTTATTGAAAATATGTATGGCAATCACTGGCTTACTGATTCTTTCTTGTTTATCGTTTGTGACAGTTCCTTTGATAATGGTATCAGAGCCAAAAGTTGATTTTTCTATCGTTAATTCAGAAACTTTATATCTTTCGCATTTAGCGTTTTTAGCGGAACGAATAGCAAAACTTGGAGTGATGACTAAATCACTCAATGTTTTACCTTCAAATGCGGTGCTATATGCCGTATCAAAGAAGTATCCAGTTTCGCCTGGCGCAATAATGCGTGGATAAGCACTCATGCCAAGAGAATAACTAGTCAACTCATCACCATATTTGTTTGCTATTTTGTATACCCCTGTTTTAAGGTAAATGTTCTTTGTACCAGTGTTCTTAACAGGGATGTTGAGCATAAGATAATCTTTATCTCTTATAAATCCTTCTGGATTACCAATTTCGTAATTAACGCCTTCCTCTTTTTTGACTGTTACTTCACAAGTGGCCACTAAAGTATCGTCACTCGCAACAGAGGCGGTAATAATTGCTTTACCAGCGCTTATTGCGGTTACTTCACCAGTAAGTGCTGAAACTTCAGCGATATTGTCGTCACTAGAAGACCAAGTGATAAAAACTAAGCCATATGGGGAGTCATAATTAGAGACGGTAGCGTTAAGTTTAACTATTTCGTCTGGATATAGCTCAACCTTAGTCTTATCAATCGTTAGCGAAGGACCTTTATTTGTATTAGAACTATTATTGATTTGTGTGTTTGGTTGTTGTCCGCTTTTTTGATCGTCACTTTTAGCGTTATTTGCACCACAAGCAGAAAGTGCGGATGTTAAAAGCAACATCATTGATAAAGCGATTGTCTTTTTGTTCATAATAATACCTCGTAATCGCTTTAATTATTGATGTCACTACTATCTATATTTGATAGTTATAAAATTATTTATTATCTTTTATTACAATTATCGGAATGATACCACCATATGACGGATCATTTACTGGGGCATCTCCACATGAACAGGCTATATCTACTAGAGCGGGTGTGGTTTTAGTATCTATTTCTTCAAAAGGTACAGGCTCATGTTCTGAATTAAGGCACCAACTAAACAATTGATTTTTACTAGAACCAATTGTGCCTTTGCTTCTAGCGTATTCACTGCTTTCAACAAGGACACATGGCCAAAAATCAATACATGGTATAGAAACATAGTCGACTATAGAACGATTGTAGATATCAGCTTGTACTAATTGTTGTTTATCATCACCAAATGCTTTATCAATGAAATCACTATTTAGCCATGTTCTAAGGAATGAGTCCTTATAAATATTTGATTCAGCATCAAAGATGAAACCAGCATCAATTGTGACATTAGATAATAAGATAATGTCGCCATTATCAAATTCGCCCATCTTTCTCCATTTAATTGGTTCTACCTTAAACCAATATGTTTGATGGTTAATAACTGATTGGCCATTATTGAACTTGATATCATTTATGGCGCCACTACCTATTTGCGCCTCTGTTGGAGTGGTAACTTTGGCCACTACTTTTTCATAATATTCATTGTTATATAAGACATAACCATTCTCATTAGTGGTACCAATTGCGTTTAAAGCATTAATCGTGGTTGTATCTTCTACTAATGATTGAGGGTAGCTACCTAATGTATGAGTGACATCGTTAGGTAGTGTCCATTTAATATTGTTTGTTGGTTTACTATCATTACTACTAGATGGTTGCTCAACCACTATAACTTGTTGTTTATTTCTTAATCCACTTGTCGCGGCTAAAGTAACGCCCAATGTTAAAGCGGAAGCGGATATACCAACAATAATAGGAACAACGATTAATAGGGTGCGTGTCTTCTTCTTTTCTTTTTGGACATCTTCTGGTTGATAATTCAAACAGAAATATAAAACATCTAATCTAACTTTGAATAACTTCGCTAAAGAGATGAATTGATCAATAGTAGGAAAGGAAGAACCTTTTTCATATTTAATTAATTGATTAACATTGCAAGATAAAGAGTCCGCTAATTGTTTTTGCGTTAAATTCTTTTTCTTTCTTAATCTTTTAATATTGTTACCAAACTCAACAGCGTTAAATGTTAATTCATCACATAGATTGTTCTTCTTAATAACTTTGGAATAAATAATTCCTTCTAAATCAATTTGTAATAAAGAAGCATATTTACCTAATACATGCAATGAGGGAGCGTTTTTGCCACTCTCCCACATTGACACTAATTGGACAGAGTAGCCTAAAGCATTAGCGACATCACTTTGTGATAAACCTGCTTCTATTCTTCTTTCGTATAAGAATGAACTATTTATAGTCATATACCATTATTTATAATATGAGATTTATTAGAAATAAATAAAGATTTTGATAAAAAGTACCACCGCCAACCAAGTAACGGTTATAAAGAAAAGGAAGACTGAACGGTGGGTGTCTGACGATGATACAAAAACTTCAGTGTATTATCATTTTATCGAATTCTCAAAGAAGACCCCTATCTTCTATAAGTAGGGGATGAATTTGAGTGTAGTTATATGCGCGTTGATTAATCTCTGGTTAAAAAGTACCGATAGAGTCTTGTTTTTATATCAATAAATTGATATAATAATAGTAGGAAATAGGATGTAGGGGATGGAAATGCATTTAGCATTTATTTCCCTTTTCTTATATTTCGAAAGGCACATTATGATTAAGACAGTTAAAAGATCCTATCGCTTTAGAATCTATCCTAATCCTTCTCAAAAAGAGCTAATCGAGAAAACTTTAGGGTGCTCTCGTCAAGTCTACAACGACTTTCTTTCTATGTGCATTGAGTCATATAAGGCTGATAACAATAGAACAATTAATAAATATGAATTAATCAAACTTCTTCCCGAATATAAGGAAACATTTCCATACTTAAAAGAAGTTGATTCAATTGCATTACAACAAACAGTTATTCATTTATTTGATGCCTACATGAATTTCTTCAGGCACAATGCAGAATTCCCAAAATTTAAAAAGAAAAAGAATGATTATGGTTATACGACCATGAATGTAAAAAACTTTATTCGTTTCACTAGGGATGATATCCAAATCCCCAAAGTGGGTAGAGTTAAAATCAAACTTCATCGTAAATTACCAGAATCATTTAAATTCACCATGGTTAGTGTTTCTCGTTTGGGTAGACATTACTACGTTTCTTTGCTGGGTGAAGAAGAGTACTTTGACTATGCTGAATACATCAAAGAGAAGCTTAATCCAAATAATTCAATCGGATTAGATTTCTCTTTGAAACATCTCTTCGTTGATAGTAATGGTAATCATCTAGATATGCCTACTTATTATCAAGATTCTTTAACTAAATTAGCCAAAGAACAAAGAAAGCTGTCCCATATGAAGAAAGATTCAACTCATTATCAAAAGCAATCAATGAGAATCAAAACTCTTCATGAGCACATTGCTAATCAGAGAAAAGACTTCCTTCATAAAGTTTCTAGAAAGCTGGCCAACAATTATGATTATGTTTTTGTAGAGAATCTTGATTTAAAAGAGATGAGTAAGAGGAAAACTGATTTAAAACTTGGAATATCTATTTTTGATTTAGGATATGGAACTTTTCTTAACTATCTAAAGTATAAACTGGAGTGGCTCAATAAGAAACTTGTCAAAGTTGATAGATATTTTCCTAGTAGTCAACTTTGCTCGTGCTGTAACTATCGTAAATCTAGTTTGACATTGAATCAAAGAAGTTGGATCTGTCCTGAATGTGGCATCAAACATGACCGCGATTATAATGCAGCGATTAACATCAAAAAAGAAGGAATAAGAATGATCCTTAATCCTTCTAATTAATCTTAGTCTAATTAAGTTTGGATATCTTGTTAATAAAATATCCTTAACCGAGGGACTCTCGGGGATAGCCCATTGATTCTGAATTCATTAGAGTTCTTGAGTGGGAAGCCCCTATCTTCTATAAGTGGGGGGAGGTCACTATATATTGTTTTAAAATGTTTGGTCAATACTTAGATTATTGCCACTTTATGGCATCTTAACAAACCGCTACTGGTTCTTCAAAGTATGTACCTATAAGTTCGATATCTTCTTTTAATAAAGGCTCATCTAGATAGTAGTAATCATGATCTTTATAAAATTGAAGCAGAAGTATCTTTCCCTTACTTGATGGTGTTATACCATTTTGAGCGCCATTGGCAAGAAGGCTATATAAAAGAGCAATATGGTATGTCATTTGAACATCTGTTAACTCTTTATTGTGATATCTATCATATAGTTCTCTGACTTGTTCATCACTAAAGTCATAGCAAACACCATTAGTGAGTATCATCACCGCAGCGCGTTCTTGTTCATCTTTGATAACTCTTTTACCTGTTATGTAATCCACTAAGATTTGAAATCCCATAATCTACCTCAACGAAGCTAATATAAACGCTATACCAATAGACGCTAGTGTTCCTAATATTGATAATACCATCCCAGCGGTGGCAAATCCTTTATAATGCTCTACTTTTGTTGTGGGATCTTTTTTCTTTTCTTTTTTGATTCTTACTTTTGCGATAACCGCGATGATAAACGCGGTTATGCAAACCACTAGTAGTATTATTCTTATAACAAATAAGTCATCTAATTGACCTTGTGTTATTTGATAGTCATTCATAATACTAGTGAATGTATTACTAGCCCATGATAACGGCCAAAACCCATTATTACCTAATACATATATGCCAAATATCAATATGATACTAACTATCATTAGTAATATAGCGAAGAAGAATACAACGACTGAGGCTATAATAGCGAAGATAAAACCTAATAGTTGTTGATTTAAAATAATGATATCTGAAATAATTGCACTTACTAGAGCGGCTAAGATTAAATAAAAACAGATAGTGGCAAGTGTTTTTGTTACTTTGTTCATATCTGTTCTTATAATAATGTCTTTTATTAATTAAGTCTAGAATTCAGGGTCTTTATATTCTGGATTATTTCTTGCGCTTTTTGGATAATCTACAACACCACCACATTTAGGACATGTCTCTATTGAATAAGCATAATATGGAGTGTCGCAATATGGACATTTTTCTAACCTTGGTTCTTCATGCATTACCGCAGTGCTTTCATTAATATGCTTTAAACGAATATTAGTGTTCACCTGTAACGCAATAAGACAGCCAAATATACCAACCCATATAACTGCAAAGACAATCATACCTTTATCCATATAGAAGTACGGTTTCATAACTTCATTAGAGAAATCATTAAACGTCTTATCAAAGGCTTGATAGACAGTGTTATCCATATTGGCTAAGGCTTTTTGTAAAGCTTTATCAAATTTATCTGTTTGATAAGTAGTTAATACTGGATCAGTATCATCACCTTGCATACCTTCAAAGAACCATTTATGACTTCTTTCATTGATTTCTGAATATGCGATTAACCAGTGCTTTTCATCTTTGAAGTTATCAACATAGAAGTTATAGGCAAAGTTTTCTAATTCATAACGATATAACCCTTTAGTGCTCACAAATGATGGAGTGATACCAGTCTTATCAAAGAAGCTTTCAAAAGTTACTTTTAAGTTTGCTTCTTCTTCATCACTTAATACTTCCGCTTGATCACTAATGATAATCTTTGTGTTGTAATCATCATTAATCATCTTCGGCATATGGAAGCATTGGAAGAAGATAAAGATAAGAGGGACAATCATCATAAGTGCGTACACTAAGATAGTTATCCAGTTTGGCTTTCTTTTTTGATCATCTAAAGAGTCACTATAAATAGTGTGTGGTCTAAATAATCTATCGTAATAGATATAACAATATGCACCTGGGAAATAACTACGTGAATATCTAGTAGTTCTTACATTATTAGTTGATGATGAACTACCATGGCTACCAGAATGGAAACCTCCACCTCCATGGAATCCACCACCACCATGACCTCCGCCTGAAG
>CAMVBL010000003.1 GCA_947165725.1 uncultured Caryophanales bacterium | reverse complement strand
TTGCCAAAGATTTACACGCTGAAAGAACAAGCAAAAAAGAAAGTTGTATGTCAACGAGTGAATTAAAACTTGCAGATGAAATAATAAGTGTTGTTGAAAAGTTTATTTAGTAAAGGAGATAACTATGGACAAAGGTTTAGAGGCATTAGAAAATCTAATGGCTAACTATTATGAAATGTGCCAAGATTTAGGAAACAACGATGACCAATACCAAAGATGTAATCTAACAAGCGAAAGAGCCATCATTGAAAAAGCACTCAAAGAACACGAGCAACACAAAGCTATTGAAGAAAAATGGGGAATTGATTTGCTACTATTCTCCAAAATAATGGAAACGCAAACTTTATGGTGGAAAGATAAACATTATGGCTATACACACAATATAGCAAGCGAGTTCATCTCAATTAAGCCATATATATCAATAGGTGGTTTCATGATGTTTGAATTTTCTTGGAACGACAGAAACCTATATAACTATACAAATTGTGACGTGATCATTAATGAAACTGAAAGCCCTATGGGACTACCACACATCTACTTATACTTAAAAGCAAGTGACTATGGCACGCTCTGGGCATTAACCAGAGAGGAGTTAGAAAAATGATAAAAGAAAACATAGGCGATTTTGTAAAACTATTCATAGTAGAACTTGCCTTAATAATAGTTGCCATTTTTGGATTTATTAGTTGGGCATTATGGCATAACACAATGGCTTTGGGTTGGGCAGTAGCAAGCTCAATAGTTTTTGTTCCCTACAATGTCTTTGTTATCTGTTTTATTACTTGGTTAAGAAAGGAGAAATACATTTAATGAAAGTCAAAAATCTAACCATAGGAAAAATCAAGGACATTTGCAAGAAACATAAACATTGTAAGGAATGTCCGTTGACCGACATTAAATGGGCGTGTCTTGGCTTAAAGAACTTGACTGAAAAGGAACTAGAAAAGGAACTTGTTATCAAACAACCGAAACGAAAGTATTACGTTAAGTTTACCAAAAGCAGAACGTTTATTGGTGGCAATAGTGGAATGACTTTTCAAGACAATTGTGGCTTTTGTGTCAAGGACTTAAATAGTGAAAGCATTAAAAGACCATTCCTTGAAGAAAACACAATAGTAGAAAACCTTATGGTTAAGGAAATTAAGACCAACAAAGTGATTTATGTTGGCAACGATTATCAAGAGTTTTTAGAAACGATAAAGGAGAAGAAATTATGAAAACTATTGGCATTTACCCAAATGGAATAGACCACACAGTAGTTCAAAGTGGTTGGGGAAGAGACTTAAAAGTCAAAAGACAATTCTGTTATGGCGATGGCTTTCCGCACTATAACATTGACGGAAGATTTTATTGGTATTACGACCAAGAACAAGTTTATCACATTGAAGATAGCAAAACTCGTAAAATTGTCTATATCGCCATCGCTAGAAACCCACAAGAAGTCATAGACGAGTTCTTAAAGATAAAAGGAGATTTAGAGAAATGAAAACACAACTAGAAAGATTGCAAGAAATCTTAAAAACAAATAATCACAATTACAAAATGAAAGACATCTTTATGGTCTTCAGCATGTCGATGCAAGGCTATGAAAAAGCCTCAAAGACTGTCAAATCCATTAAAAAGAAGATTACTAAAGAGGAGTGGAACTCACTCATCAATGGAATCACAGCAACAGTATTTATATCCTTACACGCATACAAACTACCACTTAATGAAGCACTAGAATTAGGTCACACACAAGGTGTTATGGGCGTTGGCATTGTTTCATCCAAAAAGAAAAAGACTAAAGCTAAAAAGCAGAAAAAGGATGGCAAAAAATGAAAGCGATTCTAATTAGTGTTCGCCCACAGTGGGTGGCAAAAATCTTAAATGGTGAAAAGACCATTGAGATACGCAAAAAGTTCCCAAAAGATTATGTCGGTTGGGTGTATATCTATTGCACGAAGAATGGTGATTATCTTATGAAAAAAGCAAGTGGAAATGGCTATATTACTTGTATGAGAAGTATACAACCAAAACAAACGAAATACTCAAAAAGCGTTCTTAATGGCAAAGTAATCGCTAGATTTTGGTGTGATAAGGTGGAAAACTTATATGAATACCAAATTGATGGGTATGGCAGTGACTATGAAATTGCTAGTGATACATTAAAACAAGAAGAATTACTAAAAGAATGTTGCCTTACTTATGAACAATTAAATGACTATTTAGGTGATATAAATAATGGTTACGCTATTCACATTACCGAGTTAGAAATCTTTGATAAGCCAAAAGAGTTAGCGCTACACACGCACGATATTAGCGCAATATTCTACACAAAAAAATGGGATAGAAAATCTAAATGTTGGAGAATAGGAGCATTAACTCATGCGCCACGAAATGGCTATTGCTATATTGAAATATGAACAAAACTGAATTTCTATTTAAGTGGTATTTATTAAAATTCATTAGACGAAGGATAAATCATTCGCGCAAGCATATTAAAAACCGCCCTTAATTGGACGGTTCTTTTTATGATTGTAATATTACTTTATTTCCTCGTATTCTCTTGGCTTGTCTTTGAGTTCGGTTGCCTCGCTATAAACTCTGTCATCGCCTTTGATTTTGAGTTTGCCGCTATCGGCAGTTACAAGGTAGTAATTACCTTTATCGGTTTTCTTGATTGCCATAAGTTATTCCTCCGTCACCCAAGTTAGAGTGCCTTCCACGTTCTTTAAGACTTGTGTCTTTGTAGCATCATAACCACTAACACTTGTGAGTTTCACATAACCGAGAGTAGCAAGTTTGCTATCTAATCCACTTTCTTTAACGATGTCGGTAGCATCTCCATCTAACGTGTTATATAAACTATCAACGAACGCTTTGTAGTCAACTGCATAGAAGATACTAGCACCTTGTGGAACACCACTTGTGCCACTAAAGTCCATTGAACCAAAGTCATCAATAACGATGTTTTCGCTGAAGGTTGTGCCTTGTTCGGTGGTTGGTGTGGCTAGTTCGTAGTAGAGTGTGCCTGTTGGAGAACCACTTGTATCTTTACAATAAATTTCACCAATAGAATTTACTGCTAAAACAAAATCATAATTATCAAAGTTTGCGCCTGCTATAACAATTTCGTATTTTGAAGAAACACCATTTATTTTATGAGCATCGCTTTGAGGTAATTTAACATTATTAGGAGCGACTGCAACATATTTGTTAGTTGCATATTGTGTCCAACTTAATGTGCTTAAATCTACACTACCTACATTATGTGTAATAGTGCCATCAGGTGCTTTTGTATCTTTCACACTACCAGCACCTCTTAATACCTCTGTGCCTGTATCAATGTTGGCTAATTCTTCGTATGGATAGTATTGGTCATAACCACTTTCGCCATCGTAGTAAATGGAGATTGTAATATCGTGGTTATAGGTAGTGCCATAATCTGTAACATAGAACTTGCACCATACAGCATTGCTTGGTATTTTAGCACTTGTATTTTGGTCTATTCTTAAAACATTACCACTAACAGTTCCTTCTGCTGGTGTAATAATGTTCATATCTTTATCATAGAACATCGCCCAAATATTAGAACCACTATGATTTACATAACCATTATAGATAGCACCAGGAATAACTTTAATCAAGTTTTTACTTCTAATACCACTACCAGACATATTTGCACCTGCTATAATATCAAATGCACCTTGTTCCCATTCTTCATCCCATTGGTTTCTACCAATAGTCTTTAAGTATCTACCATTAGCGTTTACTAATTCACCTGTATTGTATGCTAGACTACCTTGATAATAACGGAAGAAGTCTTCAGGATGTGCAAGTAAATGCGCTGGAATATTATCGTTAGAACCGAACCATTGAGTGAGGTCAATGTATCTTGGCTTGATTTTTAAGTTGACGGTTGTTCCATCTTTAATAGAAATGCCAAATGATGTATTTACGACTGGTTCATAGATTACTGCAATTTTATTTGGTAATACTGAATAACCATTATTAAAATCGCCAATTCTAATGCTGTTATTTGCTGGTGTAACCGTATCATACCAAATTAAGCTTTTGTGACCTAAATGAACTGATACTGAAGCAAATCTTGTATAAAAATCAGCAGTTGCAGTGCCTGTAATAGTATAAACACCGTTAGTATCAGTAACAATATCAATACCACTATCACTATATGAACCTGCTGCATAATCAAGTAATTGATTAACAACCACTGTATTGCCTTGCTTTTCTTTTAATAAACCTAACGCACCAGTGTCGACTTGTTGCTCGCCATTACCGCAACCTGTGCCTTGTAATAAGAATGGTTGTTCTTGGTTTACACCACTATCTTCGTCATAAGGTGTGAGATTATCAGCAGCACCGACTGTCATTGTTGGATAATTACCATCAACATTAGCTTTTTGTTCTAATTCTACATTAATATCACTGATATCGCTACCAACCTCTTGCAATGCATCATATACTGCACCACCAGCAACTGCGTTCTCTGAGTCTTCAACGATTGTTTGGTCAACAACGATACCTTCAGGTATTTCGTCTTTGATAATATTACCTTCGCTATCAAGACCTAATAAATACTGAGCACTACCATCTTCTGGACTAACGAATTCAGTACCACCATCCCCATCGGCAACTAATAAGGCGTTTGCTTCTGCTTCTCCGCTGTCAATCTCACCGGAAGTAATGTGTTCGCTTGCTTCTTCAAGATAGCGTCTTAATTCATTGATGTCAAGGTATTCCTTAACTGTGGTGAATGTTTGTTTTGCGACATCAATTTTTAGCATTGTTAATGCTTGTGTGTTACTGCTAAATGCCACTAAAACGCAGTAAGTATTGTTGTAAATAAGGTAACCTGTGTATGTCTTGCTCCAAGTTTCTAGGACGACATACTGGACTTTACCTTTGTCGGAGCCGGTAATTTTCGCACTTGCGTTGATTAATGACCTAAACTCCGGAGTTTTGTCAGAGCCATTTACTAAGTCTAAGAAATCGGTTTTTAAGTCACCGAGAGTATCTACGACTAATTCAATAAATGGTTTGCCTTGAATTTTACTCATATCTTTTCTCCTTTCTTTGAGTATTTATTAAACGCTAGAAGCGCTTAAAATAATTTAACGCATTGAACGATTGCGCTGTGTCCTGATGGAGGAGTGAATCCACCAGATAAACTAATATCTAACTTTGTATTGTTATCTTTCAATTCATATTTAATTCTAACAATTTGTGATTCACCATTAGCACTCCACATCGCGGCGCATACTCTACCTGGACCACTTTGTGGAATAGGACATAATGCAAAGCAATTGTCCCAAGTAATAATAATCATATTAGAACCTTCAATGAAATCAGTTACTTGAATATCTGTTGCGGCATAATTACCACCTTCTTGTAAAGTAAATGCGTTTGTATAGAAGAATGCGCAAATATTGCCGCTTGGTAAATCACTGTGAGTAGCAACTTCAGAACCTTTGTATTTGAATTCTCCATAACAATCTACGTTAATATCACCATCATTGTTGTAAAGAGTGATGCTATTATCTGCACCTTTACCTAAACCGGCTTGTATACCATATAATTCGTAACTGTTAGAAACAATGTATGTATCAACTCTTAAATAAGTGTGTGGAACTAGAATAATTGCTCCGAAATCATTAGTAAATACTGCACCTGCTTCGTCTTCAAAGATGCTACTACCTGAGCCAAACTTAAATTCGTGAGCACCTAAATCTAAGTCTTTTGTTGCTCCAGTATATGGAACACTCATACTTCTTAAGAATAAATAGTTACTTAGACTCATATATTCTTGAGTAGCAACTTGATTTTGATTTAATACGCTGTTAACCTCAACATTGAAGTTTAATTCACCGAGTGTGTAAATATCAGTACTATCTAAGTTCATTTGCATATCGCAATGGACTAAGCCTGCTTCATCTAATGGCCCATTACCATTGATGTCTGCTTCTAGATTAATAACGAAGAAATTGTATGTTTTGTGATACTTGAACCAGTAAATATCTCTCTTCTCATCAAACGGAATTTCTTCTTGTTTTCTCGTGGAATAATTACCTGGACCAACGATTAATTCACTTGGTAATAAATAGGTGATATCAATTGATGCAACGTCGTTTCTATCAATGTAAATATAAAGTTTATTGACGCCGTAATTGCCTTGTCTCAACGCCTCATCGTTGATTACCTCTTTCAATTTACCAGTTCTATCGTAATATAAATACATACTAGTTACCTCCTTGTTTAGCACGTTCGTATTCTTCTCTAGTCATTTCTACGTATTCGCCTTCCTCTTCTGCAGGCTCTTCTTTCTTAGTTAATTCTTGAATGTATAAATAGGCCTTACTTGGTTGAATATTATTAGCAAGTTTCCAGGCGATAAAGCCTTCTAGCACTTTGTTTCTATTTGCATATGGTCTATGTATTTGTTCCTCAATAATCGCCTTGCACGCCGTTGTTCCACGGAATAAGTTCCAAGCGACTAAACCAACATCAACCATCGTGGATAATAAATAATACCAGAACGCTTGAATATTTTTAGCGAACTCTTCTTGGTCATAACTAATAGCAATAGCCGTGGTAATTGAAGTAATCAATACTACGCCCCAAATGACGTTAGCAGTCGCTTTAGTTTTACCTAAGTTAACATTACCTGTGACTCTATTATCTTCGTCTTTAACTTTACCATTGATATCCATTTCAAATGCTGATGGATTGACTTTACTGTATCTCACCGTGATACTATCTAAATTATCACGAATGTATTCTTCGCTCTTAAGTGTTTCTAACTCTTTACGCTTAATGCAGTACTTATTCGCTGCCTTTTTAGCCTCTAATTCTTCGCATTTTGCTTCATAGTCATCAACGCCTTCTGGAATCTTACTCGTGTATAATAATTTATCTTTATTACTTGACCAGCGGTCTAAACGATAAATCGCTCTATTGATTTTGTTAACCCAAGCCTTTTTCTTGCTTTCTTTATTGTAAACTTGGTTCACATAATATTCAAAGTGTTCGTCATCTTTATCTTTGATTAAATCATCGTAAGTATTGATGCATTCTTTCAATACGAAGAACGTAGATAATGCTGACTCCCAGTTGAAATTAATACCAATATTGAAACAGCAAATAGCAGCAATTGCTTTACTTGATACTTTGGTCCAATAGGCGTATGTAAGAACCTTTTCCCACGCCCATTCCATTTTAACAAAATCAAAGCATCCAAATACTGCTAAAACCACGATTGTTAAAATAACATTTGTGACTGTTCTGAATAATTTCTCTTTATTCGCAGCAAATAGCGAAGTAAATCTATCTGTTGCATTATTCAATGTTTTATTGTAAGTATCTAGATAACTCATTTCACTCTCACCTTAATTATTTCTTCTTTGGCTTGTTCTTTATCTAAGTCTTTTTCCGCTTCTTCAATCGCGGCTTTATGCTTATCGGCTTTCTTCTTGAAATACTTACTACCTTGGTCTAAGCCAAATGCAGCAAGCATACCAGTTCCACCAATCATCATAACTTTATAGATTTCATACATAATCTCTGACATTAGCATAGCAACAAAGGCAAATGCATACCAGCCGATTAATAATGACACATAACCACCGGTAAGTTCAGCATTTTCTTTTCTCTTACTGACTAAGAATGTCATAATGGCCATTAAAGCGATGGCAATTCCGCCACCGAGGCCAATCTTCCACCCATTAGGGTTGTTAACGAACCATTCATCAGCATTAGCAATTGCCATAGCAGCAAAAGGAACGGGAAGTATAGCAAACTGGCCAGCAAACAACCCATACTGTGCAGCCCTTTCTCTATTCTTCTTCTGTTTCAATGTTAACTGTTTTTTCATCTCTAAACTCCTTAACTTTGGCTTTCACCTTTTTATTTGGAATTGTATCTAATGAAGTAAGAACTAACTTTTCTAATCTATCGTATTTTTTAGCATCTTCTGCCTTTTCCTCATTACATCTCTTCTCTAATTCAATGTATTTACCAATGTATTCTTTAGTAACTTCATTCACGTTAGTTTTATGAGTTTCATTGTTAGTTTCAATGGTTTCAATCCTTTTATCCATTGCAACTAATTCTTTTCTACCAAACTTCGTGTTTTTAAGGATGAAATTCACAAGAATCCAGGCAATAATACCACCGATGGTCATAGAAACACCGGCGATTGTAATAGGATAATTAAGAACAACGCCTACTTGCCCCATAAACCAAACGGTTTCTTCAGGAATAACAAGGCTACACACGAAGTAAGCAATCGCTAATAATGCGGCTAAGCCAGATATAATAACTTTAATCTTCTTCATCGTCTTCACCTCGTAATTCTTTGATTTTGGCATTAGCGTCCTTCTTAAATTCTTGTAAATCTTTGATGTCTGCTTTAATGTTTACTAGTTCTGGTAATAGTTCGTGGATATCAACACCACGTAATTTACCGTCTTTGTAGATAAGGATTTCTCCTTCTCTAAGTTTCTTGTCTATTTCAATTACTGTTTTCATAGTATACCGGTCCTTAACTTAATTATATATTAAATGTGATAACTAATCAAGTTTTAATTATAGGCATCATAACCATTCTGAGAAGTAAATCTATAACAAGCAAGAAAATAATATTGTAAACAATTAGTCTAGTAAACTTATTCTTCATAGAATTCTTTTGTCTCTATCCTTTAAGAAGTTTAGATACAAGGTTTGGCTTGTTCCTGTTGTATCTTGTTTGAAGGAGAAAATCAATTCATTACTCGTAGATTCTCTTAGTTCAATGATGTCACCATTATTGACGCTAGTATTGTATGTAAGAACAACTTGACACACACCTTGTGATAGTTCATTAATTGCGATACTAGAAGCGTTGCCTAACACAGTTCCATCTGATTTCTTAGAAATAGTGATTCCTTCTCTAGCGCCCATTTTAACTGCCGTTTGTCTAGTTATCATAGACTTACCGATTTCAATATCTTCATCATTCGTGCAAAATTCAAACTCATATGTAAATGCAATAACTTCTTTGTTATCTTTGTGTAAAGTAACTTCCTCATAGAAATTAATTTCAGTAAAATCACTCACTGAACAATAATTCTGTTCGTAAAAAGAACGACACATTGCAGCAATATCATCATCGTCCCAACCACCTTCTTGCCAGGCTCCATCAGGAGGAAATCTACGTTTATATTGAAGAATATTAGATGGAACTTCTTTCTGTATTTCTTTACCTAAGATTACTACAACATCAATGCTTTCGCCGTTATCATCTACATATTTCAAATCTTTTAACGGAACACCACCCATTCCGCCTGAAATAGTCGCTAAAATCGGAAAGCCATTTCTTGTTTCACCGATTTGACCATCAGTTGGAAAGGTAATATAATTGTTATCTAGATTAGCAACCTTGTCAACACCGTAGTTATCGTTGCATTTGAAAGTAAAACAAATAGAATTACCGATTACTCTAGGCATAATATCAATAGTGCAAACATAATCATTACCACTAGGATACATTACACTGTTTCTACTTCTAAACTTCAAAGCAACTGCATTAATAGGTGAATTACTATAAGTAGTAAGTAATGAAGAACAGAAATACTCTGCAAATCCGATATTAAAATCAATAGATGGCAATACATCTTGCATATTAAAGTTAGTATCAGGTAAACCTACTTCATCAAACTGTGAATGTGATAACTCACAATAATATTTTTTCAATTCGTGTCTTGTTTGTGCTTCACTGCCATCTACGATTTTCCAAGAACGAATTTTTGCTTTAACACCAGTGAAATAATCACGGAGAACATAATTCTTAGTTGCTATTGCATTCACATCAATATGGTTTTTATAAATCTGATATTGACATTGATATACAATACTGCCTTTGTATACATCACTAATCTTAATTAGGTTATTATAATCATTATCATATCTTGCATTGATATTTTTCATTAGGTTGCCTAATCTATTTGCTTTTTGATACTCCATAAAACCTTGTAAAGAAGCATTTACATAAGAATTTGTTTGATTATCCGTGATTACTCTCTTATTTCTTGGATAATCTTTCTTAGATGCTGAAAATACAATGTCTCCTGTAGTTTCATATTCAATACAGAAATATGTATTTTGGAAACTACCACTGCCTAAATCTACTGCAAGACCGTAGCCAGCAAATTCATCCATTAATATCAATGTTTTCAAAAGAGTATTAGTGTCATATTTCTCTGTAATGAAACCAAGTCTTCTTTCAGTTAGATTTGAAAATCCTTGAATAACATTACTACCTCTAGTATAATAGATTGCAAAGTTTTGATATTTACCGTAATTCGCTAAACTAATTTTACTACTGATAATATTATCAGAAATCAATCTATCTAAGGTATGATATTCTCGTTCTTCAAAAACACCGTTAGTTCCATTAAGATTACACAAATCTCTAGTAAGCATACCTGTTAAGAATTCATAAAACATTTGTGCACCAAATTCATTAGGATATGTAATATTTTTAACTTGATACCCAAATGTCATATATAATTTGTTGATTTTAAGAATAGGAAATTGTGTTTTCAAAACCATATTTTGGTCAGTAAGCATATAACCATCATTTGCAGTATAAGGAATATATTCAACTCTTTTAACTGTATAATTAATATCGGATTGATTCTCCTGAACTGTGTTAATCATATTCATTCTTAATTCACTAACGTGGTCATCTAAACTTTTTGATTGTTGAACATAGTTAATATGTGTATCTTCAGAAATGTCTCTATCAATTTCAGTTAAATCTATTTGACTAAGAACGTTATTTCTCACAACTGGAATACAATCAGCAACCATCATCAAATCATTGAGAACTTCTCTTAATGTAGGAGCATTCCATTGCATTTCAGGACAATCTATATTGAACTTCAAAGGGTCAATATCAATAGTAAGTTCATCAACCCATCTGATGTTTCCAGCGACATTACGTCTAACCTTTGGTCCATATAATTCAATATATCTACTAATATAATCACTTACTCTTAATCCTCTAGATGTTGGTGTAATTGTTAGATTAGGTAACTTAATACCTTCTAATCTTTTAGTTTCACTAATCAAAGAAAGTTCATATTTGTATATTCTAGGAACTACACAAATATCAACTCTATTCATTGATTCCACGCATAAATAAAAATCAGGAAGTCTTCCTTCATCATCAATTAAAACTACTCTATCTAATGGTTCAATATCTAAGTCATCCTGAGTGTTATTAATAACAATGGTTGCACTATCTAGTGTTTCATTTTTACACTGTGTAATAACACTACCTTCTGAAACCTCATATTCTACAGAAGGTGTATTTACATCTAAGAATCTTATTTTCATATCTAGTTCTCCGTTCCTCTTGAACCATCTTTATATGAATTCAAACCTGCTCTATTTCTTAATTGTTCAATAGAATAATTACTTTGTTTTTGTTGAAGATTAATTAATGCATATTGTTGCATTGTTGAAATGGTTTTGTTAGCAGCATAAACACCAATAGCAACAGCAACACCTGGAGCACCAAATCTAGAACCAGCATAAACTGCCATACCTAGACCCATTGCTTCATTTAAGATAGTTAAGTTAAGTTGTGCGTTTCTTTGCGCTTGGTAATCACCAGTAAAGTTACCAATGTTATTTACTGTGAAATTAATGTTGCCCATTACTTGTTGTTTTACTAGGTTATAAAATTGATGTTCCATCCACGTGCCAAAACTTCCACCTTTTTCTTTCTCTTTATCCTTGGGAGTTTCAGGAACTAATGGACCACCACCGCCTGGTAACTGGTCAGTAACAATAATATAAATCTTTCCGTCTGCCATACTATTTCACAAATCCTAACTGTAAACTTGGCACTTGGTTTGGTGCCGTAATCAATTGACCGTTGATTAATCTCATTGTCTTTGTCATAGTCAATAAATAAGAACTGTCGGCAACTTTCAAATCAAAACTGATAGTAAATGGATTATTGCCATCATATGCAATTCTTTCAGACACTTCTAAGTCTGTATTATTTGTATCATCAGTTTCATTGATAATATTAAGAATCTTCTTAACTGGAGCATTCAATAATAATGCAATACTGATAGTAAGCGCGAAGGAACTGACACTCTTTACTGAACTAGAAATAAATTCTGTTGTTAATTGCTGAGTATTTGCACTCATTGAATATGAAAGGCTAAAACTTAATGGTGTAACTGCAACATTATCAATCTTAACATTACTAACGTCAATTACGTCCTTCATAATATATAGCGTTGCGCTAACGTATAACACGGAACGGTATCCGAATTCCACACCATTAAAGTTGCTTAATACTACTGGGTCTGTATATTGTTGCTTAACCCAAAGGTTGCCAGTCATCAATGCTTGGAAATTATATCTCTTAGCAAACTCTGAGAATAAAATTCTACAAGCATCTAAACTATTTTGTTCGCTAAGGATAAAGATTTGCACTGGTTGTGTTTCCACACCGATACTTCTATCATTCTGTAATTCTTTAGTAAGCACAAAGATTGTATTTGGTTTCAAATCCTTAGTCTTTAAGAATGCTTGTTCGGAATCAACCTCAATACCAAAACCATCTAAGCCTAACTCTTTTTGTAAGGCTGCTAAACTATTTCTAAGTATATTATTATAATTGAATTCCATATACTACCTGTGCTCCTATTTCATTTGCAATTGCTTCTACTACTTCTTTGATGGCTCTATTGACCCATCCTTCTGATTTATTATGTGTAAAGAAAGCACCGTATAAGTTGACATCTTGTGCATAAGCACTTTTACCATTGATTACTTCACCAGTATGGACAACTACTTTTTCTTTTGCCCACTTTTTGGCATCATAGAATGGCGCATCAATGATAATCTCTCTTGTGCTACTACCTTGCAAGCCGACTTGTATCATACTCTGCATATTACCAGATAATACTGGAGAACTCATTACTAGATTTGTAAATAACAATGCGTGTAATTTTTCTACAACGTTCTCCATATACTATCCTTTCCTTAGTGATAAGTAATATTTGTAATGAATATGATTACTAAATTGACTCTCCTTCAAATGCTCTTCTCTTTGGACACTCTCTACGTTCCATAATTCGTTATCAAACTTAACTACGCTACCTCTATTGATATCGTTGATGTCATCATCGGTCTCTAGAGTCACGAAGTTATTATCGTTCGCCCAAATACCGTTGACTACATTCATTTGACTACTCTTAGGTGATACTGTCTTAGCATAGAATGTTCCGTCAACCGCTTTATTCACAATCCATTGTGATGGATTACCTGTGCGGTTTCTTTCATCACGGTTCCAGTATTCGCAATAGTGATAATTCGTCCTACGACTATGAAATAAATCTACGCGACCCACGGACCAAAGAACCCCTTTCCTGCGATATGTGCAGTCCATAATCCACACATTCTAAGATGGTCAATGGCCGCTGGAGCGATGGTAATTTCACTTAATGCGTGCTTACTAGCAATAATACCTTTGTCCGGGTCATAACCGCTGTCAGCATATATATCACCGTTGTGGTAAACGTAGAATGCTTGTTCCAGTAATGCTAATTTATATTGGTCTTTTTGGAAATTACTGAATTCAGGATATAATTCACTGATATTCTTAAAGAATCGTGCATTCATATAACTTTCCATTCTGACTTCTATACGTCTAAGGAATGCATCTACCTTGTTACTTGGATTGTTAGTATCCTTAAGTTCTTTAGCAAGGTCAATACCTGTCCAGTCTTTGAATTCGTCTGCAGTAATATATTTAGTAAGTGCCATAATTATTTACCACCATTTTTGAGCCATTCATCTAAGTCCATCCAGCCTGGGTCATTTGCAGAAATAGTATTTTCTTTAACATATTTGTCTGCATCCTCTTTAGAAACACCTAATGCTTTTACAAGTGCATTAGAGATTTTTTCTGGTGGAATGGCTCTCTTAAAACCTTCGTGAAGAATTCTTTCTCCAGTTAAATCTGGATTACCTTTCATTGCCATTTTACCGATAGGATTATCTGAGTAATAACCATTGGTTTTTGCTGGTTTTGGTTTCTTACTCTCAAGATATTTGTTATACGGGTCATCTTTCATAAAGTCGTGTTCCGCGAATGGTTTATTGAAATCCCATCCATAACGTTCTTTGTATTTTTCATCATCACCAGGTTCTCTATTATCTCTAACAATGTTGAAATAATCTTCATCGTATTTACCACGTTTTAAGTATCTATCAGAACCTTGGATTGCTAATTGAATTTGATGTTTCAAATCTTCTTTAGCACTTTCTAATGAATGGGAAACAATAGCACCGCCTTTGAATGTATCAGAACCATCGTAATCATCTACGACACCATAGAGTTCGTCATTTCTACCATCCTTTAATGCACCATATGGTGTATATTTGATGATGGATAATTTTCTTTTACCACCTTTATCAAAGTCATCAACTTCTTCGCCTTCATCAACTAACTCAGCATTAGTAATATCTGAAGATTTGAAATCTTTGTATTTTGGATTATTTGGGTCACGAAGGTCATCACCTGCTGGTTTATCCTCATAACCTAACTTATCTAGAACTTCTGCTCTAGCATCTTCATCAACTAAACCGCAGTGTTTCAAGAATTTACCAACATCTTCTCTAGAGTAATCACCTTCATAGTTTCTATCAACAAAACCTTGAATCTCTTCAAGTGTGAAATCGTCAGGCTCTTCGCCATTTCCCGACTCTTCAAAATGCCACTTCTTATTCTCTTCTTGACCCTCTGACATAGCAGCATTTTGTTCTTGCGCTTTTTGCATTTCACGGTTATATTCACCGTTAGCAACTTCATCAAGAACTTCTTCCATTGCATCATTCTTTGCATTAGTAGGTGAGGAGCCTTCTCTAATTTTATCTTGAGCACGACCAATAATTTCGTCATAGAGTTCATCTTCATTAACCTCATATCTTTTTGCATATCTAGCAATTTGGTCGTGGTCATTTTTTGTGAAGTCTTTATCTTCAAAGTGATAAGGTGCTCCAAAATTATCCTCATCTTCTTCATCAAAACCGAAGTCATCATCAATGTTATCGTCAAATGAAGCGTCATCGGCTTCAAACTTGTCGTATTCGTCTTTCTCTACATCTCTGTATTCATTGCCGTCTTCGGATACTTGATACTTACCACCATTAATCATCTTTCTACGTTTGCTGGCTTCCCAACCTTCTTGTGGTGTTTGGCCTTCTTCAACAAAATAATGGTTTCCGTTTTTATCAGTATACCAATGACCATTTTTATTCGCCATATTTCTTTACCTCTTTATTCACAATTATTATATAATATTTGAAAACATAAAAAAAGGCCCTATTTAATAGGACCCTTTTATTGCCTAGCACCTTACTAGTTAACTGTAACTGTGCTTGGTGTTTTGGCGATTAATCTACCAGAACCGTCAACTAAGCCGAAGTAATATGCTTGGGCCGCTGCTGCTTCAGAAACTTCACCGCCTAAACCTAAGGCCTTAACTGTGGAACCATCAATGGTGATTTCAGCACCTAAGTTACCTAATGTGGACGCACTGTAGACCAATGTGCCTCTCATACCGGATGGATTTGTGAAGTAATTCACTAATTTCCAACTGTATTGAGCAGCACCTGGAACAACGTGGACTCTAAGTAAGTTGGCCTTTGTATTAGCAGCAACATCAGAAACGCTGACGAAGATACCTGGTGTTTTGTTTCTTGGAACAAAGATGCCGTGGTATAATAAGTAGTTAATGATGTAGCCGTGGAAGCCTGCTAAACCGGATAACTCTGGACCATAAATCTTTTCGTATTCTAACTTTCTAACTGGGACTGTGGCCTTAAGGGACACGACCATAAAGTTAATAACTTTGGAGTTCGCTGTTGGAGCATAACCATTTTGTGTTAAAACGATATCGGTGAAGAATCTATCTGATGGAACTTCAACGATTGGTCTTTCCATATATTTTTCAACATTGAATGTAAGACCGGATTCAGAACGGAAATCACCTTGTGTGATGAATTTCACTAATTCTTTGGTATTACGAATCATTGTCATAATGGTTGGACTCACGAAAATGACTTGTTCTTCAGTAGGAACGCCCATTTCAAACATCCATTCAAATGCGTCATTGAATTTGTGCATAACGCCTGTTGGGCCATCTAAGGTATTAATATAAGCACCGCTTGTTTGTGCGTTCGCTTCATCAATAGCGTCAACTTGTAAGTTACCTAAGGATGTCGCTGTTTGTGATGCAATGAAACTGAATCTAGCAGCGTCAACTTCTGGAATAACTTTTAAGCGATGGAATTCTTCCAAGGCATTACCGATAATGACACCGGCTGTTTCTTCGTTAGAAATGTAATCAATACGGAATTGTTTACCTCTAACCCATTGGAGACGTTTAATTTCCCAACGGACATCAACACCGCCAATACGGAAACCATCACGGCCATCGGCACTAATGTTGCCAGCATAAGCAGCATACATATTGTCGTCGCCATTTGGTCTTGCATAAGCAGGATTGACTAAATCTTGGCTATTTGTTTGTGTTTGGTAATAATCTGATAAACCATCTAAGAGAATATCAGCGATTTTAACATAGCCAGTTTCTTTGAAGTTGACATCAATCCATTTGCTGCCTTTTTCTAATAAGGCGGATTTGGAATCGTGAGCAAAGTATTTGTCAACGGCTTCTGGCATATATTTTTCAATAAGTTCAAAACTATTCATATGCTATTCCTTTCCTATAGTTTTAGAGTGTGACACCCAATAATTCGCCCGCTTGTGCTCTTTCTTGCTTTTCATTGTCTTCTGGAGCAGGATTTTCTTGTGCAGGTTCAACTAGGGCCATTGTGTCATCGAGTAATTTTTTGATGGCTTCGTCGTCAAGACCACCATCTCTTAATGTCTTTAATAATTCTTCTGGAGACATAAACTTTCCTTTCCTTTTAACCTAAATCAATTCCGAATAATTGACTTGCTTGTTCTCTTTCAGTTGTTTGGTCTGTTTGGCCTGATGGGTCTGTGCCTAAGGGCACTACTGGACCTGCCTTATTACACCAATCAAGATGAGTCTTTAATTCTTCATTGAGTGTTTCTTCAGTAATGTCAAGGTTCTTACCTTTGAAATACGTTTCAATGTCCTTGTATAACTCAGGACGGATATTTCTACTAGTAAACGCGTATTTTTTGGCCATCTCCTTGTGATTACCGTCTAATTCATTATACCGATTTTGCCAATCAGTATTGCTTGCAGTTAATTCTGCAATTTTTTGATTTAATCCGTCAACGCTTTTTGACTTGGCGAATAAATCATCTAGTTCGTTCAAATCTTTAACACCATAACGATTGAAAAAGGATTGATGAGAACGTTCCACTCTTTTTTGCATCAATTCGTTAACACGTTCCTTTGTAAAGAGTTGTGGTGAACTTTTACCACTTTGGACTCCAGTGCCCGGATTACCTGGATTTGGTTTTTGTAACATAGTATAACCTCACTATCAAGTTACTTTAATTATAATATAGTTTTTTCGCGATTTAAAGAGCCTTTTTCCATTTTTTAATTAATAATTCAGTCTTTGTAATTTCCGCCTTTAGCGTTGGCGTTGGATGCTCACGGTATAATGCCTTCAGCATCTTCAATCTATCTTCATACTCTTCCACCGCTGCCTTCGCTGGTGTTTGAAAGTCACGATTACCTTCCTTTGTATAGGTTTTATGCTTGCGCCTGAGTGTCTTGAGCGATTTACCTTTCACTTGGTCTAATGGCAATGATACAAAATAATGGCGGCAGTTTGGTCTAGTAATAAACCAAGCAGGCGCATCCATTACCCATTGAAGTGTGTATAATCCTCTAGACCTGGCGTAATCTATCACATCTTGAGGTGCTTTCTCGTCTACGTATAGGCGTCCTTGGTATGGTTTATGGTCAGCAGCGCAATCTCCGTGGGAAGATGCTAAGTAAAACCACTCTCCATTAGACCTGCTATCCTTGATAAACTGGTCTAGAGTGCCATTTTTCTCCTTTTCCGCCTCAACACTCACCTGATGATTAATAATTTTCTTTGCTTTATCGTTAGAATGGCTGGTTTTGAATAAATCAAACAATGCAATTGCCAGTAATCCTACGTTTTCCGCACTAATTTTCTTCGCTTTATTGGCGGTCTTAATTGCAAATGCCAGTAAAACCTTATCTCTATATACCGGTTTGGTATTTATCGTGGCATCATACAAGGCTTTATGGATTTTTCTAACCGGGTCACCATTTAAGCAACCGCGATATATAATGGCAAAATAATTATTCTTCAGACTCAGAAGGTGTTTCTTCTTCTTGTCTTTCTCTTGGTAAATTGTTTCCGTTACCAGTTTCATTTAATGCTCCTAAATCAAAGTCATCTTTGGCCTTATTATCATCTAACCAAGCGACTTCCTTAGCCATTTCTTCATCACTTAATTTACCAGCCCATAACATCGCGACGAATCGTTCTGTTGATATTTGACCTTGTGACCAAGCAGGCCCTAAGATTTGTAATTCTGATTCAAATGATGGATTAGCAAACTCATCATACTTAACGCTAATTTGATAATCCTTCTCTTGGAATACACCAGTATCCATATAGTCTTGACACATCAGTAAGATATTACATAATTTAATCAAAGCCTTTGTCTCATTGCTGATAATTGTATTCCTTGTGAATATGGTTTGTTTTTCTTTCTCTCTTTGTGCATCAGCATTGTCTTTCTTAGCAATATCAATGCCTAAGGACGATGGTGATAGCACACCAATCAATGCATTACCAAGTGTGTCAGCGAATAATTGACCATACTTATCAAAGTTAAGGTCTGGTTGTGTGGTGGTAATTTGATTCTTCATATCACCATTACCATCAGGCGTCGCTTCAATCTTAACAAACTCTCTGTTATATAACGCTGGTAAAATAGGTTGACCATTCTTCGTGCGCTCTAACAAATCCACTGGATAATATTCAACTGGTGTTGACACTCTATTCGTTTGACCACTTTGAGTTAGAATCTCATCCATAAAGTCAAACAAGTCTAATTTACCATCGTAGATTGACTTACCTCTATTTGGATGCAATGGGTCAAAGTAATATTTATTTGGAACCGCTAATAATGATTTGACACCTTGAATTAATTGACCCTCCAGGTCTTTCAACTCAGGAACCTTATCCATCTTACAACTGATTAAGTCGTTATTCTTACCTAATTGATATAATTGATATTCAATGGCTAATCCTTCTGGTCTAAGTGTTCTTGTTTCAAATAATACATAATTCTTGTTATCCTTTGCCTTATAATAGGACTTAAACCACATACCAAGCAAAATATTACTCTTGACAATCGGACCCCAATCTTCTGAGTTATACCATTCTATCAACGGATGCTTACACAAGGTTGGATTGATATTGACTTTCCAAGCACCATCACCGGCTGCTAGTGTCATCGGTCTAGAACGCTGTGTTAACATAAATTCAAAATCATTGACTTCAAAAATATCCTTTAACCTTGGGTCTGGTGTAGTTAAGTCTGGCATACCAACCACGTTGGAAATTGTATCAATGATGGCTCTTGGAATACCACTATGAATACGCTTAACCATTTCATTGACACTTCTGCCCCAGAAATATTGTCTCTTATTTCTATTGTAAATCGGATTCTTTGCCCATCCGTAAGTTTGTTGATTTGTATACCAGTTAAGCAATTCATCGCCATCACCTAAATACCAGACCATATTGGCTCTAATATTTGCTACACGGATTGCTTCATCATCTGAAATATATGTTAATCGTTCGCTGTTTGGGTCTCCATTCAACTTAGATAATTTTAGGAATCTGAATACTTTATTTTTCAAGAAGTCAATTACATTCATATCGTGTTACCTCACATTTATTATATATTATTGGATTCAGACTTAAAAGGGTCTTTAAAGGTTTTCCATCTTGTAAGTCTCTTCCTCAACGGTATCCAAGCATATTCAAAGGCGTTAATCGCGTGGTCATCGTAGTCTTCTCTGACTCTACCATCTTTGGCCTTACGGGCATTCTTTATTTCCCTTATTAGGTTATTGCAGGTCTTGCTTAGTTTAAGCGCACCTAATGCCATTAATTGATTTTCAAAGTATACACGACTTAGAATAGGAATCTTGGATGATGGCATAAACTTGAGGTAGTAAGCGCCTTGATGATGCGCTTCCATCACTAGGCCATCAATGAACCCACCGCTATCTGCACAGTCAACATAGCACACTAGGTTACCTTGCATTTGATACCTACTATACCACTCTATCAACTTGGTTATCATTTCCCTTTGGATGATGACGGATGATTTTTTATGTAAGTCATCGCGGCCTTCATTGCTATCAAAATACTCATCCAACCCTTCAATCGTTCCCCAGTCATCATTGATACCTATCAACTGCATTGTATTCGCGGAACCTAATCTCTTCGCGTTATCCTCAGAATATTTAATGCGTCCTTCACCGTTTGACATACCAAAGTCTATGCCTACTGATAATGCATTGTATTGCTGACTGTAAGCGTGATACTCTGGCACTATCAAACTCTCATCCCAGTGGGCGTAAGTCTTATCACCGATGTTGCCCCAACATCCTAAGTTTTCCACAAGGTATATATCGTAGGCAACCTCTTTCATTCTTAAGGCACCTTTGATTTGCCCTTCGCTTAAATATGGATTGCATTTGTATGATGAGATATGCAATGCTACACCATCGCCATAACCTATGTTAAAGTCCGGGTCATAGTAAAATTGAAACCTCTGAGTCTCTAACGTTGGAATATCATCCTCTAGTCTACCTTTGAAGAATACATCATATAACCAGTGTCCAACATCCCAAGCATTGAATAGGAAGGTTATTTGCACCTTAAGGTCTGGTTCGTATGATGGGACACGAATGGAACCATCAACGACACGGAATTCTTCGTATGATTTTAATTGGCTTGCTTCCTCAAAGTATATATCCGTCCAGTAACCGGTTTCCACGGAGGTTGATGTAATATTCTCAACATCGTTCATACCACCGAATAGAATAACCTGACCAGTCTTCTTGTATACGATTTTATGCGGACTAACAGTGAATTTGAATAGATGTGCTATCCCATACTTATACGCGATATTCTTTAATATAGTATAATTTGATTGCGCGTTATCCTTATCATTTTGACGTATCATCATAATATTACGACGGGCATCACTGAATATCTTGAAGTATGGTTCTAGGCCGATAAAATCATACGTCTTACCAGTAGCACGTGCACCCTTTAATCCACGATATCTAGCATCACAATTTGTAAACCAAATATCTTTGAAGTCCGGTAAATACAATTCTTCGTCGTTGAAAATTAACATATCTTACTTAATAGGTTTGCCACCGATGACAACAGTAACCTTACCATCGTCTCCGGCATTGATTTCTTGTTTAGGCATATAGTTATGATTTGTTCTTTCTAACCACCAACTGGTTCCTTGCCATCCTGGGTCACCATTAATAATTCTCTTACTGGCTTTCTTTTCAAATTCTGCCTTGGCTTTTTTAATCTCCAAAAAGAAAGAAGCAAAAATTGTATCTTGCTCGTGCGCGATGTCTTCTTCTCCTTGGCGTAACCAGTTGTTATATGACGGCTGTGTGACCATCAGTAAATCACAAGTTGTTTGCACTGACAAACCTTCACGGAGTTCTTCCGCAAACTTCATTATCAATTCTTCATTCAATTTACTAGGTCTTGCCATACTTTACCTCACCATAATTATAAAATATTCCTTACCAAGAGTCAAGAGTTATTTTACTATCGCGCGCAACCATTTGCACTTGCGCCATTAAATTATTAAACGCTGCCGCGTCACACACGATGGTCACGTGCACTTGGAACCTTAAGGGTTCTTAATAGTCTTTAAGGGTTTCTTAAGGGTTAGTAACTATGTTACTTAAGAGTTTTAAGGGTTTTCGTATAAACTACATTATATATGCATAGAAAAAGTTTTAGAAAAACCAAGAAACCATTAAAACCCTTAAACGCGGTATCACCAAGGATGACGAAGGTTACATAGTAAAACCCCTAATTTCTTAAGGGTTCTTAAGGGTTTTACCATTTTTCACGAACTTAGTTTACATCCAACGGTTCGCCTACCTCACGGAGCCTTTCAACGACTTGTTCAAAGGTTACTGGCTTCTTAGAAATGACAGCATCTTCCATTAAATCTAAGATAAGATTATATCCAGCGCACTTAGGTAACGTCGGTAATTCACCAAACGTCTTAGCGTATTCTTCAATTATCTTGTCATCCATTACGCTTAACCTCCTCAATAATTTCTTTGTATATTTCCACGGTCTTAGGGCAATAAAGGTCCATAATGCCATAAAACCTAGTCTCATCGTCAGTGGCTTTGCTAGCAGTTAATTCCGCGAATAATTCAGTGCCTTGCAACCTACGATGACGGTCTGCATTATAACCTGCATAATCGCTGCTTGGATGGGCTAAGTAACCGCAACGTTTCTTTGCTTCTTGGTTACCATACATCATCTGTATAATATCGCATAAGTCCCCCTGGGCTTCGTTATATGCGGTATATTTGTATAAGTATTCTTTCTTGCTAATCGCTTTCTCAGCCCATTGACTAGTCACTTGCCTACGTAAATCTATTAGATTTGCCCATTCATCGGTAAGCATATCTATCATACCTGGGGCAGATAATTCTTCACGGAGCATATCCACCATCGTCTTACCGTGTGTGGGAGACACAAAGGTGCTAGACAGCCATTTATTCCATCCAATATTATCCATAGCGTGACCTATCTCGTGGCACATAACTTCTACGCATTGCGCAAACACTACGTCCATATTGATACGAATACGCTTTTCATCTTGAGTAAAGTCAGACACACCGTGGTCTTGCAGGACAAAGAATTCTACTTTGTTATTCATTGCCACGGATATTGCTTCTTCAATATCAGCATCACGGATAGGATGTTGCTTCAATGCATTACGCAATTTTTCAGTAAACCATTTCTTAGGCATAATTCGTTTATTATCCTTATCATAATACCAAAAGTGCGCATCAGCGTATTTAATCTTAGATATAATGGCATCAGCGGTTTTAGTTCGCTTTCCTTCAAACTCAGCAAAGGCTTCTTCAACGGTTTGACCATCTTTGATGAAGATATGAGTGCCATTAATGGTTACCCATCTTCCATTCTTATCATCCGGCATTATTATCACCTCCAACATTATTATATAATATCTTAGCTACATCGTCAATAGAGCGCGCCACGATATACGTGTATCCACGGGATTCAACCATTGCTTGGAACCTGCGTTGCTCATCGCGCTGTTGACCATACCTGGTCTTAACCTCAATAAAGTAGATAGTGCGGTTAGCAAGAGCGATTAAATCGCTAAACCCGGCTGGTAAACCGGTATCAAACCAAGTGCCATCAATGCATTGCACCTTACCGACGTTGCAGCGGAAGCACGGTATATCGTGCTCACCGCACCACGCACGGATTTCATTCTGGATATTATGCTCCCTTATTGGCATCAATTATCCTCCAGGCTTTGATAAGGTCAGCAGTTAGGCCACGCAATATTTCATCAACGTTATCTTTGAGGAACTTTGCAATGGCAATAGCGTCATTACCGTTCTTGGTGATGTAGATTGTATCGTTGAATGTCTTGAATTCATTACGGATACATTGAATCAAATAATACGTGTTCTCAGACTCCCAAACTGCAATCAAGTATCCTTTACCACGATTCTTATAAAGGCATAAGCGCTTGGCGTTATCGTTATTTTGCAGGCGGTAAAACGTCTCTTTACACCAACGAATCTTATCGCCTTCGTCTGTTGGAAGGGTCACATCATCTAACAACGGTAATATTTTGATGTGATTTCTTCCGCTTTGGTTTAGTAGTAACTTGTTCATCAATCAAATCCTCCTCGGTGTCGCAATATACACACACCACTTTGTTACTATATATTAATAATTTATTTCCACACTTTGGACAGCATATTTCACTATAATATTTCATAATACACTCCATACAACAAGGCCAATAAATGTAAACAATAGAAGGTCTATGAAGGTAAATATCAATACTGGTTTATCTTCCTCATAGACTTTGATATTCTTAAAGAATGATAAGATAGCCATAAGCGATAGAATAACAGTTGCAATAATTTTAGTCGCCATCAGATAATACCTCTTTCAATAAGTCATATTCTTTTTCTGTAATAATTTGGTTTGCTCCGCGTTTTATTTCGATAGAATAATATGGTTCAAAAAGTCCGAGACAATACTCTAGGTAAACCCCACTAGCATCTGAATCTTCGTTCACTATATGTTTCCTAATAATTTCTAATGCTTTGAGTTCGTTTTCAATAGTTTCTACATCTTCTTTAGTATAAGTATAGAATTGTTTGTCGTTTTTTAATTCGGTGCTTACTGGACTTGTAATTGCTTCTAAACCTCTCATTATAGTTCCACCTCTGTATCTAAATCTTCTTTCCAATCTGCTGGAAAACCAAGTCTTCTAGGGCATACTTCATATATCGGGCATAATGCGCACACATCTTCGTGTTCACATACTTGCTGGATTTCTCTAATAGTTAAATCACCGTATTTTCTTTTCATTTACAATTCCTCCTGAAATGTTCACCTAGATAACCAATATTCTTTTGACGCATTCTATTTCGTGCTTCCTTCTTGGCTTTAAGATGCTCTTTCAACCAATTTTGGTATTCTTTACATTTACCGTGACAACCTACGTATCGTTTATCACAATCTTGACAAGGATTACTATGCATATAATTTACCTCTGTTAATCACTAGTAAATTGACGCTACGATTTAAGTATGATGTATATTCTGGATTGTCGCAAACGTAATCTACGATGAATGTATCTTTCTTACGCTGCGCCCACATAAATCGTTGCGCCAATAAAGGATTGTCAAACTTCTTTTCGCCTGGCATCCATTGGTGTTTGGCTTTATTATAATAGTAAAACATAACCTTAATCATTATATAATGCCTCCTCTATAAGTCACGATGTAATTATTACCGTTTGTAATCATAACAGCATTAACTGGACCAACGTGCTTATTACCGACATCGTATCCGTTGCAGTATATTGATACTCTACGTTCCGCTTCTTCAATACATTCAGCACGGTTGTTGTAATCTTTGATTTCATTACTTATGTTGTCAATCAATGTAAACCATTTACGCATTATCTTTCGCCTCCTTCAGATATCTTTCTATGCATTCTTTGATGTATACGTGGCCTATCTCAGCGACTAATTCATCATTCTTGTATAATCTCATAATTCCAAATCTATTACAAGTAAGTCTGAAATAATCTTCACTGATTGTGAATCTACACTTATATACAATACCACTAAGGTTTATGATGGTCTCTGGATAGATATTCTTAGCACCTATTGTAGGTAAGTATTCTTCGCATTGTGTCTTAAAATCTTGATAGGTCATAATCTTACCTCCTTTACTAAAACTCTAATGTGATATCTTTGAATATTGTAACCGCCTGCACCAATGCTTTCAACTCTGGCTTTACCTTTTTCACCGATTACTAATCCATTGATAATTGTATACCCATTGTTGTCTCTATCTAATCTCAATCCTTTCGCATCTTTAATGGTTCCAGCAATTTCAATTGTTCTATTTACTAAGTTAAGGACTAAACTGTCAACTGCTGCCTTATTGTTTTTCTTAATTTGGTCTTCTGTTGTATACCAAGCAAACTCATACCAACCTCTTCCCCACTTTTCATTCATCTTGCGTTGGAATTCTCTATATGCTTCTCTTTCTCTATATGCTGGTTCTTCTTTCATCTCTCTTCTGATTTCTTCTTTTTTCCACATATCGTATCTATTCCATCTATCTTCTAAGTCTTTTGCAAATTCTTTGATAACTTCTGGAATATCATTTAATGTGCTATCTTTGGCAATTTGTGCTTCTAATTGCTTTTGGTATTTTTCTAAGGTCTTACGACTATCGTATAAGGCAACAGCCTTGCCCCAAGCATCTGTATAACCAAATGGTCTATGAAGTTTGTAATCGCCTGTTTTGAAAAATTCACCAATTACTAAGATTTCTTCTCTACTTGCATTGTCCAAGTATTTTTGAAGCAACTTTTCAGTCTTGGCAATTTCTTGTTCCTTCTTTTCAATTCTGTTTCTAATTTCTTCTTGTGTCATAATCTTTAGTTCCCCTTCGTCTATTTATTTTAGACATTATGATTATATAATATTATTAAATAAAAATCAATACCTAATTTATATATTTTTTATATATCTTTCATATTATTCTTTCTACTAGTTAAAATCATCTTAGCCCAATACCTTGGATTCTTGTATCCGCGTTTGATTCCGATGGCGATTAACTGCTCCTCAGTGCGGGCCATTCCTACTTCCATACGTGCTTGTTTACGCTTGATTTCATTAACACGTTCTAACTCGGCTTTCTCTTCTTGTTCAATCTCTTTTTTTGTTTTGCCGTTATCGTGGCCGCAATATGGACAAATCCTATCGCCACCTCTGTATACACGGAAACATTTCTTACATTCTCTGATAATCACATCTGGCTCACGACTAGCATTTCTTATCTTAGATGGTTGTAAGGTATATATTCGTGGTTCCGTCGGCATTCCGTGAGCATAGCAATTACCGACATAATCAATAATTACTGAGCGTTTACCATCTAAAGGTGTAAGACATCTGCAGGCTTGCTGGATATACAGTGTCTCTGATTGTGTTGGTCTTAGTAACAAACAGCATTCACACTCGGGTAATGTAAGACCTTCACTGATTAGATTACAGTTGCATAACACTTTGTATTTACCACTACGGTATTCATCCATCAGACGTTCACGTTCCTTCTCAGGTGTGCTAGCATCCATATGACACGCTGGTATTCCATTATCGTTGAATAAGTCGCACACTTCCTTACTATGCTTAATATTGACGCAGTATGCTAACGCTTGTTTACCATCGGCTAACTGGCGATAGTATTTGATAATGTCACCGTATATTTTCTTATCACACATCGCGACGCCTAACTCTTCGTTGTTAAAGTCGGCACCACTCATACTCACTTTACTTAGGTCTACGTTTAATTTTGGTGCATATATATCGTATGGTGCTACTAATCCTTTCTTAATCAAAGTATCAGCATCAATTCCGTTGATAATTGCGCCAAACAAGTTAAGTGGTTTATTATCTAATCGCTTAGCAGTCGCAGTAAAACCGATTACTTTGCAACCGTAATATTCACATACCTTTTGATAGGATGTAGCGGCACTAATATGCGCTTCATCAATGATAATCAAATCAACTTTACCATTCTCACCTAGATGGTTTACTTCGGTAAATACTGATTCTAAACGACAATTCTTAATTATCTTAGCGTGTTGACTTAGCAAGAGCCTACGATGCGCTAATACCAATACCTTACTTCCTTTGAGACAGGCTTTTTCAACTATCTCCTTAATTATATAAGACTTTCCGCTACGACACGGTAAAACCGCGCAAACGCCTTGATGCTTGCATAATTCTATTCTTATCTGGTCATATACTCTTTGTTGATAATCTCTTAACACGGTTTGAAGTCGTTTATACGTTCATATGCGCGGTGTGCATAATACACGTAATCTATATCCTTATAATTTAATTTATCTAATGAATTATTGAATACAAATACTCTATCGGCAAGGTTACTGTATCTATCGTGCTTACTTGCCTTATTTTTATAAATCATACCAGGCACTTTACTAGCAAAACATCTATTGACTTTTTGTAATACTTGACGTTCACCATTCGCTTCAAACGTTAGATAATCAAAGGAATTCAATTTACAAATCCACTGAAACATTCTGAATTCTTTAGCATATTTGACAATGGTTTGCTCAGGTTTGATTCCATTCATTAAATATTCCACGATACAATAATGAATGATAATCGGTTCCTTACTATTGTAACTATTGTTTTCTAACGGATTCTCCCAGCATTCATAATAACCAACGGCTTCCCCTTTAGTATGAATCTTACCTTTATCATCACGATACATATAATTATTGACATCACGTTGATAAATATCATAAATCTTCTTTGGCTTAATTGTGAATCCTGTGCGTGTGCACCATTCTTCAACGATGGCCAATACTTCAGACTCATCACCTAATGGTTTGACCATAATGCCATCGGTATTACTTTGGACTAATCTTACTTTACCTTCTAATTTCTCTAACAAGTCAATTAAGAACATTTGGCCTACAACAGGAACTAATGCACCATTCCAAGGGTCATATAGTTTACTACCTTTGTGCATTTGTGCGCCAAATACCGCAAGTAAGATGGTTTTATATACTGCACGTTTAACATCATCAACGCCTTTTAATGCTAACTGTTGATGATACATATATTTGTATAATTCTTTACCTTCTTCAGGTATTGCTCTAGATAAAAGATTGTAAAGAATCATCACTAGGTTGTAATATCCACTAACGTCTAAGTATAGTGCCCAGTCGCAATACGTGTTTTCCTCACCAGCGTGCATACCTCCAGCACCCATCTGATGGTCTAATCCACAAAGATTAATGATTGGCTTCTGTCCTATTTTGAATCCTTCATTCAAATAAAAATCTAACGCCTCTTCATTCTTTACTTTCAATTGTGGATACAATATCGGATGGACTGGTTTGTCAACTAGTGTATCATCTTTGATAGCACCTAATGCCGCCTCCGCCACTTGTGCTTGTGTATAATGTAAGGCGTCAATCGGTAATTTGAATTCTCTAATCAAATCCATCTTCAACTGGAATTCAGATTTACTTAGTTTCAAATCTAAGAAAGTTTGATTTAAGTCATCACGGTTGTATGATTCAACTTCTAACTTTTCCTCACTAGTTAATGGTCTATTAATACGGAAATCCACACTGGATTCACTAATATTTTTACCTAATGCTGCTTCCATTACTTTTAACGATGTAGGATGAAGTTGCATTAAGTCATAATAATTTAATTTGATATCAGGAAAGTGCCTACGTTTGTTGACAATGACATCTTGTGATACTTCGTAAGGGTCTTTACCTCTAACAATCGCGCTTAAGATATTGTTGTCATAATCACTATTATTATGGCCAATCCAAATAGCATTTTGATTACGATAATAGTATTCTTTTATTTCACCGAAGTTCCAAGTTTGGTAATATCTATCATCGTTTACATCATAGACACCTAGTAAAGTATCATACTTAAAAACTTCAAAGTCAACAATTAATATTTTCATTTCTTGCTCCTTGGTTTGTAATCAGTTAAATCATCTATATACTCTGATGCTCTAGATAATACCACTGGTTGCACAGGTCTTTCTTTGTATCCGAATACTACATCACAATGTTTATCTAATGCAGCACCTAAGACCTTTTGCCATTGAATACCTCTGGTGGATTCAGCGCCTTTGGTAGTTGCCCAAGATGACGCACTTTGTGGACCTGTGTTAACTGCCATTTCACCAACAATCCATAAATCAAAGTATCTATCTAATTTGTTTGTAAAATATATATCTTCAGGTATTTTGAAATCACCTGCCATAATTATATCGGTTTCTATGTATATCTCTTCTCCGTATTTTTTATTGAAGTTAGAAATAAACGTATGATGTAAGTGTGTTTGTGGCTTTCCAGGTCTAATCCAAACGTTCTTTTTGTAATCACTTCTTTGTTTATCAGCAATTCTCTCTTGGCTAATGTTTATACCGATAGTGCCTTGGATACAATCTAAGTTAATATTATTATCGTGAATTGCATCACAGATTGTTATAAAGGCGTTCAAGCCTGCTTTACTTAAGGATTCTCTAGCATCTATTAACAAAGCATAATCATAATCACTATGATAGAACCATTCTAATAATTTATTCCTAGCATCATATACTCCGTTTGGCAATTTACCAAATGGTCCCAAGTATATGAAGCCTTCAATGTAATCACTATCTTGGAAACATTGGTCACAAATCACTACTTCATCAACGTATTTGAATTCGGTTTCTTTTAATTTTCTTAGATTTGAAAGATTGACGCTTCTAGAGTTATCGGTCATATAAACTGGAATTAGCACACATATTTTCATTTAATCATCCCAACCTTTATATTTGATAAATCTATAGGCGCCAATCAATTCACCATCTACACTTAAGATTTGGCCTGTCATAATTTTATTCACAACCAGTAAGAAGAAAATCCATTCGGCTATCTCTGGTGTAGTTGCTAACTTTTTTAAGACACTAAGGTCTTTGATTCTATCTAATAGTCCTTCTTCGGCATATAACTCAGGCTCCAAACAAGTTCCTTCAATACCTTTGCTAGGGTCTGCTGGAACAATACCATCTAAGTTGAGTGCATTAACAATCACGTGTCGTGGGTCATTACCAAAATTATTAGCAGCCCATTTGGTTAATGCATCTCTAGCACCTTGGGAGGAGCAATATCTAATGTTATCATATCCTTTGTAAGATGCTGTGCTACCTACTTGGACAATACTTTTTAACAACGGGTCTTTACCGTATTTTTCTAAGATATTAATATATCCTATTTGATTAACTGCAATAGCATCTCTTTGTGGAGACACGATACCAGCATTATTAACTAAGTAACTAATACCTTTAAGGTTCGGTAGATGTCTAGCATCGCTAACATCACAAATATAATGAATGTAATTCTCGTGGTCAATAGTAGATGGTTTAATATCTAAACCGAATACACGATAACCTTCCTTTAGAAACTTTAAGGCTGCTGCTCTACCAACACCACAACTAGTTCCAGTAATTAAGCAATTCTCCATTCTCTATATAACTCCTTCTTGATATTGTTAGCAATGATTTGATATCCTTCATCTGTTGGATGTAAATTATCATTATCTAATGTATCTAAATATTCTTCTTCATCATTAAACATTTCAATGATTTTTAATTTTGATAGTTCAAAGACGAAATGATGTAAACCAGCATAAGCACCTGCCCATTCTTCAGCATCAAACTTGTGTTCCATATAGCCTTTCATATATACATCATTCAAATACTTAGTTTGAGTTTTAGCAAATCCAAGAATGGCATTACGTGCTGATAAAATGTAAATATTTGCTTTAGGATTAATTTGTTTAATGTAATCAATTGCTTTGATAAAACTCATTGTAACTTTGTATCCTTCAATATATTTGGTTATAATACTTGAAGAATCATTTATTCCATATTCTAAGAATATATTTTCCGCTTTTTTAATTTTTTCAATGTTACGTGGAATTAAGGAGAGCAAACTATTACCATCCACTGGATAGATAGAATACTCTCCGATAGTTGTTCCACTAACACCTACTTTTTCGGAGTTTGAAATATAATCCACATAACTTTTTCCACCGTTATTATCACCTGATGTAAGTGAATCTCCAAAAAATAGGTTTTTCATATTATTCTGCTTCCTTTTCTTTTTCTTTCTTGCAAATCGCTGCATAACCAATAGGTGCAAAGATTAATTCAATTAATAATTCAGTAATGGCACCTAAGAATGCGCCCATTGCTAAACTACCGAATGTGCAAGGATACATAAATAATAATGGCACCGCGATACCAGCAAATACTAAGTTATCCACAAACTGTGAAACAAATGTGGAAGCATAGGCTCTACTGAAATAGATAAAGAAACCTTTAACACCTCTTTTATTTGTACTTTCACCGAATGTCTTTGTTTTCTTAAATGCTTTACCAATGGTGACATTAACTAAAATATCAACAAGTGATGCGCAAACAAATGCAAATAAACTAACTAATAACACAAGATAGTTGTTACCAATAACATTGTTTAATGCTGCGCTTGCTTCTGCTCCATAGAACCAACCTGAGATTGATGATTCAGGAATTGCTGCTACACCGGCCATTAGACCGCCCATACCTAACGCCACTAAGACGTCAAACATTGTAACTGCAAATGATGCCTTACCACCGTATCTTTGAGTAACAATGTCCATTACTAAGAACATTACCCACGATACAAAAACACCGCAATCTCCTGTCCACCAGTCGGTTGCAATTAATGATTTGTTTGCTAATAAGTTCATCAAGACTGTTGTAACTACTGATAAGGCTACTAACCAACTTGGAACTTTCTTAAATTCTGAGATAAACTCTTTGATTTTTTTCATTTTCTTACTCCTTAGTTTTCTAAAAAATTATACTTGGTAGGAATTGCGAACAAGTATTAAATCGCATATAAAATTACTAATCTCTAACTGGCATTTGATTACCTCCTCACTATTATTATATATTCTAATTAATTAAGATTTGGAATTATTTATACATCTACCGACTGGTCTACGTCTTTCATTATCTTTGACATTTCTATCGCACAAACATAATTGACAGCAGTAAACGTAGAGTTATGAACGTTTCTACAACCGTGTAAACAATCTAATTGAACTTTCCCGTATTTTTTACTTGGCATCGCAATAATACCGAAAACACCACTTTGTAACCACGATGAACTGTCTACGCTATCATCTTTACCTAAGTTAAGTGTCTTAATCAACGGCATTCTAGTGATACCTAACATATGTATCTTACAACCGTAATGATGAGCAGTATTGATAAAATAATTGTAAGAACCATCAGCGATATCAAATCCTTTGAAAGCACCAATACTAATTCTCTTACCTTTGTATTCCTCACACATTCTGTAATATTCTTTTACTCCTCTCGGACCGTGCCAAACTGGAATAATTTTATCACTAACTTTCTCTAACCTTTTACGATACTCCAAGACTTTAGGATAACCGATAACATTATCAACGTCCATTTCAAAGAATCCTTCAATTCTTGGATTATTTGTATTCCTTTTGATAAAAGCAATATATTTATTCACGAAGTCATCTAAGTCTACTTTTTGACCGTGTTGGAATGAGTGTGCGCCACTATCAATTAAAACGTGTTTACACTTCCTTAAAATAAGTTGTAAGGTGTCTTCTCTATCTCTCAAGTAATAATAGGAAGTCAAAGCAAATTCAATGTAATCATCGGGTGTTTGCTCTAAGTTCTTTTTTCTACCTTCAATTGCTGCCATATATACTTGCATAATATTCTCCTCCTTACAATATGTCTTTCATAATTTCTAAGTCAATTTTGATATCGTCTTCTTTCTTTTTCATTCGCTCTAAAGTTTCATCATCGGCAAATTCAATCAATCTTAACTGGTCATCAATCTCATCTTTGTGTCTACTACTCGCTTTCTTAAAGTCGTAAGCACCACCTCTTTGATAATTGTCTTCAGTTAACAATGACCTTTCTTTGAAATCAAACAACGATAATTGTTCATTGATAATTCTTTCATCTTTGATAAAATCACAAATCTGTTTATCAATTTTATAGAGCCATTGTTCAGCATCTTTATCTTCTAATATCTCTTTCTCCAATACTGGAAATATATCTCTATAGTATTCCCACTTCTTAGCGATAATTACTAATTCTGTATCACTACGACCTTTGAGGGAGTTGCCCAGCAAAACGTGGAATTCTTCGTCAATTAAGAGTGGAACTCTCATTTTCACTGGGCAAGGAGGCATTTCAATCCAAATCAATTTATCTACTGGAACTTTGTATATTTTCATCTTAGATATCCTCACTTACTTTTGTTTGTTCAAATGCAACTCTCTTTTCTAAGTTACTTGCACCTTGTTTTAATCTAAGACCGATATACACGATACCTGCTCCGGAATTATACTTCTTGAATTTCTTACTTAGATTTCTACCGAATTGTGTTTGATTCGTCTTCTGGTCTCTACGTTGACAGAATGCTCTGAAATTGTCATACAACGTATTCGCTCTTTCAAAGTAACTTGGTTTACATTCACAATATTCATCAATCCATTGTTGGACGATATCCATTTCAACTTTGTATTCTTGAATGGCATCATCAATACATTTTGGTTTTTTCAATCCTTCTTTCATATAAAGACGGAAACCTTCTAACAACCATCCAAGGATTTGTGGTGCTTCTTCTAACAACTTTTCTCTTAAGAATTTATCTTCTTTACCTGTGAAGTCACTCTTGATAGGTAACTTCACAATTCTACGCCAAATACCTTTGTCGGTTCCTTTGATAATAAAATCGTAGTTAGTTAACAACCAAATCTTTCCACGGAACACGTATTCAAAACTACCAGCGTATAAGAATCTACCAATCAACGGAGTAAGACCAGATGTCAAATCTTTAATAAGTCTTTCATTACCTTTGGCACCGTTATCAATTTCATCAATAATCACGAATCGTTTACCTTTTAATCGTGCAATCTCTTCTTTGTTATTATCTTTACTTTGATAATCACTTTCAGTAATCAAGGAACTACTAGCAACGATAGAATAACTACCTAAGATGGTTCTAATGATATCAAATAACATTGACTTACCACTATTACCATCTGATTGGACGATAAACATACATTGTTCCACGCATAAATCACTCATACTGTAACCTAATGCCTTGTGGAAATAATGCAACAGTTCTTCATCGCCTTCAAAGAATTCGTTCAACGTCTTCAACCATAACTTAGGTTCTTCAAAAGAAATACCACAACTGGTTGATTGCGACATATAATCTTCCTTCATATTATCTCTAATACTACCGTCTTTAAGATTAATGGTTCCTGAATCCGTGCAAATCAAATATTGATTAACATCTAATTCACTGTTAAGGATAGGAATACCAGTAACGTGCCTCGCTTCTTTCAATAGCGATTCTTTACCGGCGCTGCTATAAATATGTTCAATATTCTTAGCCATTCTGATACGTTCATTCATATCATTAACAGTATTGCTTTCTAACAATAATTTCTCTGCTAAGATTTCAATGTAATTCTTCACGGATTCGGTGACATCATATTGCCAATGTTTTCCGTTCCAAATCATCCAAATCTTGTTATCAAAATTGTATCGTAAATCATTTCCGAATAACTCAATAAATCTATGCGCATTACCTGTATCATTGAGGTCATATTTTTTCCCGGCGCTAACAGGTGTTTGTGGCACTACGCCTATAAATTGATTAGCACCTTTAATAGTGCCTACACCGTAGCCGCTATACCATTTTTTCTTATGTGCTGCATCCTTTGATTGGAAATAAGGAGACATTTCAAAGTATTTTTTCACTTCATCTTCATTATTCTTAAGATAAAATGCTAACTTGCAAGCCAAGGCCATATCGGTTTCGGATTCGTCTGCTCCTGAGCCTGGCGCAACTTTATTCCATAATGACGCTAATTTTTCATCTTTCTCTAAGGCCTTTTGTAAATTAAACTGACCTTTCTTCATATATTTATTAAGAATGCCTGTGATATCAACTTCATTAATGGTATCACCAGATATTTTATTACCTGTGATACTCACGAACTTATTTGTATTATCTGAAATGTAAATCTCAAGACCGTTATTACGATTATTGATATAGTATTCGTCTTTATCTATTCTAACTTGTGTTTTGAAAATGATTCTGATACCAGTTCCACTTGGACTGTATTCTGTATATGATTGCAATGTATCTATGATGTCTTTTGCCATCTCAGATAGATTGCCATTCTCATCAACACAATGGTCAATATCAACGGCGCTATAACCACGGAATATACCTAAGCCTACGCCGCCTAATTGCTTACCGTTGTCATCAAACTTCAGATATTCATAAATATAGTTTAATAAGGTTGGATAACTAACGAAGGTTGATGGGTCATTGCTTTTTGCACCTTTACCTGTTAATACATTAAAAGGCATCTTAGTAACTCTTCCTTCATTATTTATGTATCTCCAACCGCACCATAAACCATTCATTTTCAATTCTGAAGGTATATTTCTTAGCGTTATATTTTCTTGCATAATTGCCTCCGGGATGGTAGTTTATAAACCTTTGCTGTTAAGGAACTTTTACTACCGGAAGTTTTTAGGGGAACTAAAATGGAGAGTAAGTCAGGAGTTGAACCTAATTAAGCCCGACGCCTTACTCGTAATTAGACAGTTGATACTTGGATTATTGATTATGATATTAGTAGACACATACATAAGAGTTTTAGCAAAAATTATTCTTTAGCGCATAGATTATTTGAATTTTGGAGTATTAATCAACTATCTAATCAGATTGTCCAAACCTGTGGAGAAGCGACAACCTGGATGGTCACCGATAATACGTCAACCTCGTTTTTCTTGCACTGTATTATTTTAGAATGGTAATTCTTCATCAGGAATGTCAACAAGTTCTAAGTTCTTAGATTCTTGTGGTTCTGATGGTGTAGGAAGTCTCACATCTTCTGGTTTCAACTTCTTTAATGGTGGAACGGTGATTCTACCTTCTTTGAATGCTTCTAATGAACGGAATTCAACAAGGTTAGTAACCACGATAATATTACCTTCTTTGGTTTGGTATTCTTCTTCCGCAAAGACGGCCATAACATTTTTACCGACTAACTTTTGTTCATCCCAGTCCCAATGGTAACCTGGATTTGTTTTTTCAACAGCAGTAATAAATGCTTTGAAGAATGGTAATGCTTTGGTTTTGTAAGAACGTAGATGTGTAGAAGTATCCTTCATACCATTTTCTTCTAAGGTTTTGAAATAATTAGCAAACTCACCTTTAACAATGTCAGAATGAATTTCTAAGTATTCTTCATTTGGATGGTCTACAACTTTGGTGATTCTAACACCGTAGATGCCTGCAGGAAGTCTCTTAAAATCTCCTGCTTCGTTGACTAAATCATAGCCTTCAATTGGTTTCATAGTTTATTTACCTCCGTAATATTCTCTAATTCTATTTACAACTAATTGAATATCGTTATCAATGTATTCTTCATCAAACATTCCAATCGGACTCTTAGTAACATCTAATCCGTCGGTGTTTGTCGCGAATACGTATTTACCGTCTAACTTCAATGAATGTAACACGATAGTAAACATACCTTCTACACAAACTTTGTCATCTAACAACTTGCCGATGGTTTTTGGTTTACTATAACCCATATCATTCATTTCTTCGTGCATTATGATAAAGACGGTCATATCGTTTGGTAATTCATCAACAATATATTTAATTAAGGAATAAAAATTATCAGCAATTTCATTATATAAATCAAACTGTGAATTACCTTTGGCTTGCTTATGACCAGCCATAAACTTACTTGTCATAAGATAACCAGCATCATCAATAACTGCAACTTTGATACCTTTTTCGTTCGCTTTTACTAAGGAACTTTTAATCATTAGATATTCATCACAATTCATAACTTTCAAATTCTCGTTAGTTTTGAATGGTAATGGTTTCTTGTTAACATTAATCACGAAGATAGGTTCTTTGGCGTTTCTTAATGATGCGCTTTTACCTGAGCCGCTACGACCCATAATTAATACTGGAATACCCACTTACTTCTCCTCCTTTTCTGGTTTTTTGGCTCTTACGTCTTTTAAGATAGCATATAGCATCTCTTCTTTGGCGTGAAGGCATCTAATCTCTTCTAAGATTCTTTCTTCATAAGGACTCTTCTTACCCATTATTTTGTTTCCTCCTCAAAATAGTCTGTAATGTCAATCTTAGCAGTCTTACCACTTGTTAATTCAATTTTAACGATAACTCTTGGTTTTGGAAAGACATAGTTACTATCATAATTTTCATATGAAGTAATTCTTTCATCTAATTTGCCTTCTTTGACATTTTGAATAAGTCTAGATAACAAACTTTCTAATCTTTCTCGCATTAATCTTCTCCTCTCTTACAGAATTTACTGCAACTGCAATAAAGTTTACATTTCAAGTATTCGCCTTTACGAACTACAATCTCACCAGCGCCTCCGCACTTGTTAGAAATGTAATTGCAAGCGTCTTCTTGCGTATCCGCAACATACGCCGCTCTTGTATCACCGACTTTCTTGTACACGGCATATTTAGTTCCTGTATGCCATCTTTCCTCGTCGGTGCACATTGGTAACTGGTCATCAGGTAAAGCCTCCGCAAAGTATAAGTCATTCAACTTAACCTTGATATATCGTGCGATAAAATCATAATCACTATCTTGTATATTGTATTCCCATACATAAATAGGACTTGCTGGATATTCGCCGCCAACACTGGCTTTAATCTTTGACCAGTCTTTCATCAAGGCATAGAACTTTAACTTTCTGCAAATGATACCTCTTCTTAACCATACAAGGTAGGCGTATTCCATTCCTTGTTTATACCAGTCATCAAAGTCTTTGTGCATAACTTTACTGGTGGAACAAGTTTTGTAATCTTCAATGCTTAACTCTTTAGTATTTAGTAAGTCAATTCTACCAGACAATGTTTGATTACCGAATTCAACTTCCACAGAATATTCTGTCTCTAATCCAGTCTCTAATACCGGTGTATTATTCTCTAGGATTTGATGGACTGCTGTTCCAAATAATGCTGGAACCATATCGGCTACGTCAACACTAATTTTATCGTGGTATCTACGGTTTAATATGATTTCACGAGTAGAACCTAATATCTCCGTGCAGGAGTATCTATTTGGAACTACTGGATGGTCATCACCGTTAACGTAATTCACGAAGGATTCTGGTAAGTTTAATTTGTTAGTTATTTGCATAATTTTCTAATATAAGATTCACTTACTTTGAAGAATGACGCTAACTTACTTGTCATTTTGAATCCTGGAACTCTTCTTCCAGACTCTAATTCACAATAGTAAGACTGTGTTGTTTGTAAGTTGTGTGCCATTTGCTTCTGTGTTAGATTATTCTTGTATCTATATCCTTTCAAGTATTCTTGTAGCATCTTACTTTTCCTTTCACACCATTATTATATAATAGGATAAAATAAGATTTGGAAAAGTTTTGCCAATTTAAGGGTTTTAAGGGTTTCTAAGGGTTGTTTAAGGGTTTTATAATATCGTAGTATATTATAATTAATAGTTTAAGGGTTTTCTATATAAATCGTATAACGTATATATAAAAAAGTTTTAAGAAAAGGCGAAAACCCTTAGAACCCTTAAATCATATATATATAAATAATATATAAAGGATATATAAAAAAATTATAAAAAAGGTATTGATTTACGAACTCCATTATTATATAATATAGTTGTCAGTAAAGGAGAACTTAGAAAATGACAAAGACACAAGTTAGAGCAAGATTAAAGAAACTCATTGAAAAACTAGAAGAAGTTAGAGATGAGATTGATGACCTTAAGAACGAGGTTGAAGAAACTAGAGATGAGATTGAACCATACGAAGGTTGGGATGACTTAACACCTGAACAAGAAGAACGCCAAGAATGGATGGACGATGTTGCATCAGCGTTAGATGGTGCTGAAGACGATGTTGAGAACACAAGAGATAACCTTGAGGAGAAGATTTACTAGTTATGACCCGATACGAAGAGTTAGTTAATCAGTTCGGATACATTGAAGCCGGTGTAGGTATGAATGACGATGGTGAAAATGTTATCGTGAGCATTGATAAGAAGTGTGCTAGTGTTAGGACCATTCAACACAATAGCAAGTTCCAACGTGTTAACATCTATTATCCAGACGGAACAGAGGAAGAATTGTATGAACATTAAATATTACTTAGTTGTCTATCTCAAAGATGGAACAATTCACGTGAAACCATTTGATACTCGCCCGGAAGCAGAGGATTGTTTAGCCAAACTCCGTGAGACCAAATGGGGACCTAAGTTAGATTTAACCCGTATCGTTAAGAAAGACACGGATAGCGCCTGGTTTAAGGCCGTCAAAGGTTATTGGATTTGAGGAGGTTGTTTCTGCCATGTATAAAGGTAAATACTTAATAGGCGTTTATGGGCCTGAAGAAGAAGGAGAAACATTGTTAGGTTTGTGTGGTAATGTTCGTGAGTTTGCAAAGTTGTTGCATATCAAAGAAAGCAATGCTGACCAAATTCTAAGAATGTTATTCACACACCAAACACACTTCCTTAGATTTTGTGGTAAGATGTGCACAGTTGAATTCATATTAGATGTGGGGGAGGTAGAATATGCTTAGACACATTAAAGTTAATGACAAATGGATTGACACCTTAGAGGCGTTAAAATCAGGTAAAACTTATATGGTAATTGATGGTAATGTTATCGTAATACATACTGACCACGATGAATACGTTGGTAGATTACAGGAGGAAAGAGATTAATGAAATACATTGTGAAGAAATCAGGCAAAATCATTAATCTAGAAGGTTATGAACTAGATAAAGAAACTGATGATAAATATTATTTTAGCGATACTAAATATCATAGTGCAGGTATTATTGTAAAGAAAGAAGAAGTAGCGAGGTTTGTGAGATGAAATACATTAGAACTAAAGATGCCAGAATTATTGACCTAGAAAGAAAAGGTTTATACAATTTGCCTGTTTACAATTTTGACACAAAAGAAAATGTCTTAAAAGCACACCAAAACCAAGAAGATAGAAATTGTTGTTGTATAGATAACAATATCTTCTATGATTATTACTATGAGGACGGAACTCTTTGGGAATATGAAATAGTCAAACAAGCAGACACCGTTGAAGAATTAGTTGATTGTTATTCATATGAAACAGAAACAACAACTGATTTAGGCGTTGCATTAGGCTGGAAATTTGCTAATCAATCAAGGCATATTTACGGATGTATTAAAACTGACAAAGGTCTTATATATGTAGCCAAGATGAATGATGAAGGGGAATTGGAATTATTATGAAATACATTTGTTTACAAATAGACTATCGTGATAAAACAGTTTCTTGGTGGGATTGGACTAAAGAGGACAAAGAGATAACCGAGTTTAATCTCACAAGTGGACAAGCACTATATTCTACTCATAAAATTAAAAATAATTTTTATGAGATTTACAAGACGCTGTTGACCGATTTGGGGGCAGCTGAAGATGTCGTTAAAGATGTTTCTAACCATACAATTACTTATGGGACAAAATTCACTATGATGTTAGATGAAAAGATGATTCTGGTGAGAAGTGATTTTATGGATAACGAATATAAAATTTATAAACCAAACAAGAAAGAAGGAGAGCTAGAGTTGTTATGAAATGTAGAGCAGAAACATTATCAATAGTTTTGAATGAAAATGAAATAGACGATTTTTGGAATATCATTATGTTTGCCAAAGATTTACACGCTGAAAGAACAAGCAAAAAAGAAAGTTGTA
>CAMVBL010000002.1 GCA_947165725.1 uncultured Caryophanales bacterium | reverse complement strand
GACATGGGGTATTGATGCTTTTTTTGAACTGTCTACTTTTCGTTGACTAGTTCATCTCGCGGCCCTTTTTCATTTGCTATTTTTTGGAGATGATTTCATTAAATAGATATATAATAAAATCAATAAGACAGCTTATGAACTTAGCTAAAAGTATCATAAAGATAGCGATTAAAGCCACTTTAGTAATAGTGGGTGTTTTAGGCATTGTGTTAACCGCTCAATCAACAGAATTCATGGGTGGTGGATCAGTGTTCTTCTTTTTCACTGTTCAATCAAACATCTTCATTATGCTAATAGCGCTTCTCTTCTTGATTAACGAAGTAGAACTTCTTATTAATAAAAAGAATTATATTAACCAAGTATTTCTTCATATCAAGTATGTCGCTACTGTGGCTATTACAGTTACATTTTTAGTGTTCTTTACAATGCTTGCGCCATTAATGGGCATGGATTATTTATTATCATTTAAGAATTTCTCATTACATGCGATTGTACCTATCTTAGCCATCATTGATTTCTTCTTATTTGATACAGACATTCAACTTACTTATAAGAGCTCATTATTAGCGACAATCCCACCTGTTTGCTATGTCGCATTCGTCTATATTGGAGCGATTTTCAGAATCCAATACGCTAAAGACCTCTATTATCCTTATTTCTTTTTAAACGTTGACACTAATGGTTTCTTTTTTGAAAAAGGAACGATGGGCATCATACCTTGGATTATTATTCTATTAGGTTTCATCATAGGCCTAGGATGTTTATACTGTCTATTAATGAAACTGAGACAAAAAGGATTAGATAAAAAGTCGTCCGAGAATTAAGACGACTTTTCTTTCACTTAATAATGTTTTCTTGCACTAAGGTTGATATACAACTAAGTGCGGCGTTTATTGCCGCGCCTGTTTTATCTAATACTGATAAGTTTTCAGCGATATCAGCGTAACCAGGATTAATCATATATTTAACAATTGGGAATAGTGTTTCTCTTTGTTTATTTAAGATATCTTTTTCTTCCTTAATTTCACCTTTCTTAAAGGTCATAGTTTTTCTATTCTTAATATCATATTTATTCCAAGAAAGACCTTCTAACGATGGATTACCAGTTTTAGCGAATTCCACCCACATATTAGATACCGTCTCCGCTAATTCTTTATCTGCAACTTCTCCCGTATAAATAGTTTCATCAATATTATAGAAGACATAAGCAAGTTCAACTGCGTGACACGCTTTATATAAAGGAATCTTACTTTCTTCCTTCCAATAATACATATAGAAATTACCATTATTAGAGGAATGACCTTCTGCTTGATAAATCATTGGCAAACGGAACATCATTTCATTATAGAATTCACTAATTCTTGTAATCTTGTTACCTTTAGTTTCTCTCATGAACTTTTTAACTAGTTCTTTATCTTCTTTACTGAGCTTAGAGATGTCGTTTTTATATTTAAAAGGCATACCCGCACAGTAATTAAATAGGCCCCCTAATTCACCAATCCAATAATTGATCTCATTAGCGTTACTACCCATCATCATATCGATATCTTTTGTTTCACCTTTAAGATATGGTTCATATGGATCAAGAGGAATAAGTTCTCCATCTCTCATCGGAAAGTTATTAGCCTCATTAAGGCCTTCATTTAGCTTCGCTAATTGTTCGGTGCTTAATTTCATTAAATCATCCATAGAATCCGTTTTAGCGGCCTTTATGAGTTTATCGGTAAATGACTTACACTCATCTTTTGCGTAAGTAAGCGCTAATGAGCCACTTTCCGCAATAACTTTATGGAATAATCCTTTAGCCTCTTTGACTAAAGGAAGGATTGAAACAGATCCTCCACCTGCAGATTCACCAAATATCGTGACATTATTAATATCACCACCAAAGGCTTGTCCATTACTTTGAATCCAACGTAAAGCTTCTATTTGGTCATAAATACCTAAATTAGGAGCGTCCTTAAATTCTTCTCCACCTTTTAGATAACTTAAATCAATAAAACCAAATAAGCCCACTCTATAAGCAATAGTGATCAATATGACTTCTGGATGTAACTTAATAAAGTTTAAGCCATCATATAATGGGTCAGCGGTACCTCCCCATCCATATGCGCCACCATGAATAAAGACCATAATTGGTTTATTCTTATCTTTACAAACATCATTCACCCACACATTCAAATAAAGACAATCTTCACTTTGTGGATAATATGACGCTCTTTCAGAATCAATGACAGTTTGAATAGGGGACTTACCGTTATAATAAGCCTCATAAATTTTATCACTCTCGCTGACGGGAACAGGTTTCTTCCATCTTCTTTCATTAATTGGTGGTAAAGCAAAAGGAATACCCCTAAAAATAGATACCGTATCAATTACTTTTGGTACGAATACCCCGTTATGGCATTTAATAGAATGGACTTTATCTGGGTTTTCTTTTAGCTCTTTATTTTCGCCAAATAAAGCCCTTAATCTTTCTTTTTCTAATGAGATTTTATCTTTACTCACTATTTCTTCCTTCTGAAAATACCGATAATCTTCGCAAAGAAGTTACTCTTATCACTTAACTTATTCTTAAGTTCAGCAACAGTGACATCCTTTTGTGAATTATGTGTCACTAATGCTTGAGCGGTCATGACGAATAAATCACGGAATTTTTCCATGCTTTCTTGATTGTATCTAGAAGCAGCGTAGTCAATCATTAAGATTAAACCTTCTTTACCATCTAAGATTTCCATATCAAGAATTGTTTGAGAAGCAGCTTGGTTTTGACGAATATCAATTGTTTCAATATTCATACCTTCCGCTCCACCCATATCACGGATATCTTGTTGATATAACAAATAGGCACATTCTTCATTACCAACTTGATTATGTCTATCAACATATTCATAGCAGCTATGTTCAATGCCACCTTGAACTTGTTTATGGATTTCTGCAAAGATATCACGAATTGTATCTTTATCATGTAAACGAATACCAACTGGTAAATCACGGAATAATAAACCAACAGTGGACATCATCTGCATATCTTCACGGCCGTTATAAATCCAAGAAATCTTAATATCGTTTTTCTTGTTATAAATAGAGATTGCTAAAATCGCGACAGCGATGAAGAATTCATTTCTACTAATGCGGTATTGTCTTTCCATCGCATTCATTTGGGCTTGTTCAATACCAAGTGGCACGAATAATTCACCTAATTCGTTTTCACGAGATTGGTGGTTGATAGCAGGATAACTAGACCATTCAACACCATCATATAAATCTTCAAAATATTTCTTAGATTCTTCATAGAAAGAAGTCTTAATTGCTTCTTCTCTATTCGCGAGCATTAGGTAATAGAAGTCTGGATCTGGCATCATACCCATATAGGCTTTGCCAATATTACCCATAAAGACTTTTAAGGATGTACCATCAAAGACAGTGTGGTGGACATCAAAGAAGACGTAACCCGCTTTTTCGGTTTCAAAAACACGACAGCGGTATAATCTACCACCGATAATCTTAAATGGCATAACCAAGTTATCTTTTAAGACTTCAAATTCAAATTCAGATAGTTTTTCCACTCTAATGTCTTCAATGATATCAGGTGTATATCTTTGAATAATTTCACCATCATCATTGAAGTGGAATGTGGTTAATAAAGCAGGGTGATTTTTAATCACAGTCTTCATTGTGCCCGCTAATTTCTCCATATCGAACATTTCTTTATCGACTTTAAGCATAGAGAATAAGTTATACATTGTTGATTTTGGTGTATATAACTGATAGTCAACCATGTATAGTTGTTCAGCGGTTAATGGATGATCGAGTTTCAAACTAGCAGCATTCTTTGCTTCTGGAGATTCGCCATCATCGTTAGCGTGATTTTCTTCATATAACTTAGCAATCTTTTCTGGTGTTCTGCCACGGAAAATCTCACTAGCGTTTAATCCTGGTAATTCAGCGTTAACAATGACTTGAATAGAACCAAGAGAGTCACCACCTAGTTCATAGAAGTCATCGTGTATACCAACTTTATCAACTTTAAGAACGGCCGCCATCGCTTTACAAAGCTTTTCTTCAGTTTCGTTAGTAGGGGCGACATATTCTGTTCTAAAGTTTTCAGCATCTGGCTTTGGTAAAGCTTTTCTATCAAATTTACCGTTTGCCTTAAGTGGTACTGAATCAATCTTAATAAAGAAGGCAGGAATCATGTAGTATGGAAGTCTCTTCATTAATTCTTGTCTAATTTCATTAGGATCGAATTGCACATCATCTAAATAGTAAGCGCATAAATAGCTCTTACCACCTTCTTCAAAGCCACGTGCAGCGGCCCAAGAAACCTTTAACGCGGCTTTAACCGCAGCTTCAATTTCCGCTGGTTCGATACGGTTACCATTAATCTTAATCATGTCACCAGAACGGCCTAATAAGACATAGTTACCATTTTCATCTCTTCTAGCTAGGTCACCTGAATGGTAGAAACCATCAGTGAAGGCTTTCTTGCTTTCTTCAGGAAGATTGATATAGCCTCTCACATATGGGTTTTCAAAACACAATTCACCGATTTCACCTTCTGGGACTTCTTTACCATCTTCGTCTAACAAGACGATTTTGGTTTCAACCTCAGGTTTACCAATTGGACATACTTCATATGATTTATCAATTAAGAAAACACCGACAGCGAAGCCACTTTCGGAACAGGCATAAATATTAATTAATTCTAGGTTTTTGTTATAAACGTTATTAGCAGGTTCACTACCAACGAAGAGCATTCTCAAGAATGGTCCAGTAGTGTTACCAAGCATTCTAACGTAAGAAGGAGTTAAGAATGTAATGGAAATACGTTTTTCAAAGAAGAACATCTTTAACGCCATTGGATTCTTAATTGTGGCGTAACTAACAACGAAAGTCTTACCGTTATGCACGCTAAGTGCTTTAAGAATAACAATAACGGAGGCCACGAAGTTTAAAGGCGCTAATAAGGCTAAACGATCTTTACCATCAAATGGTGTTTGACCTTTAATTCTAATGGAATCAATTGCTCTTTCTAAATTGCCATATTCATGTAAGACACCTTTTGGATTACCAGTAGTGCCAGAAGTGTAGATGGCGTAAGCTGCATCATGCATACCAACTTTTTCATAACCTTGAAGTGGCTCAATATGCATAATTTCATCCCAGTTCTTAGAAGAGATTTCAATCTTACAGCCACAGTCTTCACGGATATAGTTAATACGTTCTGGAGCATAGGTATCTTCCACTAATGCCCAAGCAGCGCCACTCTTCCAAACACCAATCATTGTGATAATTGGCATGACACCACGAGGAAGATTAATTAAGACAAAGTCTTCTTTGCCAATATTATTCTTTTTTAAGTATGCGTAAATACGACCAGATAGGTCATCTAATTGAGCGTAAGTAATACCCTTATTGTGGGCTTCGTCAAATAGAATCGCATTATTTGGCGATTCAGCGGTAAAAGCCGCTAATTGTTCGATGATATACATAGGCAACTCCTATTTTTCGATTTTGAGAATATTGTCGAAACCAGACATTTCAAAAACGTCCAATACGTTTTGGTTTGGCTTGCGGATGATGACTTCACCTTCATTACCTAAAGCTTTGCGTGCTGCTAATAAGACACGTAAACCAGCGGATGAGATGTAGTTCACTTTCTGGAAATCAAAAACTAAGGATTGAATACCTTTTAAAGAATCACAGATTTGGTTGTTTAATTCAGGTGCGGATGTGCTATCGATATTTCCTTCGACCACAACAAAAAGTTCAGTACCTGAAAGTTGTTTTGAAACATTCATAAAATTTTCTCCCTTTTTATAAAAAACTTTATATTTCTATTACAACATGCGCCTACATAAAATGTCAAAAAGTAATTTAATTAATAAAAGGTATCAGCCATAAATAAAAACAGTGATAATCAATAAAGTCTTAACTTAGATGGCTTTTTATTTTATTTGAATAAAAAGTTTTCTATAATGAAATCAAAGATGGAAAACTTCAATTTATTGCAGATCACCACACTTAAAGGTGCAACTTTTTATCTAGATAACACAATGACCGTTAGACAAGCCTTCGAAAAGTTTGCTTTTCATAAGTTCACCGTTGTGCCTGTCTTAGATGAAAAAGGTCATTATGTTACTTCCTTATCTGAAGGTGACATCTTAAGATTTATCCACGCTAGCGGTGGCTTCAATCTCGCTTTAGCGGAAAAGACAAACATCTTAGAAATTGAAAGATATCGTCCATATAACGCTGTCTCTGTAGACGCTACTTTAGATGAACTCTATGCTTTAGCATTGTCCCAAAACTTTATCCCAGTCGTGGATGATAGAGAAGTCTTTATCGGTATCGTTAAAAGAAGAGATGTCTTCATCTATTTAAAGAAACAAATTGATAATAAATAAGAGGAAATAAATATGCTCTTCATTAAGAAATGGTATTATCGCATTTACCAAAAAGTTTTAAAAATTGCGATGTGTTTTATGGACTGGAAAGAGCCTCAACTTTTAGAAGGCGAAGGCGCTGTTTTAAAGTTACCTATATTAATTAAGGAAAAAGGAATAAATAAAGTTCTAGTGGTAACTGATAAAGGCTTAATGAGCATTCACTTATTAGACCCATTATTTGAACAACTTAAGGCACACGGGATAGAATATTTCGTCTATGATGGCGTGCAACCAAACCCCACAATTCCTAATATCGAACATTGTCGAGATATGTATTTAGATAATAACTGCGAAGGTATTATTGCCTTTGGTGGTGGTTCTCCAATGGACTGCGCTAAAGCTGCAGCCGCAAGAGTGGTCAAACCTAAGAAATCAGTAAGAAAAATGAGAGGCTATTTAAAAGTTGGTAAAAAGCTTCCTCCATTCTTCGCTGTTCCTACAACCGCTGGTACAGGTTCTGAAACAACAGTGGCAGCAGTAGTAACTGATCCAGAAACTCATGAAAAGAATGCTATTTCTGATCCATGTTTAAGACCTAAATATGCAGTTTTAGATCCTGCTTTAACAATAGGTTTACCTCCACATATCACATCCACAACAGGCATGGACGCGATGACTCATGCTGTAGAAGCCTATATTGGTAAAAGCAATGTAAAATCCACAATTAAATATGCAGAAGATGCTACAAAACTAATTCATGATAATTTAGAAAAAGCTTATAACAACGGTAAAGATATGGAAGCAAGAGAGAATATGCTTAAGGCATCATTCTATGCTGGTAGTGCTTTCACTAGAGCCTTTGTTGGCTATGTACACGCTATCGCACATAACTTAGGTGGCTTATATAACACTCCTCATGGTTTAGCTAATGCTGTTATTCTTCCATATGTTTTAGATTGGTATGGTTCTTCCGTTTATAAGAAATTAGCGAAACTCGCTGATATCATTGGTATCACTAAAGAAAATATGAGCAATGAAGAAAAGGCAAAGGCCTTTATCGCCGAACTTAGAAGAATGAATCATGCCATGAATATTCCAGATAAATTCGACTTCATTAAAGAAGAAGATTTACCAACACTAGTTAAGCGTGCACTTAAAGAAGGCAATCCAGGCTATCCAGTACCAAAAATCATGGATGAAAAAGAATGTGAAAAAGTCATTCATTCATTCATGAAATAATGCTAAGGCATGCCATTATTCTATAATTACGCATTCGCTTTTGGTATGTTTGATAAGAACACAGTTTTCTATTCAAAATAACTACTTTTGTTAAGAATCTTAAAATAATCACTCAATTGGGTGATTTTTTATTTACATATATATTTAATACCTTATAATTAATAGGCATAAAGAATATACCGAAAGGAAGTAAAAGGTATGAAATATATTACCGTATTAGAAGCTAGTGAAAAATGGGGAATTAATGAAAGAAGAGTTCGTGCTCTTTTGAAAGAGAAGAGAATTGAAGGTGCAATTCTTAAAGGTCATAAGTACTTTATACCGGAAAATGCACCAAAGCCATTAGATCGTAGAATCAAGGGACAAAGGCTCTTTGAAGATTCTCCTTTAAAAGATATAAATTTTGACTTCAAGAATTACCGTAAACAATTTCCTACAGACGATGGATACTTTGGTCGTTATGGTGGTAGTTTTGTCCCTCCTAAATTACAAAAGGCCATGGATGAGATTTACTATGGCTATCAAACGATTGCTAAATCATCTAAATTCATCGCTGAACTTAGAGAGATTAGAAAGAATTATCAAGGTCGTCCTACACCTGTGTATCACTGCCAAAACTTATCAAATTACTTAGGACGTGTACAGATTTACCTCAAAAGAGAAGATCTTAATCATGGTGGTGCACATAAGTTAAATAACGCGATGGGCCAAGCCTTATTAGCCAAATATTTAGGTAAGAAAAAACTCATTGCCGAAACAGGCGCTGGTAGTCATGGCTCTGCAGTCGCAATGGCGGCAGCATATTTTGGTTTAAAGTGTGATATCTATATGGGCGAAGTTGATATGGAAAAACAAGCCCCTAACGTTAAGCGTATTGAAGTATTAGGCGCTAGAGTGGTACCAGTTAAGTTTGGTACAAGAACATTAAAAGAAGCAGTGGATGCTGCTTTTGAAGCCTATATGAAAGAGTATAAAGATGCCTTCTATGTCATCGGTAGTGCTGTTGGTCCTCATCCATATCCATTAATGGTCAGAGACTTCCAAGAAGTTATCGGTAGAGAAGCCAAAGAACAATTCTTAGAAATGACAGGTGAATTACCAGATATCGTCACCGCTTGTGTTGGTGGTGGAAGTAATGCTATTGGTATGTTTGAAGCCTTCTTAGATGAACCAGTTAATATCGTTGGTGTTGAAGCCATGGGTACTGGTAAAGAAATTGGTAAAAACAGTGCCACTATGACCTTAGGTAAAGAAATGGTCTTACATGGCTTTAATTCATATGTCCTTCAAAATGAAGATGGCACAGCGGGTGATGCCTATTCCATCGCTAGTGGTCTAGATTATCCAGGTGTTGGCCCAGAACATGCTTTCTTAAAAGATATTGGTCGTGTGAAATATGAATCAATCACTGATGATGAAGCCGCGGAAGCCTTCTTCTTATTATCAAGATTAGAAGGTATTATTCCTGCTATCGAATCAAGTCATGCTTTAGCATATGCTATCAAATGTGCTAGAAACATGAAGAGTGGTTCGATTCTTGTTAATTTAAGTGGCCGTGGTGATAAGGATATGGATTTCATGTTAGAGAAATATCCTCATATGTTCTTAGACGCTAAATAGTTTTCATAGAATAAAATCATTTCAAAGAGGGCTACTTCGGTAGTCCTTTTTGTTGCATACGCGCTTACAAAGTGGGAAACTAATAACGAGGATTTAATCAATGAAAAAAATATTAGCTCGCCTAGCGCTTATTTCTTTTGCGCTCATTACTGCATCCTGTGGTAATAAAGGTTCATCATCTGAGACTTCTTCTTCAGCGGAACCATCTATTTCTTCTGACACATCTACGCCAAGTTCAAATAGCTTAACCCCATCTAGTTCTGATCCTAAGATTGTTGATAATCAATTATCCGCGGCAAACGGACTTAAAGTTTACTTTAAAGAACAAGGCGCTAGAATCGATAAAATCGAATTTGATGGAAAACAAATCGCAAAAGATGGTTTTACCGTTGGTAGAGTTGCTAATCGTATTGCCGGTGGCAAATTTACCTTAAACGGTACTCAATATAGTGTTACAAAAAACGATGGTAATAACTCTCTCCATGGTGGTGGTAGATCATGGCAGGGACCATTCGCCACTGCAAACTGGAAGAAAGAAGAACAAACAATTAATTCGATTAAGTATTCTATCGTTTCACAAGATAAAGATAATGGTTACCCAGGCGAAATGAAGATGTTTGTGACATATACACTTTCTGAGACTGGTGAATTATCAATTGAATATAGTGCCACAACTACACAAGATACACTTTGTAATCCAACCAACCACCTATTCATTGATATCAACGGCAGTCGTAGTTATTCCAATGTTAAATTACAAGTTGCGGGTAGTAATTACACTCCATTACAAAATCAAATTCCAACAGGTGAAGTTAAATCAGTTTCTGGCACAAAGTTTGATTATATTGATGAAAAAGCTTTCAAGAGTAGTGAGAGCTATGATGATAACTATGTATTAGATAAGGCTAAAGATACCTATGGTAAGGCCGCAACTTTAACTGGTACACAATATAAAGTCGATGTCTATACCGATAGACCAGGTTTACAACTTTATAAAGATGGTAGTGGCAATATCTGTTTAGAAACACAAATGATGCCTGACGCTATCAATCATCCAGAATTTGATAAATACGGTACAACTGTTTTAAAAGCAGGTGAAACATTCACCTCTAAAACTACATATCACTTCAGTAAAATAGGAGCGTAATTATGAAAAAAATAACTTTGTTAAGCGTCGCACTTTTTGCGGTTTTATCAACCGGCTGTAATCAAGCCGAAGAGTATGATTTTTACATTGATGATTCTGATGCTTGGCACACATTCATCGAAGGTGAAAATTTCAACTCTGATGGTTTATTGGCTTATTTAAGAGGCACTAAATCAGGAAAATTAAAACCCGTTGAGTTTGAAGCAGAAAATGGTGAAAACCTTACTGCTGATCAAACTAGTGTCACTATCAAATATGGAGAGTATTCCGCTGAATATCCAATCACTGTGAAGAAAGAATATCACATTGCTTGTGTTGGTGATTCACTTACCGCTGGTCATATGTGGGCCAACGAGTCATACCCAACATATTTAAGCGGTAATGTTAGCGAACACTATAAAGTTGGAAATTATGGCGTTAATGGCATCTCTATCACTGGTTATGGTGGTTCTTGGAAAGACCCAGAAAAACGCTATATTAAGCAAGACGTGTATACAAATTGTGTCAATTATGAACCTGATGTCTTTGCCATTATGTTAGGCACAAACGATGCTACAGAATGGTCAAAAGCGGAGCCAACATTCTTAAGTGAATATAAGATTCTTCTTGATTCATTTGTCGAACAATTCCCAAGGGCGAAATTCATTATGATGGTTTCCCCACCAGTTATTGACGATAATCAATGGGGTATCCCTAATACTCCTATTAAAGAGAACGTTAATCCTATTCAAAGGCAACTTGCTGAAGAGTATGGCTTTGAAACACTCGACTTACGAGAAGAATTTGAAGCAACAGCCGACTATCAAACAAAATATTTACGTGATAGAGACTATAGTGGAGTAGACCATGTTCACTTCACCAAAGAGGCCGCTCAATATGTCGCTGGTAGAGTCTGGGATATCGCTAAAGAATTCAAACTGTAAAAATTTTTAATAAAAATATTTTTTTGCCACAAAATAGGTTTATAATACAAGCACTAGCCTCTTAATTTAAGAGAAATGGCATAAATAATAGGTTAATAAATACGTGAAGGATTAAAACTTCCGTATTTATTATTTTACGCACATTATATATAATGATTGCACTATGGGAAAAACGATTAGAATTATCAAACTTATCTCTTTTATCATCATCGCTATCGAAGTTCTTCTTGGTGGTGTCTTTTCCATCATCTATTTCAATAATTTCTTTAGCTTCTACGATAAGGTAAAGCCAGAATATATTGCCATTACAATGGCCATCATTATTGCGGTTGACTGTTTATTTGTTTGGATCATTATTTTAGTGCTCTCCTCATTAAGACAAAAAACCGATTTAAAAGCGGCCACAATTATTGGTAGTGACGTCCAAGAAGCCTATAACTTTGCGATGATTGGTTTAGCTATTACTGATGATCAAAACGTTGTCTTATGGACCAATGACTTATTCAAATCTAGACATATTGAAATCATGGACATGGATATCATTGAATGGCAACCAGAATTAGCCACATTAAGAGATGTCGCTAATGGTGATCAAGTGGCTAAAATCGTTGTTAACTCAAGAACATATCAAGTTAAGCTCCTCCAAGAAGCGGGCTTATGGATCTTTAAAGATATTACCGATTATGAATCTATCTATAACTATTCTAAAGACCAAGCGCCTGTCGTTGGTATTTTAACTATTGATAACTATGATGACGTTGTCCGTGGTGATGATGACTTCAATGACGTTGTTACCAAAGTTAAAAACGACATCTTTGGCTACGCTAAAGAATATGGTGTTCTTCTTAGAAGAATTAAAGATGATAGTTATTCCATGTTATGTAACTATGAAGCATTCACTAAGATGCTTGAAGATAAATTCTCCATTATTGATAAAGTACGTGGGGAATCTACCCGTGGTGAAATCCCATTAACTCTTTCTATGGGCTTTGCGCATGACTTCCCAGATGTTATTAAATTAAATGACCTCGCTAATGATGCTTTAGATATCGCTATGTCTCGTGGTGGTGACCAAGTCGTTGTTTCTGCTTATGGTCAAGAAATGAAATTCTATGGTGGTAAATCTGAAGCCCAAGAAAAACGTAATAGAGTTAAGACTCGTGTTTTAGCCGACTCTCTTATCTCTTTAATCAATGCTTCTGACCGTGTCCTTATTATGGGCCACGCGATGATGGATATGGACGCTTTCGGTGCCTGTTTAGGTATGAAAGCTATCTGTAATCGTTTAAAGAAGAATTCTCGTATTGTTGTTGATTTAAAGAACACTGAATTCAAAACTAGATCAGCAATGACATCCTCATTTGGTAAAGATGAATTAGATAAATTAGTTGTGACTTCTAAAGAAGCTGAAGACTTAATAAATGGTAATACATTATTAATCGTCGTGGACGTCCACACTCCAAACATGGTTATGGCGCCTAAACTCATTGATAAAGCCGCTAAAATTGTTGTTATCGACCACCATAGACGTGCGGAAGAATATATTGATTCCCCAGTCTTTAACCATATCGACCCAGCGGCATCTTCCACTTGTGAATTAATCTCTGAATTCATTAGATTCTCATCTATCAACCCAAGAATTGAGCTTCCAAGTACATATGCAACCATCATGCTCTCTGGTATCTTCTTAGATTCTAGTTACTTCAAGAGTAGAAATACTGGTATTAGAACATTTGAAGCAGCAACTATTCTTAAGGAATACGGCGCTGATAACTCCTTAGCGGATGACTTCTTAAAAGATGACTATGAAGAGCATAAGGAAGTTACTGATATTACCACTAACTTAGAAACCCCATATTATGGTGTGGTTATCGCTACCGCTAATCCAGATCGTTTATACGACCATGCAACAATTGCGAAGGCCGCTAACCTCTGCTTAACATTTAAAGGCGTACACGCTGCCTTCGTTATGGGCAAAGTTAGTAACCGTGAAATGCGTGTCTCAGCACGTAGTGATGGCACAATCAATGTCTCATTACTTGCCGAACGACTCGGAGGTGGTGGTCACTTCACTTCCGCAGCCGTCACCTTTAACACAAGCGACCCAAGAGAAGTTAAGAACGCTATTTTAGCGGTCTTAGAATCATCATTAACCGAAGCCACAAACAAGGGCTTACCAAAGAACAGTGAAGAGGATTAACGATATGAAAGTCATTTTATTAGCAGATGTCAAAAAACTCGGTAAAAAAGATCAAACAATCGAAGTCAGTGATGGCTATGCCGTCAATTTCCTCTTCCCTCGTAAACTTGCTGTCCAAGTCACTAAGAAAAGTGTCGAAGTTTTAGAAAATCAACAAGAAGAACGCAAAGAGAACGAAGCTAAAGCGAAAGCGGAAGCACAAGAACTCGCTAAACGTTTAGATGAAATCACCTTACCTTTCAAAGTCAAAACAGGTAGAGAAGGTAAACTCTTTGGTGCGATTTCTTTAAAACAAGTGACTGACGAACTTGAAAAACAATACAAGATTACTATCGATAAAAGAAAATTCATTGATAAAGGACCACTTGATGTCCTTGGTTATTGGGACCTCAAAGTGGAATTACATAAAGGCGTTATCGCCAAAGTTCATGTGCATATAGAAGGGGAGGAGAAATGATATGGCCGTTAGTAAAAATAGTCGCGAACTCCCTTATAATGCGCAAGCGGAGCAAGCGGTTCTAGGCTCAGCCTTATTGTCTAGAGAATGCCTATATACTGTCTTCAGTAGATTAAACGAAGAAGATTTCTTCGTGGGCAAACATCAACTCATCTACCGCGCAATTAAGAACTTATTTGATAAACAAACTCCAGTGGATGTTTTAACTACCACTGAAGAATTAATGAATATGAAAGAACTCGAAACCATCGGTGGTGTTGAATATCTTCAACAATGCGCTGATGCGATGGTCGCTCTTTCTAGTATTGATTACTACATCAATATCGTTAATGACCAAGCCGTTTTAAGAAGACTTATTCAAACATGCCGTGATATCGACGCTGCTTATTTAAGCGAAGAAATCACTGATGTTAACGAATTCATCGCTAATAGTGAAACAACATTAAAAGATGCAGTTGAAAAAAGAAGAGTGGCGGAATTCAAAAAAGCCAAAGACGTCGCTGAAGAAGTTAAATTAAATATCGAAACACCACAAGAAGTGAAAACTGATGGTGTTAGTGGTCTTACCACTGGTTTTGATAGATTAAATAAAATCACTCAAGGTTTCCATCCAGGTGACATGATCATTGTTGCCGCTCGTCCTTCTGTTGGTAAAACCGCTTTAGCGCTTAATTTCGCCTATAGAGCGGCGAAACGTACAAATAAGCCTATTGCTATCTTCTCTTTGGAAATGCCTGCGGAAGCGCTTATTAAACGTCTTATCGGTGTGGAATCCGCTGTGTCATTAACCAAAATTACCACAGGTAACCTTGTGGGTGTTGAAAGAGCAAAAGTGGCTAATGCCATTTATAAAATTGGTAGTTTACCAATCTATATTGATGATTCCCCAAACGGCAAGTTAATGGATATCATTGCTAAGAGTAGAAAACTCCAAGCCAATGAACCTGAATTAGGTATGATTATCGTCGACTATTTAGGCTTAGTGACTACTGGTAGTACCTCTAAAGGATCAGACTCCCGTCAAGAAGAAGTCCGTAAAACATCCTTAGCTCTCAAAGCTTTAGCGAGAGAACTTCAAGTCCCAATTATTGTCGTTTCACAGTTATCCCGTGACGTTGAAAAACGTGGTGAAAATAAACGTCCTATCCTTTCTGACTTACGTGACTCTGGTTCTATCGAACAAGACGCTGACGTCGTCATGCTCCTTTACCGTGAAGACTATTATAAAAATAGTAAAGCGCCTAACAATAACGCCGGTAATAAGAAGATGAGCAACTTAAGTGGTAGTGAACGTTTTGAAATGGTGAAAGAACAAAAAGAAAAGATTACTGGTGAGCCAATGGGTGGTGACGTTTCTTATGTTGAAGTTAACGTTGCTAAAAACAGAAACGGTCAAACTGGTAATGCCTATCTCTTCTTCTATAAGAGCTTCGGTAGCTTTGATGAACCAACCGAAGAATGGCTCAAGCAAATGCGAGAGATAGCTGAAAACGCAGCGAACTAATGTACTACCATATTATTGCTTCTGGTTCGAAAGGTAATGCGACCATTATTGTCTCTAATAAGACCGTATTATTAATTGATATGGGTATTTCTTTGACCCGTTTAACCGAAGGACTAGGAGAAATAAACTTAAGTGTAAAAGACATCACAGGTGCCTTATTTACCCATAATCACGCTGATCATATCTCTGGCTTGAAGTTCATTTCGCCAAAGATTATGTATGCATTAGAGGGAACACTTCCAACTTCTTTATCTAATGTCGTAGAACTAAATAAACCATTTACTATCGGGGACTTTGTTATTACCCCAATTAAGACTAGCCATGATGCGATTAATCCATGTGGCTTTTTCATTAAGGATAAAGAACAATCTTTATTCTATATGACTGATACAGGAGTCTTCTTAGAAGATAACTTACCATTAGTGAAAAACCCAACATATCTCATCATTGAATCTAATCATGATATTAAGATGCTCTTGCACACTAACAGACCATTTGAATTAAAGAATAGGATTCTTTCAGAATATGGCCATTTATGTAACGAAGATAGTGCGATCGCGGCGATATCTATTATTGGAGATGCCACGAAAGAGATTACCTTAGCCCACTTATCAGAAGAGGCTAATACTCCAGAAATCGCCTTAGAGGCTTATGACAAAATCTTTAATCACTTCCATATTAATAAGGATAAATATATTATTAGGTGCGCGAACCAGTGGACATCACTTTCGGGAGGAGACTTACCTCATGAAGATTAAGATTTACGCGATAGGGCACTTAAAAGAAGCCTATTTAAAACAAGGCATTAATGAATATCTCAAAAGACTTGAACCATACACTCAAGTTGAAGTTGTTGAAGTGGATGATGAACCCGTGAATAACAACCCAAGTCAAAAGGATATTGAAATTGTTAAAAATAAAGAAGGCCAAAAGATTATTAAATTATTAAAAAATAATGAATATCTTATTGGTCTAGATTTAGTTAAAAAACAGTTAACAAGCGAAGAGTTCGCTAAATACATCGAAGATAAATTTGTTTTAGGAGGTTCTAATATCTCCTTTGTCATCGGTGGCTCATACGGCCTTAGTGAAGAATTAAAGAATCGCTGCAACGATCGATTATCATTATCAAATATGACATTCCTTCATCAAATGACTAGATTAATTCTATTAGAACAAATCTATCGCGCATTTAAAATTAATAGAAATGAGGTATACCACAAATGAAAGACTATGAAGAATTTAAAAATCTAAGAAAAGAAAAGGATGAGAATAATCCATTCTGCGCTTTATATTTCCTTGAAAGTGGTGAATCCTTTTATTTAGAACCAGTATTCTATACCCAATTAATGGGCTTTAAAGATCATTTCGCCGATAAATATCCACTCATTATCGATAAGATGCTTGAACTCGTAAAGAGAAATAAAAAAGTTGTCTTTACCGGTAACTTTGATAACCCATTAACGGAAGTTGACAACTATATTTATTTAGAAGTTACTGACGTGACTGATGCCTTACAGATTTACGCTGAAGATAAGTCACGCGGTAGTGACTACGGGGATTAAGCTTGTTGCGGTCTTAATTCCTTCATAGAGATCCACATCACTCTTAAACCTAAAGTTAAGATGAAGATGAGTGGAGCTTGGTTAGTTAAGAAGAATCCAGCAATCAATGTAATGATAGCAGGAGATAAGGCTAATCTAGCTTCAATCTTTTGTGTTAACCATGGTGTGAAGTAATTGTTTGGATTGTTCTTACCACGAGTTAAGATCCACATTAAGAAGCCCATCACGACACTTAAACCAAAGAAGATTGCTAAGTAGATACCACTTGTACCCCAAACGCTAACAACCTTACTTGTTTCATAAGATTTATCTAATACTTTCTTAAAGTTCTTTAAAACACCATTTGTGTAGTCATCATTTAAGATGTTTTGGGCAACTGCATTACCTTCTTTATCAGTGACTGTTAATAATTCTTTTAAACCAGTAGTAGTGGCATTCATGGTTTTGAAATCACCAGTGTAGGATGAAGTTAAAATCTTTGTGGTCTTATTACCATAAAGCACCATATAGAAAGAATCTGGGAAGACGACCATATAGCTAGGTGTATAGATACCTTCTTTTTCAGTGGAAACTTCTTTTGTTTCAAGTTTATATGTTTTAGCCGCGATAGCGGTGTTAACGATTTTCTTTTCCGCAGCCGTCATGACATCACTAACATAGAGCATGAAGTCATATTGTTTTGTGACTTTGTTTTCATAAGTCGCAAATGGCTTATCGGAACCATAGGCACTATACGCAATAGCGTTACCATCTTCCTTGATGGTTAAGATGTGATCAACACCTAAATCAAATTCCACATTGCGATTATCTTTTAAATCAATGGCCATCGCAGTGATGGTTCTTTCTAAACCATAAGTGTATCTATTTAAAAAAGTGGAACCATTGACATTAATTTGAGCGATAAAAATAGGGAGGACAGGCAAGAACAAAGATAAGACAAAGAAAACAATTGTTAACCATAATGGACCATTCTTTGCCCCTCTAATTGCCGCAGCGTTATTCACTAATACGCCGAACCCATCTCTTAATACTTCTTTAGTTCTTTCTTTCATTTTGCTAACCTCGCAGTCAAACTATTTTACAAATATTGTTTGAAAGAGTAAACACAAATTGTCTAATTTCCATCAATTAATTTTTGACTATAAATATTATTATTTATTTTTGGTCTACAATTAATCACATAATTAAATATACCTAAATAATATAAAATATTATTTGTCTATTTCCAACACATAACAATATAACCATAGTCAGCGCAAGAAAGTCAATTTATTTATACTGCGTATATGTCAATATCATATCGTAGAGGTATACATATGAAAGAAATTTTCCCAAATATTCCTGAGATTAAATTCGAAGGAAAAGACAGCAAAAATCCTTTTGCTTTCCATTACTACAACCCAGACCAAATCATCTTAGGTAAACCAATGAAAGAACACCTCCCATTCGCTATGGCTTGGTGGCACAATCTTGGCGCAACAGGTGTTGATATGTTTGGCGCTGGCCCAGCTGATAAGAGTTTCGGTGCTAAAGTTGGCACAATGGAACACGCTAAGGCCAAAGTCGATGCCGGTTTCGAATTCATGAAGAAACTTGGTATCAGATATTTCTGCTTCCATGATGTTGACTTAGTTCCAGAATGCGCAGATATCAAAGATACAAACAAAGAATTAGATGAAATCAGTGACTACATCTTAGAAAAGATGAAAGGCACAGATATCAAATGTTTATGGGGCACTGCCAATATGTTCAGCAACCCACGTTTCTGCAATGGTGCGGGTTCCACAAACAGTGCTGATGTCTTCGCTTTCGCCGCTGCTCAAGTTAAGAAAGCCTTAGATATCACCGTTAAATTAGGTGGTAGAGGTTATGTCTTCTGGGGTGGTCGTGAAGGTTACGAAACATTACTCAATACAGACGTTAAATTCGAACAAGAAAACATTGCTCGTTTAATGAAGATGGCTGTTGAATATGGCCGTTCCATTGGTTTCAAAGGCGATTTCTATATTGAACCAAAACCAAAAGAACCAATGAAACACCAATATGACTTCGACGCCGCTACAGCTATTGGCTTCTTAAGAGCCCACGGCTTAGACAAAGACTTCAAGTTAAATATTGAAGCTAACCACGCTACATTAGCCGGCCATACATTCCAACACGATTTAAGAATCTCCGCCATCAATGGTATGTTAGGTAGTATCGATGCTAACCAAGGCGATATGCTCTTAGGTTGGGATACAGACGAATTCCCATTCGATGTCTACAGTGCGACACAATGTATGTACGAAGTCTTAAAGAATGGTGGCCTTACAGGTGGTTTCAACTTTGACTCCAAAACACGTCGTCCATCCTACACAATGGAAGATATGTTCTTAGCCTATATCTTAGGTATGGATACATTCGCTTTAGGTTTAATCAAAGCTGCTCAAATCATCGAAGATGGCCGTATTGATCAATTCATCGAAAAGAAATATTCTTCCTTCCGTGAAACAGAAATCGGTCAAAAGATCTTAAACAACAAGACAAGCTTAAAAGAATTATCCGATTACGCTTGCAAGATGGGTGCTCCAGAACTTCCTGGTAGTGGTCGTCAAGAAATGCTCGAAGCCATCGTTAACGATGTCTTATTCGGTAAGTAATTCTTAACAAAAGAATTGAAAACAAACCACCGGTGAAAATCGGTGGTTTTTTTCTTGCCAAAACTTAAATAAAACTTGGAAAAATCAAGACTTATAAAATCAATTGCCTATTTCTTATTTATATAAATAAACTTTTAGTCATATTAAAGTTAGTAGATATAAAATAGCAAGATTGTCATACAGGTACGCACTCGTATCACTTACGATAAAGTATAAAGAAACAACAATTTAGACCTATAGTTTGTTTTTATTTCTTTTGCGTTATATGGTTTTAAGGGCCCCTTTAACGTACATAATGAAAAACCCTTAAAGAAAGGAAACGCAACGAATTCCGTTGCAAGAAAGGTTTATGAAAAAATCAAAACTCTTAACATTATTTGGTGTTATGCTTGCGATGGGTGTTACCGCTTGTTCAGGTACAACTAATCCTTCCGATAGTAAACCAAGCGCTAATCCATCATCACAACCACAACCATCACAATCATCCGGTGGCGATAAATCATCATCCACTCCATCATCACAATCATCTAGCACTCCAGCTCCATCTCCAGCTGCTGATCCAGAAGGTCACAAATTTGGTGCTGATGAAGACATCGCTGCAGATGCCGAAGCCGGTACAGTCGCTTATAAGAAAGCCGCTTGTGAAGACAACGATGGTGCTATCAGATTAAAAGTCAATCAATCCGTCGTTACTTTAGCTTCAGGTTCCACAAGAAAAGCTGGTACACCAGAAGGCTACGTAAAATTAACAAGCAATAACCAATCCTTCTCCTTCAAGTTCAACGCTGACAAGAACTACACTGGTAAGTTATACTTCTTCGGTCGTATGGACGGTTGGTCAACAGAAGGTAACAGAGATGCGGGTTTCTATCGTCAAGGCACACCAAGCGCGAAAGTTGAACTTAACGGTGCCGCATTAGATGCTTCTGCTCAACAAAGCAAAAAAGATAGAGATTACTTTGGTGAAGAACAAGTCGACACAGCTTTAGAAAGTCCAAGCGACCACCTTTCTGTTGAAGGCTATGCCCCATTTGCACCTGTCACATTAAAGAAAGGTGTTAATGAAATTAAGTACACCAGAGTTCAAACTCAAAACATGCTCATTAAGGACTTCGTCTTCATCGTTGAAGAAGTCCAAGAATGGGGTCCAGCTCAAGACGTCGCCGCTGACGCTGAAGCTGGCACAGTCGCTTATAAGAAATACCTCAACAACTTCGACGGCTCATATAAACTCGAAGTTGCCTTAGCTGATTCTATGTTAGATGGTACATCCGTCAACAAGAATGACCCAGTGGGTTACTTCAAATTAAAGAACAATAATGATAGTTTCTCCTTCAAGTTTAACTATGATTCCATCGCCTATGGTGATATCTATCAACGTGGTGTCATGGATGGTTGGGCTTCCAACAAGGGCAAGAAATTATTCTCCGGTGGCACAAATGGTGCTGATGACTTCGAAATCAAAGTCAACGATCAAAAAGCCAACATCTATCCATCTCAAAAAGCTTTAACATTTGAACAAGCTATGCCAGGCGAAGCTCAAGAAGGTGATTTATCTCCATTAACCGATGTTTTAACCGCTCCAGTTCAATTGGCGAACGGTGTCAACCAATTCGTTTATAAGAGAATCGCAAGCTACAACCTTGCTTTAACACATATCGTCTTCATCGTTAAGAACTCTGATCACGTTCACGCCGCTGGCGAAGGTGCTGAATGGGCCAAAGATGCTGACTACCACTGGCACGTTTGTGGTAACGCTAACTGTAATGAAATCATCGACAAAGCCGAACATACATGGGTTGCTGATGAATCCAAGACAGACGTTCCATCAACAGAAACAGTCGCAGGTGTCCATTATGTTAAATGTTCAGTTTGTGGTCAAGAAGGTCAACAAGCTCTTCCATTAGCTGGTCACACATGGGGTGAAGCTCAAGAAAAGATTGGTAACCTCACACCACACGAATGTACAGGTTGCCACGCTAAGTGCTATGAATTAGACTTTGCTGATACAAATCCAGCAGTCTCTGCTTCCAAACTTAAAAAGGATGCTATTTGGGATGTTACAGGTCTTCCAGCCGGTACATATGATGTCGAATTATATGCTTGTGCTGCCAGCACAACATTACCACAAAATGTTATGGCTGATGCCACAACAGGCCGTTACCAATTCAGATTTGGCGAAGGTGACTATACAAACCCAGTTTCCAAGACATATGCTGCTCTCGGCTTAGGCACTGGTGAAAAAGCTGCTAATTGCCAATGGTCCGAACCATTCTGTCAATTAGTCGCCGCTGAAGGTACTGCAAGATTCGAAATTCACTGGACAGATAAAGGCTATTCCTGCTTTATCAGTGCAGTCCGTCTTGTTAAAGTTGCCTAATAGCAAATAAGTAAAATACGAAAGGGTCCTCAAGGGATCCTTTCTTTTTGTCTTAACCGCGCACATGCACACGATTAACTAGCGCAAAAAATATAATAATCCTATTTTAATGTGCGCAAGAATGTGAGAATATTAGAGTCAAGAGAGGATTTTATACATGAAAAAACAAGCATTATTATTTTTATTGCTCGGTTCTTTAGTGGCTACCGGTTGTAACAACAATGGTGGCAATAGCAACAGTGCTGATCCATCATCCAAAGGTCCTGAAGTTGAAGATCTTGGTGTTAAAGAAACACATACAGATTTAATGAAGCAATATTTAGCAGACCCAGATTGGACAAGCATTAAAACATACGTCCCAAAGGTCAACGCTGAAGATAGAAACTATCACAATGACCAATCTCAACCAAACCCAATCGAATTAAAATTTGATGAAGTTGAAGATGCTGAGAAATATGTTGTTCAAATTGCAAAGGATGTCGAATTCAAAGATGCTAAATTAGTGGAAGCTGATACAAAAGCTTACAACTTCTACAATTCTGAATTAGGTCAAGAATACTACTACAGAGCCGCAGTTAGCGAAGAAGCTTTAGCCGCTGCTAAAGTCTACAAGTTCAAAGTTGATGAAACCGCTCCACGTTTCGTTCACGTTGATGGTGTTATTAACTTCCGTGATAGTGGTGGTTGGAAATCATCATTAGTGCCAAACGGTGTCACCAAACAAGGTATGTATTACCGTTGTGCTCAATTCAATAATGGCAACACAAAGAACATTACTGAAGAAGGTATGAAAGCTATTAAAGAACTCAATATCAAAGTTGATATCGATATGAGAGATAGCTACAATGTCCCATCCACATCTCCAATTAACACAGAAGATCACCCAGTTGAAATCTTAAAAGCATCTGTGGCTTCTGGTACAGAAGATGGCCGTTGGGAAGGTACACATAGACAAGATACCAACATTGCTGCCACATATAAGAAGATTTTCGAAGCTATCGCTGTTGCCGATGAAAAACCAATCGCCTTACACTGCACACACGGTGCTGACCGTACAGGTATCGTTTCTTGGTTCTTATTAGGTTTATTAGGCGTTAGTAAAGAAGATTGCGCTAGAGACTATGTCATGACAAGATTCGCTGGTGAAAGAGCCGTTTTAGCAGTCGATGACAGCAGTGGCAAATCTGAAATTGCTAAATGGAATGCAAAAACTGAAGCCTTAGAAGGCGCGACATGGGCTGACAAAACATATAAACACTTAAACGAAGACTTCGGTATTGAGGCTGATACGCTCGAAACAATCAGAGAGAAATTCGTTGAAGGTTACAAAAGAGCTGCCTAATCTAATTAAGCAAAAATAAGCGGTGTTTCTTAACAAACATCGCTTTTTCTTTGCCTTAAATAGGAGAAAATTGCGATTAGAAAATTTACTATCACTTTGATAGTGGAAATATAAAAATGAAAGCGCAAAAAAGCCCATTTTTTATACACAAAGTGTATTTTTGAAAGTGCGCAAGTTAATGGCTAATAAATAGCATAATAGTATTGTAGTCAAAGTTGCTAAATGATAAGATAATGGCGATTTAGAAAACAGCTTAGATAGGAGATGATAATTGGTCATGAAACAATTAGATGTCGAACTAATTCGCTACGAAAAACTTAAGCATGTTAAATTTTTAGTCAACCGCATTCAATTTAGAAAAGAACATATCCATAACGAATTTGAGATCTTCATCGTTCTCAAAGGTAGTGGTATCGCTAAGATTAAGAATAAATCTTACTCAATAAAAGAAGGCGATATCTTCTTAATCAACTCTGGTGAAGTCCACTCTTATATGAGAGATCCTTTATACACCCTTGATGTTGAGGATACAGATGATGTCCCATTATTCTTATTCGTGCAAATTTCTAATCACTGTTTAAGAGAATATTTTCCACAGATTAGAACCACAATCTTTAATTCCTGTAATTTAAGAGATTATTTAAGCGATGAAGAAGCTAATTCCATGATTAACTTACTCGTTCAATCTGCGAAGATTTATTTCATGGAAGAACCTTTATATCAATTAAACGTTCTTTCTAACATCGCTAAAGTCTTAGTGTCTTGCTATAAAGAAGTGCCACACGAAATCATTTCTGAAGCGCAAAAGACAAACTTAAAACAAAAGAACTTACGTGTCGAACGTATTATCTCTTATATCGACGCTAACTTTGAAACACAAATCCGTTTACAAGATCTCGCAGAGCAAGAAAATCTATCTCCAACTCATTTCTCCCACTTATTCACATCCTTATTTGGTGTTACTTTCCAAAACTATGTGAACATTAAGAGAATGGAACAATGCATTCGTTTAATGCCTAATAAAGAAAAGACATTATTAGAAATCTCTTATGAATCAGGCTTCTCTGATCCTAAATATATGAACAGAATGTTTATTAAACATTTCGGTTATACTCCTAAGGAATATCGTAAAAGACTCGGTATGGAACAAAAAGAGATTAGCCAAATCACTAGAGAGTTTGAAACAATCTACTCCTTAAGTGAGTCTATCGGCGCTCTTGAAGAATATCAAAAAAGTCATTCCTAGTAGTAACAAGAAAATATCAAGATAACATCAATTTATAAATCGATGTTTTTCATTATTTTTAAAAGGTAATCACATATCTGTATACCACGCTACCGCACGATAGTCATACGCGCATACGTGTATAGTAGAGTTAAATATAAGAGGAAAAACAGCACAAATAATTCAATTCGAATATTTTTGCTCTTTTTATACGCGTTATAATGCGCAAGAAAGGAAATGCTTATGGCAAAACCAAAATTATGGTTAGGTCTCTCCGCCGTTGGTGTTCTCGTCACCTCAGTCCTTTTAGCTGGTCGTCAACTAGCAGGGGATTATGCAGGTCTTATCAATGACGTCTTAGGTCTATCTACACAAAAGATCAGCAACATCGACAGTGCTGATGTTAAAGGTTCTGCTTACAAAGACGCCGATGGCTCTCTCTCTGATAAGGGTTGGAAGAGAATGATCGCTGATTCTTACAATTTCTGTGAAGAAGCAGTCGAACAAGGTTCCGTTCTTTTAAAGAATGAAAACAATGCTCTCCCATTAAAGAAGACAGAAAGAAAAGTCACTCTTCTCGGTAAAGGTAGCAAGAACATGTTCATGCGTTCTGGTGCAGGTGGTGCTGCTCCAAACCCAAACTTAGTCGTTACATTAGACAAAGCTTTTGAAAACAATGGCTTCAAGATCAATAAAGAAGTCTTCAAAGCTTATAAAAAATTGTCACAAAGTAACATGACATCACCAAGTACAAACGTTGAAAACTTCAGTGAAGTCAACACAGATGAATTAAAGGCCACATTCGCCGATTATGGCGATGCCGCGATTATCACATTCGTCCGTATCGGTACAGAAAACACCGACCCATCTGATGGTCAATTAGACCTCAAGAATGATGAAAAGAACTTGTTAAAGTTAGCCAAAGAATACAAAGACAATGGCACATTTAAGAAAATCATTGTTCTCATCAACTCCCCATTACCAATGTCAATGGACTGGGTTGATAGTGACGAATACGGCATTGACGCTTTAGTCTATGTTGGTGTTCCAGGCTATTATGGTGCTGGTGGTATCGCTCACTTATTAGCTGGTGAAAAACCACACCTTGCTTATGATGAAAACGCTGAAAAATTAATGCCACAACTTGATGGTGCGGGCAATCCAATCATGGAAGTCGTTAACCCATCTGGTCACTTACCAGATACATTCGCTGCTTCCGCTGGTTCATCCGCTGCTTATGTGAACTTCGGTGATAGAAACGTCGTCGTTTACAAAGAAGGTGTCTACGTCGGTTACAAATATTATGAAACCAGATATGAAGACGCAGTCTTAAATCAAGGTAACGCAACAAGCGCTAAAGGTGCATCCTTCGGTGCAACAAGTTGGGATTACGGTAACGAAATGGGTTACCCATTCGGTTATGGTATGTCTTATACCCAATTCGAACAAAGAATCACTGACTTAAAGTACAACGCTACTGATGACACAATCGAAGCCACAGTCATGGTCAAGAACAATGGTGACATGAACGGTAAAGCTTCTGTCCAATTATATGCTCAACAACCATATACCGATTTTGATAAACAAAACGGTTTAGGCAGACCAGCTATCGCCTTAATGACCTACGCTAAGGAAGATGTCCCAGCTCATGGTGAAAAAGAAGTTAAATTATCATTCGATAGATATTTCTTAGCCACATATGACTACAAAGTTAACAAGACATACTTCTTAGAAGGTGGCGACTACTATTTCGCAGTTGGCAATGGTGCTCACGAAGCATTAAATAACATTATTTCTGTTAAAGATAGCAGTGCCTCTCTCGTCGACCACTTAGGTAATGCCTATTCAGGTAACGCTAACGCTGTTAAGAAATTAACCATCGCTGAAGATGCAACAACATATGCTAAATCTCACTACGATGAAAACGTTCAAGTTACTAACCAATTCGATGATGCTGATTACAACTGGTTTGTTGGCGAAAAGAACCACAATGAAGATAAAACTGGTGGTTTCAGATATTTAAGTAGAGAAGACTGGGATGCCACATGGCCAACCAAACTTACTACAAACCCAGCTCCAAGTGATCAACAAAACATGGCTAACTACTATAAGAAAGCCGACATCCAAACCTCCTATACTGAAGGTGATGGTGTTGAATATAACGTTCCATATCTTGATGAACAAGGTAATGAAATGAAAATCACATTCAACGACATGGCTAAAGTCCCATTAGAAGGTGAAATCACAAATGAAGAAGCCAAGGCTAAATTCCCTGGCATGACTGGTGAACAAGTCTGGGATGCATTTATTAAACAAATGACATTAAATGACTTAATCATCTCTGTCTCTGATAACCGTGGTATCTTAGACGTTAAGAAAGTCCAAAAGAAAGGTAACTCCGTTGCCGAAGGTCCAGAAGGCTTATTAAGTAGATACCAATATGGTGATAAGAGATGGGCCACTGGTTTCCCAACTGGTCCAACATACACTGGTACATTCGACCCAGCAATGCAAGCCAAATTCGGCGCATTCTATGGTGAAGACGCATTATTCTGTGGTGTTGCCTCTGTCAACGCTCCAGGTGCTAACATCAATAGAACTCCTTATGGTTCCCGTGCTTCTGAATATATGTCTGAAGACGGTATCATGAACTACAATGTCGCTGCCAACATCATTGGTGCTGCTAGAGAAAAAGGCTTAATCATGAACATTAAGCACTGCTTCTTAAACAACCAAGAATCTGGTAGACAAAGAGTCGCTACATTCTGTAACGAACAAGCTATTAGAGAAATCTACTTACGTCCATTCGAAGGCGCCTTAACCAAAGGTAAAGGCTTAGGTATCATGACATCCTATAACAGAATCGGTGTTAGATACGCTGCCTGTCACGAACCATTAATGATGAACGTCATGAGAGGTGAATGGAAGTATCGTGGTTTAATTATCGATGACGCCTTATCAGGTAGTAACACAGACCAATACTCCAATGGTCCAGCAATGTTACACTGTGGTACAGACTTATTCTGTTTAGACGGTAACCGTGGTGGTCAATTAAGAGACTGGATTACATCCAACAACGACGGTGACTTATTAAAAGACTTACAACGCGCTAACAAATACGTCATGTACGCAATTAGTAGATCCTGGATGGGCGGCGTTGCCGCTGAAGACGTCGGCAAAGCTCCATGGTGGAAAGTTACCGTTGACGTTATCACAATCAGTGCTGGCACAGTCACAGTTGCTCTCTTCGGTATGTATATCTTCACAGAAATCATCTCCAAGAAGAAACCAGCTGCACCTGCTGCAGATGCACAATAAGAAAGGAGGAAACTAGTATGCAAAACTTCTTTAAAAAATTAGGTATTGGTTACTTCATCGCTGCCGGCGCTGCCGTGCTCGCGTTAATTACCGCAATTATTTTCTTCCCAACATATAAGGCTGCTATGGCAAACAATGCCTCTGCCTTAGTCCCACAAACAATTGGCATCTTCTTAATCGCTGGTGTCATCGTTGAAGCCGCACTTCTTGTTGTCCCACAATATAGATTCATCCATATTGGCGCAATGGTGATGTACGCTTTAGCGTTATTCAAAGAAATTCTCTTAATCCCACCTCTAATTGCTGACGAAATCAACAACGTTCACTATCAAGGTGGTAATCTCGGCACAAACATCTTCTACATGGTTATGTTAGTCATCATTGTGGCCGCAGCTATCGCTGCTCCATTAGTGGGCTTCTATAAGAAAGAAGAAGACGTTAACGAAGATATGAAGATTGCTAAAGGCAATGTCCTTGGCATCGTCAAAGTCGCTGTTTCTGGTGCTGTCGTTTTAGCCGCTATCTTAGTCAGTTCTCTCGTCGCCCTCGATTTAAAGAGCAAGATGAACGTCGCTGGTGAAGATGGTTCCTATAACCCAATCACTCCAGAAATCAAAAAAGCCGCAGAAGAATACGATTATACATTCAATCCAAAAGAAGTTCTTATCCAAGAACAAGCGGAATATGACTTCAATGCTGACGCAGTGAAGAATGTTCCTACAACCGAAACAAGAGATGGCCACAACATGGTATACTACTTCGAAGGTGCCTATGCTGAAGGTTATCAAGGTGACTATTCACAAACATATGCCTACTTATGCTTATGGGAAGATGGTCTCTTCGGTGGTAAAGTCAATGATACACAAGTCAGAGGTTATTGGTTCAACTCCTCTATCGCAGAAGGTAAAGAAGGTACAGTTAAAGACTGCTTAAAGATGGTCTCTAACGTCAATCACTATGACTCCATCATCGCGCAAGAAGCCACAGGTTTCTATCAATATCAAGCTTACGCTTACTTAGGCTTTAGCTGGGGCACACGTAGTATGATTCTTAATGGTTATGAATACTATCCAGAAGTCGCTCTTGCTTTAAATACTCAAGACTCCGTTCTTGAAGCCACAGTGGGTGAAGAATATGATATGTCCTCTTGGGTTCCAACACGTATCTTAAAGAATTTATCATTCTCCTCCGTGTTCAAACCAGTTGACGTCACATGGGAAGCTGAAGACGGTTCCGTCAAGATCTCCTATGTTGATGACAATAAGAGTAGAGGTATCTCTAGCATTATCGGTACATTCAACCAAGCTGGTGAAAAGAAAGTTACAATTAAGTGGAACGGTTTTGAAGCCGATGTCACTGTTAAAGTTGCTGAAGCTCCAGCAGAATAATCGCTAGATTAACAATCTTACAAAACAGGGTGTTGTCGTTTGACAGCATCCTTTTTGTTTGCAATAATATACGCACATGGGGTCGTATTGGTTTCGACCAGGAATGGTTAGGCTCTAACTGCAGTCGAGTGATGACGTTATCATCAAAACAAAAATAACTGACAACAGTTATATGAGAGCTCCAAGAGCTCAACAACTCTGCTTAGCTTAATTTAGCTCCCGACATAGGGTCCGACGCATGGCGCCGGGCAGAGCATCCCCCAAGGTTTTATCCTTTCACGCTTGGGTAGGGTGTCATACCAAAAGGATAGGTGTCTAGAGTCGATAAGTTACTAGCGCCGAAATTCCGTTTATCTCGCACGTCCTAGTGAGTCGATATACGAAAGCGTGTTAAATCTTAATATCGTCTAAACTGTAGACGTTATTGAAGAGCCTTCTTGGGACAGGAGTTCAATTCTCCTCGGCTCCACCAAAATGCACAAATAGTCATCGAAAGATGGCTTTTAATTTTTCAAATATGTGTAATGCAAAACGCTTTACAATGTGTGTATAAGAATCTATAATGATAATGAGGAAAATATAAATGGCTACGATAAACATTAGGGTAGATGATGGATTAAAGAAGCAATCAGAAATGATCTTCGATGCGTTAGGGGTAAGCATGACGGCTGCCATGACTATATTTTTAAAAGCGGTTGTTAGAACCAAAAGCATACCTTTTTCCTTAGAAATACCCAATGATGAAACACTTAAAGCATTTAAAGAAGTTGATGATATTTCTTCTGGGAAGGCAAAGGCTAAGAAGTATTCTAGCGCTGCTGAGCTCAGAAAGGATCTAAAAGTGTGAAATACGATATCATCATCACCAATTCTTGTAAGAAAGACATTAAGAAAGCGAGCAAACAAGGGAAGAACATTGATTTGCTTTTTGACATCGTTGATCAACTAAGCGATGGAAAAAAATTAGATCCAAAGTATAAGGATCACAAATTAAGCGGAGAGTATGAGGGCAAAAGGGAGTGCCATATTGAGCCTGATTTCTTACTGATTTATCAAATCAATGATAAAGAGATTATTCTCTACCTAGTTAGAGTTGGTAGTCACTCAGAACTGTTTCGAAGCTAAAACAAAGCCAGGCTTCCGCCTGGCTTTGCTTTTTTATGGGCTGCTAATTATTTAAGAGCAACCTTTGCACTTGTGAAGACATTGATTTGATTAACTTCAACATTTTTAAGTTTGCTGATTTCAATCTTGAAATCGCCTTCAGGAAGAGCGAAATTACAAAACATAGAACAATACCATCAGTTTTAGTTTTTTCTCCTTTAATAGTCATTTCACGCGTGTTTACATATTTTTTAAAATGAAACATGAACATAGTGTTGATGATAAGAAAATAAATTTTTTTGTTGCGCATTTTATTGATAGTGCTAAACTTATAGCCAAGTAAAATTATGAAAAGAGCATTTTATTACTTTTATAGCTACTATTATCCAAGAGGTAATCAATAATCTTGGCCTTTTAGCTATTAAGGTGTTATTGATTACAAGGACTTAATCAATGGCACTGGTAATAAAGAAAATGAATTATTAATTGGTGCCACATAGGACACCAATTTTTTATTTCATTAAGGAGGACAAATAAAATGAAAAAAGAAAAATTATTAACGCTCTTACCACTTATGCTTACACCATTTATGATGACAGGCTGTAACAATGACAGCACTGATATTGGTATTCTCCAATTCGGTGAATTCGCAGCCTTAGACGATGCTAGAGAAGGCTTTATTCAAGGTCTTAAAGATGCAGGCTTTGGCGATTTAAAATTTGATATTCAAAACGCTAAAGCAACCGCTGCTACAAACTCTACATTAGCCAAAGGTATGGCAAGTAAAAAGCACAAACTCAATTTAGCGATTGCTACTCCATGTGCGACAGCCTTAAAAGCAGCTCAAGAAAATATTGGTTCTACAACTCCATTATTATTCACTGCTGTGACAGATCCAGTTGGTGCGGGCTTATTAAAAGACAATAATGCTCCAGAAGGTTTCGTTACCGGTACAAGTGACCTTCAACCAGAAGAAGCATTAGGCAATCAAATTAAATTAACAAAGAAAATGATTCCAGATGCCAAAAAGTTAGGTATCTTCTACTGCGCAAATGAACAAAATTCACGTGTGCAAGCTCAAATGGCTTCAGAAGTTGCTAAAGCTGAAGGTTTAGAAGTCGTTGAAAAGACATGTGTTGACCAATTCACCATCAAAACAAACATCGCTGAATTAGCCGCGGATGTGGATGCGATTTGGATTCCAACTGATAACACAGTCGCTAGTAATATGGCAAAAGTCAAAGACGGCTTAGGACAAAATAAAACATTAGTCATCGTTGGTGAAGAAGGTATGCTTGATGGTGGTCAAGTGACTGTTTCTATCTCCTACTATGATTTAGGTGTTAAGACCGCTGAATTAGCCACTAAAATTTTAAAAGGTACCGCTGTTAAAGATGTTCCTGTCTTCTTCAATACTGCAGATACATGTTCTTACACATTTAATAAAGCAAATTTAGAAGCCGCCGGCTTCAAAGCAGAAGATTTACCATCAGAATTCCCATGGAAAGAAGCTAAATAGACATGGATATTACTGAGCTAATACGTTTGACATTAAGCATGGGTCTTCCATGCTGTCTATTGGCCCTTGGTGTATTCTTAACATTCAGGATACTCGATTTCGCTGATATGACCGCTGAAGGAAGTTTATTAATTGGTGGGGCAGCTTGCGCTTTGATGATTACTAAAAACGTTCCTCCAATAATAGCGACATTTGTCGGTATGCTTGCCGGTGGTGTATGCGGCTTTATTACTGGGTTTTTAAATCGAGTGCTTAAAATACCTAAACTATTAAGTGGTATTATTACCATGACTGCATCTGGTTCTATTGCCTTATTATTATTTGGTTTAGCCAATGGTAGAATCTTTGCTTCGGAAATTAACGGTATTGATAACTCTAGAACAATATTTGGTTTTTTAGATCCAAAGATATTCCATGGTTGGCAACAAATCATGGTGGTCGCGGTTATTGTCGCTATTGTCTTAGCGGTTGCTTATTTCTTCTTTGGTACTGAATATGGTATGGCCATACGTGCTACCGGTATCAATGAGAAAATGGCCAAATCCCAAGGCATTAATACTACAGTTACCACAATTATATGTGTTTCCATTAGTAACGCTCTTATCGGCCTTGCCGGCGCTCTTATTGCCCAAATCGATAGTGGTATGAATGCTCAAGGTGCCACTGGCTATCTTGTTGTCGGTTTAGCAAGTATTCTTATAGGCGAAACACTATTTGGTAAGAGATCATTTAAAAACTCTCTCATATCCATTAGTTTAGGTTCAATACTATATTTCGCTATCATCATGCTTGCGACCCAAGTATTCAAGATGCCAACAGACTTAACTAAATTACTATATGCTATCTTAATTGCTTTAGCGCTTTGCTTACCAATGATTAAGCAAGCAATATTAAAACTATTCACCAAAAAGAAAAAGGAGGCTGAATAACTATGTTAGAGTTAAGAAACGTTACTAAAACATTCAACCTCACTGGTAATAAAGAAGACTTACGAGTGGCCTTAGACCATGTTAATTTACAAATCGAAAGTGGTGAATTTGTCACTATCATCGGTAGTAATGGTTCTGGTAAAAGTACCACGATGAATATCCTTACTGGTGTTTTAAAACCAGATTCAGGACAAGTCTTATTAAATAATGTTGATATCACTAAGATGGATGAACATGAACGTGCAGCTTATTTCGGTCATGTTTTCCAAGATCCAATGATGGGCACATGTGGTGAAATGTCCGTTATTGAAAATTTAGAAATTGCCTATAGACGTGGTAGAAAACATTCTCCATTCTTATGGGGCTTTAGAAAATCTCATAAAAAAGAATTCATTCGTGAATTAAAGAGATTTGATTTAGGTTTAGAAGATCGACTTAATCAAAAAGTTGGTGTTATGAGTGGTGGTCAAAGACAAGCTTTAACATTGTTAATGGCCACAATGCGTAATAAACCAACACATAAGACAGTTAAGAAAGACTACATCACATTCTGTGAAAAAGACCATGAAGTCGCTAGAAAAGAATTTGAAAGTGTCTATAAACCAGCGCTCGCGGAATATAAAGCTAATAAGTCCTCTATTAGAAAAGATAAATCCTTATCCTTTAAAGAAAAACGCGAAGCACTAGCAAAAGCTTATGATGAATTTGATAAAAAGATTCGTCAATTTGACTTAACAAAACAAATTCTTTTATTAGATGAACATACTGCCGCTCTTGATCCAAAGACAGCGAAAAAGGTTTTGGAATTAACAGATAAAATCGTTAAAGAAAACCAAATGACAACATTAATGATTACCCACAACATGAAAGATGCTCTGACATATGGCAATAGATTAATCATGTTCCACACTGGTCATATCATTTTTGACGTCAGAGGTGAAGAAAAAGCAAAACTCACCGTTGAAGATTTATTAAAAAAATTCGATGAAGCGGACAAAAAAGCGATAGAAATGTAATATAAACCACGTTACACGTGTATCATTTTTCTCGTAATGTAGACATTGAGAATATTTTTGATAAAATATAGGCGTTATGAAAATTGCTATATCTGTCGAATCTACTGTCGACCTCTCTAAAGAATTAATTAAACAATACAATCTTGAAATGATTCCATTCACTGTCTTATTAGGCGAAACAGCCTATAAAGATGGCGATATCACATCTCAAGATATCTTTGACTTCGTGGCCAAAGAAAAGATCTTACCAAAGACAAGCGCTATTAATGATTTCCAATATCGTGAGTATTTCGATAATTTAAAGGCTAAAGGATATGATGCTATTATCCATATCTCATTAAGTTCTGAAATCTCATCATCGTTTTCACACGCTGAACTAGCCGCCACTAAATACGATAACGTTTACGTCATTGACTCCAGAAGCTTATCTACTGGTATTGCCTTACTTGCTATCTATGCTTGCAAGTTAAGAGACAAAGGTTATAAACCACAAGAAATCGTGGAGAAAGTTAAGGCCCGTATCCCTTATGTTCAAGCAAGCTTTGTTATTCAAACTCTTGAATACTTACATAAAGGTGGTAGATGTTCTGGCTTGTTACGCTTTGGCGCTACAATCTTAAGAATCAAACCACAAATCATCGTTAGTGATGGTAAAATGGCACCTGCTAAAAAGTACATTGGCCGTAAAACTCAAGTTATCAATGGCTATTGTAAAGACACCTTAGAACAATTCGCTAATCCTGACTTATCAGTGGCGTTTGTGACTCATACGCAAGCCACACCTGAAATGGTCGCAGTGGCGATTGACGCTCTTAAGGAAAGAGGATTTAAAACCATCTATGAAACTAATGCCGGTGCAACAATCACCAGCCACTGTGGTCCACAAACATTAGGTATCCTCTTCATCAATGATGGGGGAACAGAAGATTAAGAAAAAAACTGGTTCATCAAACCAGTTTTTCTTTCTATTTCTTTCTATTTCTTCTAAATAGATACCAAATGATTTCTAATACTTCTAATGGGATAGCCACAATGAACAATAATGGAAGTGGCAAGTTCATAACCACTAAGAATGTTAAGAAGAGAGATAACGCAGCAGTCCAAATAATAATGGAAGCAGCGATCATTCTTAAGAATCTATTGTGATAGATGAATTCCCAAACGAGAAGAATAATACCAGTTGTTAATGTGCCGTATATGAATGTTAACCAAGATTCAAATGGTGCATCTGGGGCGAATCTACTTAATAAAGTATTTAATAAGAAGAATGTAAGAACAGTCACTAACCAGTTAATACCAATAGATAATAACTTTAAGTATGTTTGTTTTCTTTTCTTATTTTGACTAACCTTAACGGCTTTATGTTCACTTTGATAGAAGTCATCAACAGTGATGCCATAGAAATCCGCGAGTGATTTCAAAACAAAAATATCAGGGAAGCCTTCGCCTCTTTCCCATTTAGAAACAGACTTATCGGAATAATTAAATTTATCCGCGAGCTCTAATTGGGTGAGACCGCTGGCCTTACGATAGTAAGCGAGATTTTTCGCTAATAGTTCTTGTTGGTTAGTAATATCGTTTTCCATAAATCGTTAATGATTTTATTAAATATTTGTCTAAAAGGCAAATAATAGGGGCAAAAGTCTTTTCAAATTACTCTTTTTGTTTCAAGAATTGCTTGAGAAAGAGAATAGTTCTGCGGTTAATAACTGACATAGAATAAAGTTTATTGACATCAGCGTTAGCTTTCTTGATCATATCCGCTCTATTTTCTTTGCTTAAAGCAAGACCGGCTTTAAGACCTTTTAATAAGTCATAGATTTCACAATCCTCAACCCATATAGCGTCATCTTTAAATGACTTCATAAATTGACGGTTTCTAACGGAAACCACAATTGAATTGCTATTGAAATAATCCACTAAGTTAGCGGGAACGTAATATCTATCAAAGTCTTCAGTAAATGGCAACGGATTAACATTTAATAAAGAGTGGCTCGCTAATGAGATAACTTCATCGCTTGGAATGTTTCCAAGATTGATAACGTTTTGATTATTGTGTATGACTCTAATAAGTGTTTCGTTATCTGGATAATAACCAGAAATGATTAATTTAAGTTTCGGATTATCTAATTCTCTAAAGGCTAGAATGAGTTGCACAATACCATGATTTGGTTCTAGTGAGCCATTAAAGAATATATAATCACCATATTCGTTTTCTTTATTTATAACTGCGTTATCATCTAAGACACCTTCAAATGATAAGTTAGCCCTGTTATAGGTGTTATATAAAGTGTTTAAACCTTGAGTTAAGGTAATATAACCAGATAAGTTTTCTGCAAGGCTTAATATCGAAGTAGCGTAGCTCTTTCCAGTGTTATGGATACTACTTGGTGTGTTATTACAAACACCGATAATTGGAAGATTATACTTTTTAGCGAACTTCGTAGAATTTCTTAAGACGTTTGGATTAAGTGTATCAGTAATGATGATGCAGTCCTTAAGATTCATCTTGCTCAAGATTTTATTGCACTGTTTTGTGACTGTTGAATAACGTAAAAGTTTATTTCTTTTGATTTCCAAATAATGCCAAGTAATTTTGCCTTCTTGTTTTGTTTCGGCATCTAGTTTCTTAAGCTTGCAATATCTTCTAGAAAAAGGACGCATTGAGAAGACTTCCACTTCGTGGGTCAACGCTAAAGAACGGATAAAACGATTATGAAGATTTTGAATAGATGCATTTAAAGAAGAGTCCCACATCTTAGAGAAGGACACATAGTCTTCTTTTTTGCACGCTGTTGTGAAATAGATAATTCTCATATATCGTTATCTGTTTGGCACCGCCAAACACGCCTACATTATAGTGTTTTATCTTCCAAAAAGATATAGGAATGATAAAATTGAAGCATGGAAAAAGCACCTAAAACATGGAATGAGTTTTTTAAAAAACTCCAAAACGAAGAATTCTGTTTAAAACTCAACGACTTTCTTAACAAGGAATATCGTGATTATACATGCTACCCTCCAAGGGAGTTATTATTTAATGCCTTTAGGCTTACTCCATTAGATAAAGTCAAAGTCGTAATAGTGGGTCAAGATCCATATCATGAACCAGGTCAAGCGATGGGTTTATCCTTTTCTGTGCCTAAAGGAATTAAGGTTCCTCCATCATTAGTGAACATCTATAAAGAGATTGCTCAAGAGTATAACGCTAAGATGGATTTCTCATCTGGTGACTTAACCTATTTAGCGAAGCAAGGAGTGCTTCTATTAAACTCCATTCTTTCCGTTAGAGCACATCAAGCGATGAGCCATAACACAAACGAATATAAAATGTTTTTAGCTAGAGTTTTAGAAGTCTTAGATAAACAAACCACCCCAATAGTTTTCTTATTGTGGGGTGGTCCTGCGAGAAAATTAAAGGGCTATTTGCATAACCCTTCACATTTGATATTAGAATGTATCCACCCATCGCCTCTTGCGGCAAATCATGGGGGATGGTTCGGAAATAATCACTTCACCGAGGCAAATAGATATCTTAGGGAGCACGGCCTCAGCGAAATAAATTGGTTAAATAATTGATTCGTTATTTTTCTTTCTTTTAATAATAGCAAGAATCAATAACGCAATTGATGTAAGCATTACTACTCCACCAATAGCAAACCAGATCCAATAAAGAGTTGGATCTTTTCCTTTTCTAATAACTTTCATTAACCTATAAATGCCAAAGACAAATGCAGATGTTGTAATCGCGCTTAAAGCGCCAGTATAGGTGACAAAAGAGAAATCATTTTTGAAAGTTTTGATCAAGGAAATAACACCTAAGACAACTAAGAATGCACCCATGATAAAGAGAATCATACTGTCTGGGTCAAAGTCATATTCAAAGCTGCCACCATAGTCTTCAAAGTAGAAACTCTTAATGTATCTAACAAGGAAAAAGATAAAGAAGAATAAACCAGTGGACACTGTTAAGAATGAAACAATCATCGGACCAGTGGTATTGGTTTCTTTTTCAGAATCAATAAATGTACTTCTAGTAGCAAGAATCTTAGGGGCAAATAATTGAATAATGATTAATAAAGCCGCTGTTAAGATGATAGATGGACCAATAAATGCAATGTTATAAACAAATGAATATAACCAAGGTTGCATTTCATTCAATCCCCAGGCAAAGTCTGCTTGGTTAGCCCAGAAGAAGATGCCTGCAAAATAATGAGAAAAGAACTTAGCTATACCGCCAATGACTGTACCAAGTATAAGTACTGCTATTCTTTTACCAATACTAGTGGCTCTATCGTAAAGTGGCTTTGTCAAAGCCGCAAGTGCTACAAGAGCGTAAGGAAAGATGTAGTCCAAGAATAATTGGAATACGTTAACAATGTAGGCGTTTGATGCAATATCAAGTAAGCCCATGATTAAGCCGGTGACTAAGGCTGGAATTAAACCACGACGATAAGCAATAATTAAAACCGCAATCATCGCAAAGCCAATTGAGCCACCATTTGGAAAGACACCTTTAAAGATGATGCCTTGTAATTCGTCAAAGACGAATCCTAACGCGGCAAAAATACCAACTTCAGAAATGGTACGTACCGCAGTTGTGGTGTTTTTCATAAACACACTCCTCCTAAATAAAAACCCTCAAACTAGTCGAGGGGGAAACGTTTCAAATAAAAAAGTTCCCTCCGCTAGAATTACCTAGATCAGGTACGGTCGATCCCAAGAAGGATCCTCTCAGCCGAATTTCGTTCAGCTCCCACCAAAAATAATAAACTTTTGTTTAACTATTGCAAATGATTTTTCTATTCATCCATATATAAACAAGTAACAATTTTATTGTTGTTATGTTATAGTTATATCAGTTTTGGAGGTACACCATGGAAAACGAAGATATCAAGACTATTGATGAACAACAAGAAGAGCCAAAAATCGAAGAACCAAAACTCGATGAAGAAGCTCCAAAAGAAGATAAGCCATACAATGTGGCAATTGAAGAAGCTAGAAAAGAACTCTTCACATCTTATTCAAGAACAAGAAAAATTAGTAACATCATCATGTTCGTTGTTTTAGCAGCGATCGTGGGCATTATGTTCTTAATCATGAATAACAACCCAGTCCTTAAATACATTGGCTTTGGTTGCGGTGGCGCTTTAATCGTCGGCATGATTGTTTATTATCTTTTAACAAGAAAGAAATTCCCAAACAAAACAAAAGATTATATCTCTTTCTTCGCTAATAAAATAAGAGAAAGAATGTTTGGTGATAAACCTTATGAAAATATCACTTGTGATGAATCCGAAAAATTCGCTTTAGCGGATTTCGTCGGTGATGGTGTTTATAAAGAAGCTTCAGGCATCAATTCAAGAAACATCATCAGAGGTGAATATAAGGGTCATCACTTCACCTATGGTGAATTGGCCTTATTAAGACCATCTACAAGAAAACAGCAAGTTCCACCTTTATTCGTTGGTAAATACGTCACCCTTCCAAATAACTTAGAATTTGAAGGTCGTTTTGTCATCGTCATGCAAAATGAAAAACAACCATATGACTTACCAAACGATATCGATGACTTAAAAGTCTTAGAAGAAAAAGATGGCATTATCGTTTATGGTCCAGAAGGTGCGGATATCCGCAAAGTCCTTAAGGGCACATTCTTAAGTGATCTTCGTAAGATTAAAATCGAAGGTCGCTTATTCAACGTTAACGTTGTTGTTTGGGGCGGTCATTCCGCAGCTTACTTAAGTTATGATGACGCCATTATGGCGGTTCCATTCGATAAACCATTTGATACTGCTGGTTTTGAACAATCCTTCAAGGATGTTGACGCCATCATTAAATTATTAGCAGGAGAATAAAAATGTCTTCAGTCGGACGTTGGTATAGTATCCGTTGCTATAAACATAACGGTGCCTTACATCGCGTTTGGGATCGTGGTTTAGTCTTGGAAAATACCGAAGACTATTTAGTTATTGCCACGAAGAAAGCTAAAGTCATCGAGGCTAATGGTCGTTGCTGGTTTACTAAAGAACCAGCGGTTACCATTTTTTCAAAGAAAGAATGGTGGAATGTTATTTGTATGCTTAAAAAAGATGGTGTTTGTTATTACTGCAACATTGCTTCTCCAAGCATCATAGATAAAGACGCAATCAAGTATATTGATTACGATTTAGACGCTAAGCTATTCCACGATAATGAAATAAGAGTTTTAGATGAGAAAGAATATCTCCATCATAAAAACACTTATCAATATAGCGATGAACTCGATGCAGTTCTAAAGAACCAAACAAAAATCATCGTTGAAAGAATGAGGAATCGTGTATTCCCATTTGATGACGATTTAATTAACCGTTACTTCAATCAGTATCTAGAAAGTACGAAGAAGGAATAAAATGGAACATCAATTAATCACTTATAGTGCCGAAGAGACAATGAATCTTGGGCAGAAATTTGTTGCCCTTGCAAAACCTGGTTCAACATTCTGTTTAACCGGTGATTTAGGCGCGGGTAAAACAACTTTAGTGAGAGGTATTGCGAGAGCCTTAAATATTAAAAGTGTTGTTCAATCTCCAACATTTAATATTATGAAAGTCTACTTTGATGGAGATCGTCCTTTAATCCATATCGATGCTTATCGTCTCGCGGATATTAACACTGATATCGGCTTAGATGAATACATTGGTTATGAAACAGGTATCACCGTTATTGAGTGGCCTGAATTCATCAAGGATTTGATTCCAGAAAATGCGATAGAAGTGAACATTAAACACGCTGAAGGCGATAAGAGAAACATCACCATTAAGAGTGATGATAAAGACTTTATGGAGGGACTTAAATAATGGTTACAATTCTTTTAGATTCCTCAAATACAAACCTTTCAGTTGGTATTGCTAAAGACAATATCCTTTTAGACTACATTTCTTATGAAGCTTGGCAAAGACAATCAGAATATATGATTGTGGAACTTAATAAGCTTTTAGAGAAACACAATATCAAAAAAGAAGACATCACCGATGTCATGGTCGCTAAAGGCCCAGGCTCATATACAGGCGTAAGAATTGCCATTACAATCGCTAAAACAATTGCTGTGGCATTAAACGCTAAATTATATGCTGTTAGCTCCTTAAGAGTGGAGAAAAATGGTGACGTTCCTTCTATTTGCCTTATCAACGCTAGAAGTAATCGTTCTTACGTTGGCGTTTATCAAGGCCAAGAAATCTTATTGAATGACTGCATTATGAAAAACGATGAAGTCATGAAATATATAGCGGATCATCCAGACTACAGTGTCTGTGGTGACACTAAATATCTTAACGTTGAAGGTATTGCTTCTAACACCATGAAAGAGATGTTAGATTTAAAAGATTCATTAGAATCTATTAACCCACTTTCATTAAAACCAGTGTACATGAAGGACTAAGATGCAAAATTTATTTGTGAACATTAGAGAAGCTAAATTAGGCGATTTAAAAGTAATCATGCAAATCGAGCAATTATGCTTTCCTCATGGTGCTTGGAAAGAGGAAAATATCCTCTATGAATTAAAAGAAAATCCAGTAGCCCATTTCTGGGTTATTGAACTCTCAATTAATAACGAAGATGGTTATCAAGTAGTCGGTTTCTGTGACTATTGGGAAACCTTCGACAGTGCGACAATTTGCCAAATCGCTGTTCATCCATATTTACAAAGAAAACAATTGGGCTCAGCGATGATGGATGAAATTTATAACGATTGTTACGCTAAAAAGATTAGAACTCTCACCTTAGAAGTGAGAACCACTAATGAAAAAGCTATTAACTTCTATAAGAAACATGGCTTTAAAACAGAAACAACAAAACCGCATTATTACGATAACGGTGATGATGCGTATTACATGATTTTGGAAGTGAAATAACATGGCATTAATATTAGCGATTGAATCAAGTTGTGACGAAACAAGTGTAGCGATTACTAGAGATGGTAAACTCCTTTCTAATGTCATCAACACACAAATTGAAGTTCATCAAAAATATGGTGGTGTGATGCCTGAAATAGCATCTAGACTCCACTGCGAAAATATTTCTTTAGTGCTTAAAGAAGCTTTGGAAAAAGCTGATGTTAAATTAGAAGACATTGATGCTTTTGCTGTGACTAGAGGCCCAGGCTTAATTGGCGCTCTTCACGTAGGCATGCAGTGCGCTAAAACATTAGCGATGCTTTATAAGAAACCATTAATCCCAGTCCATCACTTAGCAGGACATATCTACGCTAATGAATTTAATGAAGAACTTAAGTTCCCATTATTAGCGGTCGTTGTCAGTGGTGGTAACTCTGAACTCGTCATCATGAAAGACCATATGAATTTTGAAATCATTGGTGAAACAAGAGATGATGCGATTGGTGAATGTTACGATAAAGTAGCGAGAGTTTTGGGTTTACCTTATCCAGGTGGAATTCCAATTGATAAGTTGGCTAAAGAAGGTGAACACACATATCATTTACCAACACCACTCAGCGGTGAACATACTTACGATATGTCTTTCTCTGGTTTAAAGACCAATGTTATTAATTTAGTTCATAACCTAGAGCAAAAAGGCGAAAAGATTAGAGTAGCGGATATGTGCCGCAGCTTCCAAGATGTCGCTGTTGGTATGGTTATTTCTAGAGCAGTCAAAGCCATCCAAGAATACGACGTTAAACAAGTCGTTTTAGCGGGAGGAGTTTCCGCTAACTCATACTTAAGAAGTGAAATGGTGAAAGAGTGTGAAAAACTTAATGCCCATATCATCATTCCACCGATGTGGTGCTGCACTGATAATGCCGCGATGATTGCAAAAGTCGCTGAGCATTTATACGATATGAAAGTCTTTGCAGGACTAGATTTAGGAGTTGATCCTAACTGGTCTATCGAAAAATGGGCAGAATTCCAAAATTAAAGTGACATTGTTACTTTAAGTAACTATGATAATAACAAGGAGCATTTTATGGAACCTATGAAAATTACTAATTTTGAACTCTATGACATCGTCACAAACGGTGACCAAGAAGAGATTAATTCCCTTGAAACATTAGAACTCCAAGGTTGGGTTAAAACTAACCGTGATAACGGTTCAATTGGTTTCGTTGAATTTAACGATGGTACATATTTCAAAAGCGTCCAACTTGTCTATACAGATAAATGTCAAAACCATGATGTCTTATCTTCATTAAAAACAGGTGCCGCGATTACAGTTACTGGTAAGTTAGTCTTAACTCCAGAAAACAAACAACCATTTGAAATCGCTGTTGAATCTTGCGTATTAGAGGGTGATGTTGCTGATGACTATCCTCTTCAAAAGAAGAGACACAGCTTTGAATTCTTAAGAGAAATCGCTCACATTAGACCACGCGCTAATACATTCCAAGCAGTCTATCGTGTGAGAAGTGTTCTTTCTTTTGCGATTCATGAATTCTTCCAAAACAATGGCTTTATCTATGTGCATACACCATTAATTACCACAAATGATGGTGAGGGCGCAGGTAACGTCTTTGACGTTGTCACACATGATACAAAAGATCCAAACAGTTTCTATGGTCGTAAAGTTAACTTAACTGTTACTGGTCAATTACACGTTGAACCATTCGCTTTAGCCTTTAGAGATGTTTATACATTTGGTCCTGCCTTTAGAGCGGAACACTCTAACACTGTTAGACATGCTTCTGAATTCTGGATGGTGGAACCAGAAATGGCCTTCACTGATTTAGAAGGTAATATGGATGTTATTGAAGACTGTGTGAAGTTCTGCATTAACTACATCTTGTCCGCTTGCCCACAAGAAATGGAATTCTTCAACAACATGATTGATAAGACCTTATTAGAAAGACTCAATCACGTCGCTAACAGTGACTTCAAGAGAATGACATACACTGAAGGTGTTGAACTTTTAAAGAAAGCGGTTAAAGAAGGTCATAAATTCGAAAATAACAATATCGAATGGGGCATGGACTTACAAAGTGAACACGAAAGATATCTCACTGAAGAAATCGTTAAAGGCCCATTATTCTTAACCGATTATCCAAAAGAAATTAAAGCTTTCTATATGAGAGAAAACGATGATGGTAAGACCGTTGCCGCTTGTGACTTATTAGTCCCAGCTGTTGGTGAACTCGTCGGTGGTTCTCAAAGAGAAGAAAGATATGATGTCTTACTTAAGAAGATGCAAAAACTCGGTAACGATAAGGAATTAGATTGGTACTTGGACACCCGTAGATACGGTGGCTGCAAACACTCTGGTTTCGGTATCGGCTTTGACCGTTTACTTATGTACATCACTGGTATGCAAAACATTCGTGATGTCCAACCATATCCAAGAACAAGCAATAGCATTAAATACTAGGAGGTTATTATGATTGAAGAAGTTGTCGATAGCGAAAAAGAGGCCCGCAAGGCTAGAATTAAAACAAGATTCCTCTGGGTTATCATTATCCTAGACTTACTTTTGTTTGGCTACGCAGCTTATGAAATCGTAATGATTATCATTAACTTAGTTAAGTAAAAATAAGTAAGAAGAAAACCTCGTTTATTCTGAAGTGAACCCCAAATTGGGCACACTTCAGAAAAAACACCCAAAAGACAGGAATCAACTAAGGTTCCTGTTTTTTAATCTCGTTGAGTTATAAAACGCAATCCATTCTTCTACCAGTTGAATGTAATGCTCTAAAGATGTGATATTATTAT
>CAMVBL010000001.1 GCA_947165725.1 uncultured Caryophanales bacterium | reverse complement strand
TAGTTTTTTCGTCGTGGACTTTAAGAAAATAATACTTGATAATTGTAGGTATGAAATTATCTAGATTCATCGTTTCTGTATTAAGTATTGGTTTATTAGCTTCTTGTTCACAAAGTGAAAATACTAGTGAATCTTTTAAAGCATATAAAGATTTTGAAGTAGTGGTTAATAATTCAATTACCTGGCCAGAAATCTTAAATCAAGAAGAAAAAAGCTACATTATTTTCTTTTATTCTGAGACGTGTGCTTATTGTCACGAAATGCAACAAGAAGTGATAGATTTTGCTATCACGTGTCCACTAAAAACCTATTTTTTGAATACTAGTGAAAACACTGTTCCTATTAAAGAAGATAAGATAATTAACGTTAAAAACTATGAAGAAGTCTCAATTACTGGTACACCAACAATCTTGGAAGTGAATGATGCCACAATTACTGATAATATTGCGGGTATAGATGACTGTCTAACATACATAAATGCGCAAAGAGTGAAACAAAATTAACTCTTTATTGCATGTAAGCGCTTTTCTTTGTAATATATTGTTAACAATATATGAATTACAAAACAGAATTAAATGAAAATCAATTTGAGGCTGTAACTACAGAAGCTCAACACGTTAGAATTATCGCAGGTGCGGGTTCAGGTAAGACCCGTGTTTTAACATATCGTATTTCTTACCTTATTAGTGAAATGGGCGTGGCTCCATGGAAGATTTTAGCTATTACTTTTACCAATAAAGTCGCTAATGAAATGAAATCTAGAGTGGACAAAATGTTCCCTGAAAAGAGTCAAGACTTAACCATTAGAACTTTCCATAGTTTCGCGGCTTATTTCTTACGTCATGAAATATCTATTATTGGTTTCCCTGCTTCTTTCACAATCCTTGATGAAGAAGACCAAACCAAATTAGTGAAAGACATCGCTGCCACTATGGGCTTTAAACGTGGTGATAAGATTGTTGGTAAAGCCTTAGGCTATATCGGCAAACAAAAACTATTAGGTAAATATCCTGAAGATATTAAAATCATCAAGCCATCTTTCGAAGATGAAAAGACATGTTTAGAAATCTATCAAATCTATGAAGAAGAGAAATATAAAAACTATTCCTTAGACTTTGATGATTTACTTTTACAAACAAATTACATTTTAGAAAACTATCCAGATATCCGCATTAAGTGGCAAGAAAGAATTGAACATATCTTAATCGATGAATTCCAAGATACGAACGATGTGGAATACAAGATGATTAACTTCCTTAAAAAACCATCAACATCTTTATATGTTGTGGGTGATCCAGACCAAACCATCTATACCTGGAGAGGGGCTAATCAAAACATTATCCTAGATTTAAATAAGCGTTATTTAGATATGATTACTATCGTTTTGGATAGAAACTATCGTAGTACACAAGCTATCTTAAATGCTGCGAATAAATTAATCGCTTATAACAAACTTAGAGTTACTAAGAACTTATATACAAAAGAAGTGGGTGGTGAACCTATCACTGTTAATTGTTCTCCTTCTGGTAGACTTGAAGCCGACTATGTCGCTAGAGAAATCAGAAGACTTAAAGACTATGGTGGCTATAACTATGCTGATATTGCATTACTATATCGTTCTAACTACATCACTATGGACTTTGAAGCGGCTCTCACTCGCTATCAAATTCCTTATAAAATCTTCGGTGGCACTAAGTTCTATCAAAGAAGAGAAATTAAAGATGTCTTAGCCTATTTCCATTTAATCGTAAATACAAAAGATGATATCTCTTTCTCTCGTATTTTAAATGTTCCTAAAAGAGGATTTGGTGAAACTTCTGAAAACTTACTTAAATCAGAAGCGGATGCCGCTAATAAATCCTTATATGAATATGTGAGAGACGTCGATCCAAAAGATAGTGAAATCAAAACATCTTTAATCAACGCGGCTAAAGGCATGGTTAAACTTATTGAAATTGCTAGAGAAGATATCAAAAAGAATGAAGAAGTATTCTCTAAAATCTTAGAAGATATGATTTGGAATACAGGTTATCAAGAATATCTTAGAAAAGAGGACGATGGCGATGAACGTATTGAAAACGTGAAAGCCTTATTTGAAGATATCCGTCACTATTTAAAGAACAATCCTTCATCCACATTTGATGAATATTTACAAAACATTGCTTTATTAAGTGCACAAGATGAAATCATTGATGGTGACCATGTCACATTGATGACCGTTCATACCGCTAAAGGCTTAGAATATCCAGTCGTTTTTGTTTTACGCTTTAACCAAGGCGTATTCCCAAACCAAAGAGCGATGATGGAAGGTGGCTATGTTGCCATGGAAGAAGAAAGAAGATTAGCCTATGTTGCGATGACTAGAGCCAAAAAGAAACTCTATCTCACCTTAGCAATGGACTTCTCTTATGTTATCCAAGGTAATTTAGTCCCGTCTCAGTTCTTAAAGGAATCTGGTAATGAAGTGGTACAAAATAGAGACATTATGTTCCGTAGTGTCCCTCGTCCACAAGTGCAAAGACCAAAGGTTTACCATTTTGATGATGGCGATCATTTAGACTTTGAAAAAGAAAAGAAGCCAAGCACTCCAATATTTGATGATGTGAGAAATGATGTCGATGATTGGAAAGTTGGTGACATTGTTATTCATAAGAAACTAGGCAAAGGTGTTGTCGTAGCTTTAGAAGGCGATGATATTATTAAAGTGAATTTCGAAGAACATGGTGAAAAATCAATACTTGGAACACACCCCAGTGTTTCCAAAGGAGGACATGAAGCATGAGTGTCAAAGAAAGAATTGATGAAATAAGAAATTTATTAGAAAAGTATAACTACGAATACTATGTATTAGATAACCCATCAGTTACTGACGCGGAATATGACCGCCTCATGCAAGAATTAATCATGCTCGAAAATGAGCATCCTGAATTCCAATCTCCTTTAAGCCCCTCTCAAAGAGTGGGCGGCATTGTCCAAGATAAATTTAAAGAAGTCACGCATAAAAGAATGATGCTTTCTTTAGCTAACGCTTTTAATGAAGATGACTTAAGAGACTTTGATAAAAAAGTTAGAGAAATTACTGGCTTAGATAAAGTCATCTATATGGCGGAAATGAAGATTGATGGTTTAGGTATGTCTCTTGTCTATCATGGCAATTTAGAATACGCTGCGACTAGAGGTAATGGTGTCACTGGTGAAGATGTTACTGCAAATGTTATCACCATTAAATCAATACCATCTCGCATAAGTATCCAAGATGACTTTGAAATTAGAGGCGAAGTTTTCATGCCTAAAAAGTCTCTTGAAAGACTAAATAAAGAAAGAGAACAAGCAGGCGAACCATTGTTCGCTAACGCAAGAAACGCTGCCGCTGGTAGTATTAGGCAACTCGATAGTGGTATTGCGGCTTCTCGTGGATTAGATGCTTTCTGGTATTACTTTGTTAACGCTAGTGATTTTGGTATTAGATACCATAGTGAAGCTCTCAAAATGGCGGACTCTCTTGGTTTTAAAACAAACCCTGAAAGAAGATTATGTAACGGCATTGATGAAGTGCTTAAATACATTGAAGAATATACCGAAAAACGTCCTAGCTTAGCCTATGATATCGATGGTATCGTCATCAAAGTTGATGATATGGCTTTATATGATAAGTTAGGTTATACTGCGAAAACCCCAAGATGGGCAATCGCTTATAAATTCCCACCTGAAGAAGTTATTACTAAACTTGAAGATATTATCTTCACTGTTGGTAGAACTGGTAAGATTACCCCTAACGCTGTTTTAACTCCTGTTAGAGTGGCGGGTTCAGTAGTGCAAAGAGCCACTCTTCACAATGAAGATTTCATTAAAGAAAAAGATTTAAAGATTGGGGACTATGTCGTTATCCGTAAAGCGGGTGATGTTATTCCTGAAGTCGTTCGTCCAGTTAAAGAAAGAAGAACAGGAACAGAAATCCCATTTGTGATGATTAATAACTGCCCAGTCTGCGGCTTACCTTTAATTAGAAAAGATGCGATGCATTTCTGCTGCAATCCACATTGTGACGCTAGACAAATTGAATCTATCATTCACTTCTCAAGTAGAGAAGCGATGGATATTGAAGGCTTAGGTGAAAGAGTGGCAGAACAATTCTTTAATCAAGGTTTCTTTAGAAATGTTAAAGAAATTTATACTCTCGCGGATCACCGTGATGAAATCATCTCTTTAGATGGCTGGCAATCCAAGTCCGTAGATAACTTAATTAACGCGATTGAAAAGAGCAAAGAAAACTCTTTAGAAAGAGTGTTATTTGGTTTAGGCATTAAAGAAGTCGGTGTGAAGATGGCTAAAACCTTAGCGAGAAAATATATGAATATTGATAATCTCATCGCCGCAAGTGAAGAAGAATTATTAGAAATACCTGATGTTGGTCCAGTCGTGGCTAAATCAATTGTCAATTTCTTCGCTGATGAAAGAAATATCGAAACCATTAACGCTTTAAAAGAACAACACGTTAACTTTAACTACTTAGGTAGTACAGTCAAAGCCGCTGATTCATATTTCTCCGGTAAAACAGTTGTCTTAACTGGTACCTTAAGTAAATATGGTAGAAAAGAAGCTACTGAAATATTAGAAAACTTAGGCGCTAAAGTGACAGGTTCTGTTTCTAAGGCTACTGATGTTGTTATCGCTGGTGAGGAAGCAGGAAGTAAACTTGATAAAGCCCAAGCTTTAGGTATTACAGTTTTAAACGAAGAAGAATTCTTAGAATTATTAAAATAATATGAAAAAGGTCAGTCAAAAGTCGCTTCTAGCAGCAGCGCATAATTTGATGTTTGATATTGATGAAGTTGAACTTCAAGTATTAACTGAAGAATACGCTGATATCTTAGAAGCCATTGAATGTATGAAGAATATTCCCAATATCGACCATGTTAAACCCATGGTCTTTCCTTATGACTTAGTGACTGATTATTTAAGAGAAGATGTAACTGAACCTTGTTTGACACAAGAAGAGGCTTTAAAGAATGCCTCCAAAGTGGAAGAAGGACAAATTGTCATTCCAAAGGTGGTAAGATAATGGACTATTTATCTAAAAACATCTTTGAAATACATCAGGCCTTAGTTAATAAAGAGGTCACTCCTTTAGATTTAGTTAAAGAAGCTTTAGAAAAGATTAAAAGGGACACTAATAATGCCTTTGAATATATTTATGAAAAAGAAGCGATTAAACTCGCTAGTGAGTTATCTAAGCAAGAAGTAGAAGTGGATAATCCTTTATGGGGTATACCTTTTGCGATTAAAGATAATTTCTCCACAAAAGATATTCCTACAACTGCCTCTTCTAGATTATTAGAAGGTTACCTCCCTCCATTTGATGCTGAAGTATATACGAGATTATTGAATAAAAAAGCTATTCCAATTGCTAAAACAACATTAGATGAATTAGCGATGGGCGGTACAGGTAGTAGTGGTCATCTTGGTAAAACATATAATCCTTGGGATGAAAGCAAAACAAGAATGGTTGGTGGCTCTTCTTGTGGTAGCGCTGCCGCTTGTGCTGCAGGTATAGTCCCTTACGCTATTGGCTCTGATACAGGCGATAGTGTGCGTAAGCCTGCTTCCTATAGTGCGCTCGTTGGCTTTAAACCAACCTGGGGCAAAATATCTAGATTTGGTTTATTTACTTTCTCTGCTTCTTTAGATCATGTTTCATATTTCACCAAGAACGTTAAGGAAAGCGCTTTATTACTTAATGTCTTAGGGGGACATGATGATAAAGATACAACTTCTTCCTCTTTACCAATGGAAGATTATGTTGCCGCGATTAAAGAGAATAAAGAACCATATACTTTCGCTGTTATTAAAGAAATCTATGATGATTTAAAGGATGAAACAATTAAAAAAGCCTTTGATTTATTAATCGAAGAACTTAAACAAAAAGGTCATAAAATCAATACCGTCTCAATTACTTTGCCTATCGCAGAGGCTATTTATCCCGCTTATTACATTATCTCAAGTGCGGAAGCCACAAGTAATAACGCTAATCTTGACGGTATTAAATTTGGCACATATAAAGACGCTGATACATTTGAAGAAATGCTCTTTAAAGTAAGAACTGAAGGTTTCTCTGATCGTATTAGAAGAAGATTTGTGATTGGCTCTATTTCCTTACTAGAAGAAAACCAAGAAGAAATATATTTAAGAGCGCTCCGCTGCAGAAGAATGATTGTGGAAACATTTAATAAAGTCTTAGAAAGTAATGACGCAATTATTCTCCCTGCTTCTCCAACAATCGCTCCTTTGTTTGGCGATGATACACCTAAGAAATCATTTAATAAGGATGCCGCTATTTCTGATAACTATTTAGCATTTGCTAATTTAGGTGGCTATCCATCAATTACATTACCATTAGGGTTTGAAAGTGAGATGCCATTTGGTGTTAATATCACTTCTCATCATTTCACTGAATCTAAATTATTTAATATTGCCCAAGTAGTGGAAGATATTACAGGCTTAAAGGACCTCACTAAGAAATAGTATGAATTACGTCGCAATAATAGGTCTTGAAATACATCTACAACTACTTAGTGAATCTAAGCTTTTTTGTGGTGCTCCTACAACATTTGGTAAAGCCCCTAATAGTAATGTTGGTTTAATCGATATGGCTTTTCCAGGTGCAATGCCTGTTTTGAATAAGAAGTGTGTTATATCTGCGATAAGAATGGTTAACGCACTTCATATGGAATTAGATAGATTAATTAGATTTGATAGAAAGAACTATTTCTATAGTGATTTAGCCAAAGGCTATCAATTAACACAGTTCTTCCATCCAATAGGTAAAAATGGTCATCTTGCAATTAACGTTGATGATAGCATCAAGATTATTAGAATTAACCATTTACATATCGAAGAAGACTCCGCAAAACAAATCCATGCTAAAGATAAAACATTATTAGATTTTAATCGAGCGGGTATGGGTTTAATTGAAATCGTTACTGATCCAGATATTAGAAACGGTAAAGAAGCAAGAATCTTCCTAGAAGATATCAGAGATATTGCTATGTCGCTAGGTGTTAGTAATGGTCGTTTGCAAGAAGGCACCATGAGAGTGGACGTTAATATCTCACTTAATGTTGATGGCGTTAATGGTGAAATTGTTGAACTTAAAAATCTCAACGGCTTTAAGAATGTTGAGAAAGCCATCACGAGTGAAATCAAACGTCAAAAAGAAATCGTTAGTAGTGGTAAATCTGTTAAACCAGAAACAAGAAGATATGATGAGGCTAAAAACGAAACAATCTTTATGCGTAAAAAGAACACAAAGATTGATTATCGCTATTTCGCGGACGCAACCATCGCGCCTATTAGAATTAGCCAAGAACTCGTAGATGAAGCACTCAACTATAAGGCCAACAAGAAATTTAAAGTCGACTTCCTTTTGCCAGAAACAATAGATGAGATTAATAATGATTCATATCTATTTAAACTCTTCTCTGAATTAAAGGAAGAAGGCCTTGCTACCCTTAAAGTCAGTAACTTTGTTTTAACACGTGTCAGAAGTGAAATTAAGCGACACGGTAGTGAAAAACTATTAGAAATTGAAAAAGATTTATTATCTTTATTAAGGCTTTACGATGATGAAGAAATCACTTATAAACAAGCCTCAATTCTTTATAAGCAATTATTAGAATCCAAGAAGAATTTAGATAGCTTATTAGAGGAAAATGGCTTCACTCATAGTCTTGATAATAAAGAATTATCCGCCATCATTGATGAAATACTGGTAAAATATAATATTGCGGTTCAAGATTATAAAGCCGGCAAAGATAAGGCCTTAAATTACTTATTAGGCCAAATCTATAAAGAAACTAAAAACAAAGTCGATTCACTTAAAATCAAAGATATGCTCTTGATGAAATTGGAGGAAAAATAATATGGCAATTTTAGTCACAGGTGGTACAGGTTATATCGGTTCCCATACAGTCGTGGAACTCTTAAATAATAACTATGATGTAGTAATTGTTGATAACTACGTTAATAGTAAACCAGAAGTTTTAAATCGTATTTATAAAATCACAGGTAAGAAACCAAGATTCTATGAAGTCGATTGCACTAACTATGAAAAATTAAAAGAAGTTTTCCAAAAAGAAAAGATTACAGATATCATCCACTTCGCTGGTTTAAAGAGTGTCGCGGAATCTGTAGCGAAGCCACAACTATATATCGATAACAATATCGGTAGTAGTAAGGTTTTATTAAGGCTTATGAGTGAATTTAATGTCACTAATATTGTCTTCTCCTCTAGCGCGACAGTCTATGGTGTCCCTGACCATGTCCCACTTAAAGAAAGTGATAAGGTCGGTGGCTGTACAAACCCATATGGTCAAACCAAATTAGATATTGAATATTTATTAAAGGATTACGCAAAAGAACATAAAGAAGCGAATATCGCTATCTTAAGATACTTTAACCCAATCGGCGCCCATGAAAGTGGCCTTATTGGTGAAGATCCTAACGGTATCCCAAATAACTTAATGCCATATATCACTCAAGTCGCTGTTGGTAAACGTCCTCATTTAAATGTATATGGCGATGACTATAAAACAGTGGATGGCACTGGTGTTAGAGACTATATCCACGTTGTGGATTTAGCCCATGGTCACTTATGTGCCTTAAAGAAATTAGAAGAAAAACCAGGATTAGTTATCTATAACTTAGGTACAGGTAAAGGCACATCAGTTCTTGAATTAGTTCACGCTTTTGAAAAGGCTAACAATATGAAACTTCCATACGTCATCTGTCCAAGACGTCCTGGTGATGTTGATGAAAACTACGCTGAAGTTTCTAAAGCCTATCAAGAAATGGGATTTAAAACAAAACTCAACATCGAAGATGCTTGCCGTGATTCCTGGAGATGGCAGTCCAAGAACCCAAACGGCTACGATAAGTGATTAACTTATCACGCGCTTGTAGCTCAGCTGGATAGAGCGCTTCCCTCCTAAGGAAGAAGTCGGGCGTTCAAATCGTCTCAAGCGCGCCACTATATAAGAAAGGTGGTTATCACCTTTTCTTTTTTGTAAAAATACAAAATTATTGTTGTCTAACAAATGAATTAATGTATAATAAATATCGCACTGTGGGTCCGTAGCTCACCTGGGAGAGCGCCTCCATGGCATGGAGGAGGTAGCGAGTTCGATCCTCGTCGGATCCACCAAACAGCCCGATACCAGTTTACTGGTAAACATAGATATGAAGCTATTCTTCGGGAAATGCTTCAATACAGAAGGATGATAATCCATCCTTGGTAAGTATAGCCCCCATTCATGTAACTATACGATAGCATTTGAGTCATAGAGATTATGCACTGGCTTATTGGGGTAAGCGGCTCAATGTGAAACCATCTTCCTTTTAGGAAGATTTTTTCTTTTCTAGAACATCAATTAGTGCTTCGTCTTCTTTTGATAAATGCCAATTGGAAAAAGGTTTTGAGAAAAACTTTTGAGGAATATTGTCAATTCTGACTACACAAAGATAAGCTGGACTTTCATCTTTTGGATTTGGATTATGACTTAATTGAATATATGAATTTGGATAGTCTAACATTTTCTTAATATCGTGAGTAATCATATATCCACTTAAAGTAGTTTTGTTATCTTCGATCCTCGTTTCTACTAAGACAACAATAAATGGATGATGGCCATTTTTTCTATAAAAACGAAAGTGGTATTTGTCATGGCCGTTATATTTTCTATATCTAGACATAAAAAGTCCTCCTAATAGATAAATAGGTAAGATTTTTCATTTTTGTCCGATTTTTTAAGAACTAATAATTTTTGCTATTACGCTTTTAATAGCACCCACTCATAAAAACACTGTTATATTCAGTTCTTTTTTGCTACAATTGGTCTGGCTATTTAATATGAAAACTCGTGGTAGTAAAACTGGTGGCATTATTATGATTGTTATTGGTGCTGTAACAGCAGCGCTTATTTTAGGCTTTGCTATTTATAACAGTGCCACATTGTTTGAAACTTCATCTTCTGGTTGGCCATCAACCTCAGATGCTCATATAGAAATGGCAAAATTCTCACTTACGATTGGTATGTTCTTCGGAGTTGTTATATGTGCATTTGTTATTGTTTTAGGTGTCGTCACATTAAATAGAGGTAGAGTTAATCAAAAAGTAGTTGAAAATGGTAGACCTTCAACATGTATCATTGAAGACCTTAGAAGTCATCACTTCCGTCATGGTGGTTGGACTTATCAAATGATTGTCTCTTATAAGGATGATAATGGTAACTCTCAAAAATATTCCACTCAAATATCTAGATATGACTATGAGGATTTAAGAAGAGGTATGACTCTTGAATGCTTGGTATCAGGAGAAGAATGTTATATTGATATTAACAACATTAAGGTTGTAGAAGATCAAACAGACTATTAATGAAAAGGGCTTTGTTGAAACAAAGTCTTTTTATATCTAAAATATAGATATGCTCGACGATATTAAAAGATTTGACATGAAAAAGTCACCTACTAGGCAGAAGCTTCGTTTTTTAATGAAAATCATTGCTGGGATTACCACTAGTAAGCAAGGTCAAATTATTCGCAAAGTGAATATGGAAGGTATTAAACCTCCATATATCTTAATGGGAAACCATAATTCCTATTATGATTTAATGGTGCTTGAGAAAGCAATATTACCTAACCGCTGTAACTATATCGTCGCCATTGATGGTTTTATCAAAAGAGAATGGTTACTCCGTTCTATTGGTGGTATATGTAAAAGAAAATTCACTAATGATGTGAACCTACTTAGACAAATCCGTAAAGTCATCAATAATGGTGACATTATGGTCATCTATCCTGAAGCTAGATATTCATTATGTGGCACTAAATCAATCGTACCGAAGAGTAATGCTGCTTTAGCGAAAGCCTTTAAAGTCCCATTAGTGACTCTTACAACACACGGTGACCATATTGTTGAACCTTTCTATAATCCAAAAAGAAGAAAGATTAAAGGACTAGAAGCCACATTAGAATGTATCGCCTCTAAAGAAGAAGTAGAAAAGTTATCAGTGGATGAATTAGATGCTCGCTTACAAAAAGCTTTAGAATATGATGATTATGCTTGGTTAAAAGAAAGCGGTATTCTTCTCACTGATAAAGATAGGGCTAAAGGCCTACATAAAGTTTTATATCAATGTCCACACTGTGGAACTGAATATGAAATGAGTAGTGAAGGCACACAAATAAAATGTAATCATTGTGGTAAAACTTACGAAATGGACGAACACGGGGTATTAAAAGCTTTAGAAGGCGAGACTGAATTCCCACACATTCCAGACTGGTATGAATGGGAAAGAAGTAATGTTAGAAAAGAAGTTAGAGAAGGCAAATATTACTTCGAATGTCCAGTGAGAGTGGACGCTTTACCGAACGCTAAAGGATATATTGATTTAGGTATGGGCACATTAGTGCATAATATGAACGGTTTCACCTTGAAAGGTCGATATAAAGATGAAGACTATGAAGTCACTTTATTAGCCAAAGACCACTATAGTGTCCATATTGAATATGAATATTTGGGTAAATTTGGTGATTGTGTTGATCTTAATACACTCAATGATACCTTCTATGTCTATCCAAAATGTGAGAAGTTCTCCGTTACTAAAATGTCATTAGCGTGCGAAGAATTATATAAATATCTCAATAATGAAGAGTAATATTTTTGCTATTTAAGAAAAAACATTTTATAGTATCAATGTATGAAACGTTTAGAATCGCAAGAAGACTATTTAGAAAAGATTTTACAAATTAGTAAAGAAAAGGATAACGTGCACGCTATTGATGTCGCGCGTGGTTTATCTTTTTCTAAACCATCTGTTTCTGTAGCGATGAATAAACTAAAAGACCAAGGCTATATTGAAATCAATAATAAAGGTGAAATCACCTTAACCCCATCTGGTCTAGCAATCGCGGAAAAGACATTAGAAAAACATACAATCATCACTCAATTGCTAGTCTCCATTGGTGTTGATGAAGAAACAGCGATGGAAGATGCTTGCAAAATGGAACATGATATCTCAGATAAAACCTGGGAAGCTATTAAAAGAGCGTATGAGAAGAAGAAATAATTAGTTTATTTATAATAAAGAGACAAGAGTTAGTGAAAACTAACTTTTTTCTTTACATAGACAATTATAAGTATATAATAGTTGCAGTTAGTGAAAACTAACTATAGGAGGACTATTATATGCCAATTGTTATTGCCCCAACTGATACTGAGTTAACAATCATCAAAGTACTAGCGGATGAAAAGACTAAAAGACATCTTGAATCTTTAGGAGTGGTGACAAATGGAAAAATCACAGTTATCTCCTCTCGTGGTGGAAATACCATCTGTGTCGTAAAAGGTATTCGTTTAGCGTTCAACCGTGAAACCGCGAGTAAAATTCTAGTTGCGTAGAAGGGGAGGAATTTATGCTTAAAAAACTAGATAGAATAGAAAAAGGCGAGACTGGCCTTGTGAAGAGTGTTGAAGGAGACGGCAAAGTTCGTCGTCGTTTATTCGACATGGGTGTTACTCCTGGTGCAAAAGTAACATTAAGAAAGAAAGCACCTTTGGGTGATCCTATCGAAATCACCATTCGTGGTTATGAACTTTCGCTTAGAAAAGCGGAAGCCGAGCTAGTCAATATCGAAGTGGAGGACGCTAAGTAATATGAAAAGATTTGCATTAGCGGGTAATCCTAACTCCGGTAAAACCACATTATTTAACTCCTTAACTGGTGCGACCGCACACGTTGGTAACTGGCCAGGTGTTACAGTCGATAAAAGAGAAGGTACATACCGTAAACTCGATGAACCAATTTACATCGTTGACTTACCAGGTATTTATTCCTTATCCCCATATACTCCAGAAGAAGTTATCTCAAGAAACTACGTCTTAGATGAAAAACCAGATTGTGTTATCAACATCGTAGACGCCACAAACTTAGAAAGAAACTTATATTTAACAACACAAATCTTGGAAATTGATGTTCCAGTGGTCGTGGCCTTAAATATGAGCGACGTCGTGAGAAAAAACGGCGATAAGATTGACGCCAAAGCCTTACAAGAAAAACTTGGTGTTCCAGTTGTTGAAATCTCTGCGTTAAAACAAGAAAACTTAGATGAATTAATGCAAGAAGCTGTTAAAGCCAGTAACAAGGAACGTAAAGGTGCGACAATCATTGAAGACAAATCCTTATTACATTTAATTAGTGATGTCCAAATCGCTTTTGAATTAAAAGGTATTGAAAACCCATTATTCCACGCGATCAAGTTAGTGGAAATGGATGAACTTGAAGTCAAGATGCATCCAGAAGCAGTGGAAACTGTTAATAAATTCAAAGCGACATTTAAAAATGATACATTCGGTAGTGACTTTGAAGCTTTAATCGCTGATAACCGTTACGAATATATTGCTAAGAATTACGCTACCGCGTTTAAGAAAGCGAATAACGGTGAGCAAAAAGAACAATTGAGCAAATCTGACAGATTGATAAAGTTATGACTCATAGAATTTGGGCTCTCCCATTATTCGTGGTCATCATGTTCTTTATTTTCCACGTCACCTTCTCTGAAGATATCTTATTCTTAAATAGAATCTTCGGTTTAGAAATTACCCACGAAGGTTGGATCAATTACTTCACCGGTATGGGTTATGAAGGTGAACCATTAGGTGGTATTCCATCTATCGGTGTCTGGTTACAAAGCTGGTTTGGTTGGCTCACCGGTAGTTTGATTGACTGGGTTGGTTCATGGATGCCAGCAGGCCAATGGTATACATCCCTTGTTTGTGATGGTATCTTAACTGGTCTTGATGCTGTCTTATCATTCGTTCCACAAATCATGATTCTCTTCTTATTCATTGCGATCTTAGAAGATAGTGGTTATATGGCACGTGTGGCCTTTATCTTAGATAGAGCGTTTAGAAAATTTGGTTTATCTGGTAAAGCCTTTATTCCAATGTTAACAGGCTTTGGCTGCAGTGTTCCTGCGATTATGGCCACTAGAACATTAGAAGATGAAAGAGAAAAGAATAGAACCATTAGATTAATGACATGCTTCTCATGTGGCGCTAAAGCTCCTATTTGGGCTTTATTAGCGGGCATTGGTGCTATGGCAGGTTTCGCTGGTGATATCTTCGTCTTTACTATCTATGTCGGTGGTATTGCCTGTGCGATTATCTTCGCCTTATTCATGAAGTTATTCTCCAAAGATCAATATGTCTCTCCATTCATTATGGAGTTACCTGCTTATCACTTACCACAACCAAGAAACGTTGGTGCCCACCTTTGGGAAAAGTTCAAACACTATTTAATTAAAGCTGGTACCGTCATTGCCGCTTGTACAATCGTGATTTGGTTCCTTAAATCATTTGGTTGGGAAGAAGGTAAATTCGGTTTACTCTTATTCGAAGAAGCTAACGCGGAAGGGGAAATGGAATGGGTCTTACATATTGATGGCTCAATCCTTGCTTACTTAGGTAGAGGCTTAAGATACTTCTTCTATCCTTTAGGACCTCTCGCTGGTGGTTGGACCAATAATACAGATGGCTGGAAATATGTCGTCTCTACATTAACTGGTTTAATCGCTAAAGAAGATGTCGTTGCCACAATGGCAGAACTTGGCTTAGAAGAAGGCACAATTGGCTTATCCTTAGCTGGCACTTATAGCTTCGCTGTTTATAACTTATTCACCATCCCATGCTTCGCCGCTATCGGTGCTACACATGGTGAACAAAAAGGTAAAGAATTCTGGCTCACCTTATTATGGTGGTTCACTATGTCCTATGGCTTTGCCTTATTAGTCTACTGGGTTGGTGCCTTATATGAAGTTGCTTGGTGGGGTGGCTTATTAGTAACCCTCGCTTTAGCGGGTGCTGTTACCGGTGCTGGCATCGTTGTCAGCAGACGTCACAAATTAGCGTTAGCTAATAACTAATAAAGGAGAATATCGATGTTTAAAGATCCTAGTACAATTTGGATTGAAGTATTAGTCCTAGTCGCGGCTATCTCTTTCGTTGCGCTTGTTCTTGGTCGATATATCTATAAAAAAATCCATCATCTTCCAACAGGCGATTGTGCTTGCCATCATATCAATAAGAAAAAGATATTAAAGCAATACCATAAAGGAAAACTCTAATATGAATAAATATGTTCTTAAAGTACTTGGTATGAGATGTGGCATGTGCGAATTACATGTTGAAGAAGCAATACTTAAAAACATCAAGGTTAAGAAAGTGAAGGCTAACCGCTACAAGAAAGAAGTGGTGGTCTTCACCGAATTAAACCTTGACCAAGAAGACTTCCATAAAGTCTTAGACCAAACTGGTTATCAGTTAATGACGTGCGAAAGAATGGCCGCTGTTAAACACTGGTACGGTTGGCGCTAACCGTTAATAACAAAAAAGAAAACCTGGCTATCATCAAGTCAGGTTTTTTCATACTAATTGGCTGGGGTGACTGGGATCGAACCAGTGAATGGTGAATTCAGAGTCCACTGCCTTACCGCTTGGCGACACCCCAAATTCAGTTAATTAAAACTGGTCTTCCTGATAAAGACGAACTTCAGTAACACCTGGAACTTCTTCTTGTAAGATGACTTCCACTAAATCTTTGATGTCGTTGTTCGCATAAGCGCAGTCTTGGCAAGCGCCATGTAATTTAACATAGACAACACCATCGGCAAAAGAGACGAATTCAACATCGCCACCATCTCTTTGTAAGAAATGTCTAATTTTATCTAATGTTGCAATAATAAGTTTTTCGCGGTCGTCTTTCATAACGATAAAGATATTAGCACAAACAAATCAAAATGTTCACTGAAATGATAAAAAATATTTTTATACCTTCTATTATTGCTATAATAGTGGCAGGTATGAAACTAAGTCTTGATGAATACGATAAAGTAAAAGCTATTGTGCCTGGTTTATTTCAATTTAATGAAAATGAAATGTATACCCAAGCCGCTTTAGCGATTACTGATAATGAACTTTATTTATATGATGATAACGCTCCCGCGCAAATCATGGGGGATGTTTATCATTATCCAATTTTAAAAAGAATTAAATTAGATGATATCTCTATGGCGTTAGATGAAAAGATTGTTAGAAACGCCCAATTAGATAATATGGGACGTCTTAATTTCTTAATGGAAGAAACAGAAGAGAACATCCTTTTCTACTATTATTTAAGCGATAAGAAAGACATCGCTGACTTCATTAAAGAACTCGCTGACGCTGGTATTAAAACTAGGAAAAGAAAAGTCGATTTATCCCCAGAAAACTTATAAGACCTCAACAAAGTCATTACTGATTTACAATAAAGGTCTTTTATTTAATAAAAAATTCATATATTCTTTTGGGACGGAGAAATTTATGCCAAAACAAAAATTAACTATCGCCGAACAACTAGCAAAAAGAGAATATAAACAACCATCTAACTTTGTGTGGTTCTTATACGCTGTTTTAGCAAGATCCCCATTCTTCGGCCCAAAATATCACGTTAAATATAAAGTTATTGATGATATTAACAAATATAAAGGTCCCGCTTTTATTATTTGGAATCATCAATCTAGAAGAGACTATTTATTCTTAAAGAATCTTATCGCCCCTCATAAATTTAATATGCTCGCTGGCTATCAAGAATTCTTTAGAAAGAAATTCACTTGGTTATTTAAAAAAGCCCAAGTCATTCCAAAGAAGAACTTCACTAACGACCCAAAGAGCATAAGAGCGATGGATAAAGTCATCAAAGCGGGTGGCACAATTGCTTTTGCTCCAGAAGGAACTTCTTCTATCTTTGGTCATAACCAGCCAATTGTTCCAGGTACTGGTAGATTTTTAAAATACTATCATATCCCTGTTTATTTTATGAAATTAGAAGGTGCTTATCTCACCTCTCATAAAGTTTGTATCGATGACCGTATTGGTAGAGTAAACGCTACTTTATCCTTATTATTTAAACCAGAAGACTTATTAAAAATGTCTCCTGAAGAAATTGATAATAAGATTAATGAAGCTTTCCATCACGATGACTATAAATGGAATAAGACACAACATATCAAATATAAGAGCAAAGGTCGTATTATGACCAATATGCAAGATATGTTATATAAATGTCCAAGATGCGGTCATGAATTAGAAATGGATGCCGCTGGTAAATATATTAGATGTACAAACTGCGGTAATGGTGGTTGTATGGATGATTATTATGACTTCTATCCATTTGATGATACTTGTAAGATCTTTGATACCCCAACTGATTGGGTGGACTGGGAAAGAGTGCAAGTCATTCATGAAATTAGAGATAATAAAGACTTCTACTTAGAAGAAGAAGTCGATATTGGTGAATTACCAACTTATAAACCAATAAAAGATAATAAGAAAACATCTATCCCATGTGGTCATGGTAAGATCAGATTTGACCATCAAGGTATCCATTTCGATGGCATTAAAAATAATGAACCATGGCACTTTGATTTATCATATGGTGTCATCTATTCCCCAATCATTGAAAACGACTTAACACAGTTTGCTTTAGCGGTGAACGAACAAATCTATGATTTTGTTCCAAAAAGACATATCGTAGGTAAGATAATTCTTGTCACAGAAGAGATGCATAGATTACACTTTAACACATGGAAAAACTTCCCTTGGAACGACTATATGTATAAGGGAACTGAATTGGAGAAAAAGTAATATATGTTTAAACCATACTGGAAAAATCCCTTACACATTATTGTCTTTGGTTTACTGGTGGGATCAATCACCTTAGCCGGTTTCTTTTTAATCGCCGCTGTTATTGCGATTGCTGTTAGAGGTGTTCCTGCTGATCCAAACGTTCCAGACCCAGTCTATGATGCTTGCTTCATGGGCGCGGCCATTTGCTTTGTGGTGTGGATTTTCTCCATCCCAGTCTTTGTCGCTGACTTAATCATCTATTTAGTTAATAAAAAGAGATTTAAGAGTAAAACTCCAAGTAACATCGAAATGTCACTTGACACTGAAAGTGTTGTTAAAGCTGTAGAATCACAAAAGAAAGTGATGACAGATGGAGGCGCAATCGTGGATATTAAAAAAGAAGGTGAAGAAGGACCAACTCCTTTAAAGAGTTTTCCTATTAATGAAGCACCAACCGCTAAGTCATTTAAGGCTTCTCTTTTCTTATTAACATTTATGTTAGGTAAAACAATTATACTCATCCTTATTGTTGGTATAGCCATTATTGTCGGTCTTGAATTCCTATTAAATCTTAACAATCCAATGTCCGCGATTATTCCTGCTATTATCATTTCTTCTATTACGTTTGTAGTAATAGTGGGTATTTATTTCCTACTTGCCGCTGGTATTCATAATAACCGTAAAAATACCAAAGCCAGTGATATGTGTATCAATATCTATGATGATTATTTTGAGCAATATTATAAATTTGAAACTATTAGAGAAGGCCTTAGAGGTGAATTTAGATATAAATTCCAATATGCTAAATCAAAAACATTTGAAACTAAAAAGATTCTAGCGATTAAAACTAGAGTTAATGGTCAAATATCCGCAATGATCTTGACTAAAGATGATAAAAACGAAGCAATTGACACTATTAAAGAAAAGATCAAAGCCGCTAAAAAGAAAAATTAAAAGTAACTTACATGAAATAAACTAGAGTGAATTTGCTCTAGTTTTTTTATTACTTTAATCAATTAGTATTGTATATACAAATATAATACAAAATGGAATAATAATATTTAGATAAGGAAGTATTATTATGGCAAATAAAAGCGCAAATATAGTTGTTAGAGTGGAACCGGAAATAAAGAAAAAAGCTGAAGCGATATTAGCGAGTTTAGGTATGTCGCCTTCTTCTGCAATTAATGCTCTTTATCACCAAATAATTCACACAAATAGCATTCCTTTTTCCATCACCTTGCCTCCGAATGTGCCAGTAATGGAGGATATGAGTGAAGAGGACTTTGACAATATGATGAAAGAGTCCTTAGAAAGAGCTGACAAAGGTGAGGGTAGACCTTCACGGGCGGTATTCAAGGATATACGCAAAAAGATTTATTAAATATCTTGGATTTGTTTCCAGTTACTAACAAGGTTAGAGACTAGTTCTCTAGCCTTTTTATCATCTATTTCTTTGCTTAAATATTTATGAATAATAATAGCGACTTCTTCCGCTTGTTCTTTAGTGCATCCTCTAGTGGTGACTGCAGCAAAGCCAATACGCAAGCCACTGGTTTTACCAGGGGTTAATGTGTCATTAGGAATCATGTTCTTATTCGTGGTGATACCAATGCCTTCTAAGGCTAATTGAGCATCTTTACCAGTCATACCATATGTATCTAAAACATTAACTAAGAATAAGTGGTTATCAGTGCCAGAGACTAAGGCCCCTAATTCTGCTAACTTATCAGCGCATGCCTTAGTATTAACTAATACTTGCTTAATATATTCTTTAAATTCAGGTGTTAAGGCTTCTTTAAAGCAAGTGGCTTTACCACCAATAATATGTTCTAATGGTCCACCTTGATAATATGGGAAGATCGCAGAGTTAATCTTTTTAATCATTTCTTCACTATTAGTGAGAATAAGACCACCTCTAGGGCCTCTTAATGTCTTATGAGTAGTGGAAGTCACAACATCAGCGTAAGGGACTGGTGAAGGATGAAGACCTGCCGCTACTAAACCAGCAATATGGGCCATATCTACCATAAATAAGGCACCGACTTTATCAGCAATTTCTCTAAATCTTTTAAAGTCGATAGTGTATGGATAAGAAGAATAGCCCGCCATAATGAGATCTGGCTTTTCTTCTATTGCAATTCTTTCTATTTCTTCATAATCAAGATGACCGTCCTTTAATGGGTAGTGGACAAATGTATATAGGTGAGAAGAAAAAGAAACAGGAGAACCATGAGTTAAATGGCCTCCATCATTTAAGACTAATGAAAGAATCTTGCCACCATCTGGAAGTAAGGCTCTATAAGCCGCAGCGTTAGCTTGTGAACCACTGTGTGGCTGGACATTAGCATATTTACAGCCAAATAATTCACACGCTCTATTAATCGCTAAGTTTTCAACTTCATCAACGACTTCACAACCCCCATAATATCTATGACCCGGGAAGCCTTCAGCGTATTTATTTGTAAGAATAGAGCCACAGGCACTTCTTACATCAATACTAGCGTAGTTTTCACTAGCGATAAGCTCAATGCCATTATTTTGTCTTTCTTGTTCTAAAAGAATAAGTCTATTTAATTCATCATCCATAAAAATCACCTTTGCTTTATGATACTAGAAAAAGAAGACTAATTCTATAAATTGATATTAGCCTTCTTTAAGAAAGCTTTAGTTCTTTCTTCTTTAGGATGAGCAAAGAAGGATTTACTATCCCCGCTTTCAACGATATAGCCATCATCCATAAAGATAACCTTATTAGCGACGTTCTTAGCGAAGTTCATTTCATGAGTGACCACAATCATGGTTCTACCTTCTTTGGCTAATTTCTTCATAACTTCTAATACTTCGTTAACCATTTCTGGATCTAACGCGGAAGTTGGTTCATCAAATAAAATGATTTCAGGATCCATACATAACGCTCTTGCGATTGCCACTCTTTGCTTTTGACCGCCACTTAAGGCACGAGGACGATAGTTCATTCTATCTTGCATATTAACTTTAGTTAATTCTAGAATCGCTCTTTCTTTACTTTCTTCATAACTACGTTTTAAGACCTTAGTTTGAGCAATTGTGCAGTTTCTTAAAACATCCATGTTGCTAAAGAGATTAAAACTTTGGAAAACCATTGCCATTTGACTACGCATTTGGTTTCTTTGTTTTTCACTAATCGCGGTGATTGGATGTTCTTTAATAAATGCTTCGTAAGCATCTTTATCAAAGAAGTCCGCTTTATTTGGTTTCTCATTTAAGACTTTCTTATAAATCTTCTTACATTCTTTAACTCTTCTTTTATTTTGTTTTGTGACGTAGCCTTCAATAATCTTATTTTGATAAATTGCAAGATTATCTTCTGCTTCCACTAAGACATCTTTATATTTTGCTTTTGCTTTTCGATAAGCATCATAATCCACAAAATCATCCTTACATTTCTCAATATTAAAGTAATTATTACCTTTAAAAGAGAGTAATCCTCTTGTGGGTTCTTCTAATAAGTTAAGACATCTTAAAAATGTTGATTTTCCAGAGCCACTTGGACCAATAATCGCTATCACGTCTCCCTTATTTACTGTGAGATTAATGTCCTTAAGCACTCTATTCGCGTCAAAGAATTTTGCTAAGTTTTTAACTTCTAAAATAACTTCACTCATGCAAATAATCCTCTTTTAAATCTATTAAATGGATTAAGGGAGATCTTTTGTCCATCTAGTTTCTTTTCAATAAGTTTAAGGACACCCGCGGCTAATAATGTTAATAATAAGTAGATGACCGCTAAGATGAGATATCCTTCTAAGAAAGCATATGAAGCAGTGGATATCACCTTCATACGATAATATAGTTCAGTCGTAGCAATCACGTTTAAAACAGAAGAGTCTTTAATATTAACAATTAATTCGTTACCAATCGCTGGTAAGGAATTTCTAATAGCCTGAGGAAGGACCACAAAGAAAGAAGCAGTGGAGCTCTTCATACCTAAACTTCTCGCTCCTTCAACTTGACCCATGTCCACACCGTTAAGTCCAGATTGGACAATTTCCGCCATATAGGCCGCAGTGTTAAAAGTAATAACAATTAAACCAGCGAAGAACCAACCATTAAAAACATCACTAATTAAAGATGGGAATCTAATTGCGTCCCAGTTAAGTCCTAAAGCTGCACAACCATATTTAAAGATTAAGGCTTGAACCATCATTGGTGTCCCTCTTAAGACAACTGAATAGATATTACATAATCCTTTAATAATATTGAAACCAACCTTCTTAATCCAAGAAGAAGTAGGCTTTGTTTTTAGATTCTTGCCATAGGCAATAAAGACACCAAGAAATAAACCCACGACAGTACCGAATATCGATAAGATCAGCGTGGAAATAATACCCGCCCAGATGAGGCCTTGGTTTCTAATGAATAAATCACCAGCTTTTGCTAAATCTATCATTATAATCAACCCTGACTTCTTTGGCTAGCTTCACCCATTAAGCGACTTCTTTCTTCTTGTGAAAGTCTACTTAAAGAAGCGTTTAAATCATTAAGTAAAGCGGTGTTACCTTTTTTAAGACCAATATTGACCGCTAAACCTTCTAAATCACCTTCACTTAAGAAAGAATAATCACAGTATAAAACGCCTAAGCCATCTAAAGATGCCATCGCCTCAATAACTGGTAATTCAGCAGGCATCGCAAATGAAATGCCACGCTGTACATCTAATGCCGCTAATGGATATGTTTGTTGAGCAGCGCTGTGTCTAATATTAAGAGATGAATCACTAGCGAAATAATCTTCAATGATATCATCACCAACAACATTAGCCTGACACACTAATGATTGACCTTTAAATAATTCTTTTAATCCCTCGTAGCTAAGTGGATTATCTTTAGAATTACCTTCTGGAATATTTTCTTGTTTAATCAACCACGCTAAATCGCTCTTTAAATATGGTTCAGTAAAATCAATAGTCTTTCTTCTTTCAGCAGTGGAAGACATACCAGCTAAAACCATATTAATAGAACCGCTATTAAGTGAAGGAATAAGATCATCCCATTCAATTCTTTTAATAACGACATCTCTACCTAAATCTTTAGATAAGAATCTAGCAACAGCAATATCATAGCCATCAGCAAATTCATTCGTGCCATCAATTGGTAAAGTGAATTCATTAGACTTATTAACCGTCCAATTAAAAGGTTGGTATGCACATTCCATACCAATAACTAATCTAGTATTATCCACTTGATTAGCTCCACAAGCGGATAAAGATAATGATGATAAAAGCGCAAGTAACGCTAAATAATTGTTTCTTCTCACAGATGAAACCCCTTTCCTAAAAAATAAGATTGCATTCTATCGATGCAACCTCAGTATAAGAACAGGATTTCATCAATAGCTCCTCTACAACAATAGCTGTAGGAGTGCATAGGATGTTCTCCTATACCCCAACTCACTAATATGTCTACTAGTGGTTTCGGCGGTATTTCCTTTCATAAGCCTCATCGACTACCGTCTCTGCTTATTACTGATAAAGACCGCGCCTCTATCAATCTATGCGTCTATTTTATATATTTTTATATTATTTGCAAGAAAAACACATTTTTTAGCAGTTTTACATTTTTTATACGTCTAATAGGTGAGAAGAGTCAAAAACACTTTTCTCTAGCGTCTATACAAATAGATGTTTATAATCAAAAGGAAAGTAGGTTCATACTTATGAGTAAAAATGAAAACAAAAAATTTCCAGTAGCCGCGATTATTTTATCTGGCATCGTAATTGTCTTAGCTGTCTTAGCTATCTCATTCTGCGCAACTGCGAGAACTCCAGGTAACTTGGCTTCAGTTGGTGTTTTAGAATTAGTAGCGGGTGTTTTATTCTTAGCCGCATTAACAACCGGTAGAAATGTCTTTTCAAGAGTTGTTTCTATTCTCACATTAGTGGCAAATATCATTGTTTCTTTCGTTTTAGTGGTCGTTAAAGTCTACACACAAAACGTTGCTTTATTAGCTATTAGCTTATTAATGCTTGTTGCCGCAGTTCTATCTCTTATCTATTACTTAACATCATTTAGAAATAAGAGAATCGCCAAAATGTTCTACGCTACAGGCTTCATCTTAGCGGTCTTAGTCTTCATGTACGCTTCATTCTATATCGCTAGTGACTTAAGTGCGATTGAAGCAGATCCAGCAAGCGAATTAGAACCATTATTTGAGAATTACTTCTTGCTCTTTGGTTTAGGCACCTTAGCCACAATCCCACCAACACTTAGACTTACTGTCAAAGATGATGAAGATGAAGCTCAACCAGAAGAAAAAGCTGCTGAATAATTAAATAATTAATTAAATCAAAAGTAGACGGTTATCCAACGGATGACCGTTTTCTTTTATCTAAAAATATCAAGCAAGAAGTTTGCCAATAATATCAATAAGGAAATATAATTAAGATAGATACAAAAACGGAGAATACACAATAATGAAATTTTTAAGATGTAAAGTATGTGGCAAAATAGTGGCATTAGTTAATGACTGCTCTAGTTGCCCAACAAAGTGCTGTGGTGAAGCCATGGAAGAAATCCCAGTTAACACCCAAGATGGCGCTCATGAGAAACATGTCCCAGTCTATGAAGTCGTGGACAACATCGTTAACGTTAAAGTTGGTGAAGTAGATCATCCAATGTTAGAAGCCCATTATATTCAATGGATTGCCCTGCAAACAAATTTAGGCAACCAAAGAAAAGTCTTACAACCAGGTCAAGAACCAAAAGCCCAATTCGCTTTATTACCAGGTGAGCAAGTTATCGCGGTTTACGAATATTGCAACCTACATGGCTTATACAAAGCTTAATCTTGGAAATAACTCTTCTCTTTGTTTATAACAAAAGTATTTGACATCTTCCCTTTATAATGTTAAATATATATACGAGAAAAAAGCAAACCCGGAGTAATTCGGCGACGCAAAACTATAGGGTCTTGATAAGATAGCCAGCAACCTCAACTGATTTGAAACGGTTGAGGTTTTATATTCTTATAAGAGATAGCCAGCTGCCGCAAAGACAACTGGTTTTTTGTTAAGTACTACTATGAAGATTAAGAAAGGTTCCAAAACAGGTAAAATTGCAGTCGCTACGATGATAGCAATTTTTGCCTTGGCGAATTCTTTTGCCGCAACCTATGCTTGGTTTGCAATGAATACAAACGTCACTGCTAGTGGCATGAATATTCGTGTTAATAACGAAGGTCAATCACTTTCTATGCTGACCATTCATCGCTGTAATTCTTCCGCTAGTACTAATGATAATTTAGTGTTCTTTCCAGAACCAGCGGTTACCATCAGCGCATCAGGCATTTCTGATTCCTATGTCGCTATGGATAACTACTCAGACTTAAATAAATCACAACCATTATTGTTACTTTTTGGATTAAATGATGGTGTTAAAGCATCACAAGTTAAAATAACCGCTAAATCGGATAATGAAGAATATGTTGGTACAATCACTGAGGAAAACATCAGTGCTTTCCCATTTTCCACAACCGTTAGCTTTAAGAGTGCGGCTTATAGTGGCGAAAACTTCCCATTTGATAATGTGGCAGTGTCTTCATTAATTCAAAATAGTTCTTTTGTGACTATCACTAATCACGCATTCTCAAGTTACTCTAGTAACATTGATATCTTTACTGGTAGTGGCGATAGTACAATCAAATATGTTGCTGTCATTATGGACTATTATCCAGATGCTAGAGAAGTTTTATTAACCAACAACGTTGGCGTTGACTTAATCGCTGTTAACAATAACAACGTTATTAGCTTTATTTGCGATTGGACATTGGAGATCTAATATGAAACAGAAAGGTAAGCTATTTCTATTAGGTGCTGTCACAATGCTAACTGCTGTAGCCTTTGCTACATCTACTTTCGCATGGTTTGCATATATCCCAGCATTAGATTTTGGTACAGGATCTGGCAAAATTAACGTTGGCGCTGGTAGTGAAACCTCATACTATGAGAGTGGTTCTGGTGATTCAATCGAAGATCCATACATCATTTCAAACAGAAACCACCTTTATAATTTAGCCTGGCTTCAATACATGGGTATGTATAATACCCCGAACATCAGACAAAAATATTTCAAACTTAAAAATGATATCGATATGACTGGTATTACCTTACCTCCAATCGGCACAGATAATTATCCATTCTTAGGTCACTTTGATGGTAACGGCAAAACCGTTTCCAACCTAGTGGTTTCTAATGATGACCCATTACAAAGTAGTAGTGACTTTGGTGTGACAAAGCCAACATCTAATAACTTGCAAAACACTGAACAATCTGAGATTGTCGGTTTCTTTGGCGTTGTTGGTCAATCTCCAGTCATCGATGATTTAACATATACTTCTTCAATCGTAAGTATTTCTGATTTAACACTTAATAACATTACCGTTAGAAGTAAAACTGACCAAACTCTTATCGGCTTAGCTGCAGGTTATGTCGATGGCACAATGAGTGGTGTTAGAGTTGATGGGGACGCTACGATTGATGTTGACGGTCAAAGCACAACTGCTGCAATCGATTCAATTACAGATAATATTTCAGACTATGGCTTAGTCGGCTATAGCACAAAAACATCCCGTAGTGGTTCTTATAGCCAAGATATATCCGCTTACTATGATAGTGAAGATGATGAAGGTCAAGGCGCTAACTGGGGTGGTTCTATTGCTATTGACGATTTATTTGATAGATTACTAGCTATTAAAAATAACTATGCAGTTGAAAACAATGCATTTGTCACTGAAGTATCCGATAACTATCGTGATAATGTCTATCACAATACAGAAAACACAAATACTTCACAAACAGTCGTTTACGAATATAACGAAAATGTAAATAGAGGCACATACAATAATAAAATGGGTGCTTACCAATTTGGTGATGATAGAGATGATATCCATTATCTTTCAGGTGGTCACTTTAAGCAAAGCGTAGATCAAACAAAACATGATCTTAGGCCAATTACAGATGGCACCAATTATTTAAGCCTTCGTGTTAACGATCAAAATACCGCTTTATTTACTAATGCTACAAGTGAAGACACATGTACTTTCTGGAACATCCCTGTTGGTTCAACTGGTAAGATTTCTTCAACCGAGCAATTCGGCGGTTCTACTCAATACATTACTATGGTCAACAATGTATTAGAACTAACTACTTCATCTAATAGTGCGATTAACTGGACTGTCAGTACAAGCAATGGCATCTTATCAATTAGAAGCGGTAACTGGCACTTAATGTATGATGAAGGATGGATTGTTAGAGACTTCTCTCAAACATCCGAGACATATTACGATATTTATACGACCACTGGTAATAACACCTACTACTTCATGCCTGGTGGTACAGAAACAACTAACCCATATTATTTAAGAGCAACCACTGATAGTAGCCAACAGATTAAATGGTACTATGATAGTACTTACAGAGCATACTATTATATTAGATCTGGCGCCTCTCGTTATATGATGTATATTGATAGCACGAACGCTGTTATCGCTAATAACTCAAAGAGCAGCAGTTCTTACTTCTATAGATTAGGTAACGGCAATAATATTACTGGAACCGGATACCTAAAAATGACCGCTGGTAATTACTATGTTTATCGAGCCAACAACAACGATAATGGCTGGAAAATGACTAACAGCACTAATACTGCAAATACCTTTACTATTACTGCCCATACAGTGAGCTTTAATACTAATGACAATGTCCTAGATCGTGTCATTACACAATGGGGCCCTGACTACACTTTAAGAGAAGGACATATTGATTATAGCGGTCAAGATGTAACCTACTTCCCACTTAACGCTAAGGATGATTATACTCCAGCAGATAACAATACTGGTTATATGATCGGTGGCTCTTCTTATAGTGCTGGCTATACTGATAAAGCTTTAGGTACTGTTCGTATTGCTAACTTCTATGCGCTATCTTCTAACATCACTAACTTCAATAGAAACACCTATAAGCTTTCTGATGTTAGAACATATAACGTCAGTGGTAAGGTGACTATTAATGACAGTAGTCATACTTATCAAAAATATGATGCATCTAAAGAAAAAGTTGAGAACATGCTTAAAAAGCATAGTGCTGATAACAAAGTATATGGTCTTCACTTCATGAATAACTTGGTGAGCAAGGATAATGTTGTAACCGCTAGATATGCACAGATCAACACTAATACATACACCAATTATCAGCTACCTGCTTCATCTATTGACTTTAACCTCAAAGAAAGAGGCTTTGTCAACTTCTTCGCGGGTACTTATGGTAACTTGTCTGGTGAAACTACAACCATTATTGATAGCTTCTTCTCATTACATTTGATTCAAAGAGATAGTAATAACGCTATTTCAAATATCTATGAGGTTGAACAAATCCTTTCTGATGGCAATCAAGACCACGCTTATATCTATAAATTAAGTAATGGTAGTTATACCATTCCTTATAGTTACAACATTTACAATCAAAAAGTGAAATACGTTATTGATACAAAAACACCTTTAGCTAACGTTTATCCAGATGAAGAATTTACAATGGTTAATTCCTATCCAAATGATTACTCTGTAGTCTTTGATACATCATGGATTAAAGTTCATAACAATTTTGATCAACACGTTATGTACTATTTCGAAATTCCAATTAACTGTGGTGAATTCTGTTTAGGATCTGTTGAAAACAGTCACTTCGGTGCTTATCTCGTTTACCTTGATATCGGCGCTTTCGCTAGAGACGATGACGCAGTACACGCGTATTGTGTGACAACCCATGTTAACTCACTCGCATATCCGGATGGCGTTGATTTTGCGGCGGCTGGTGCAACTGCTGCTGTGGGCGGTGAAACATTCTGTGTTTTATTACCAACTAATATCACAGGCAGTATCAGCTTTGCTGTTACTGAAACCGTCATTACTATTAGTGACTCAGATGAGCTATCTACTTATTCATACAAAGGAAGTAAATACAGTGATTCTCCTGTCCAAGGAGGCTTTACGGTAGCGGGTGATTCTCCTGGAGCGCTAGTGGCGCCCCCTGCGGGTGGAGAACGATTGATGCACATACAAATAGAGGCTGTGGATGGATCTAGATGGGATATCGATATTCTAGATGCTTTAGATGAGAATGGAACAATCCTAAGCACATCATATCCAATGATCAAACAAGATGGCGAAAATAGAACTGTTAACGATATACCAGCAGTCCTTAATGAGGTTCTAGATGACAAGATTAGAACACTCACTAGCGTTGTGACTTTAACTAGAAATACTGGTACAACACAGTTTGTGACAACAGCTACTTACGATGAACAAACCCGTAAAGTAGTGAATCTCGCTATCTCAAATGAAGATCTCACAAACACTTCAGTTGAAGTGGGTGGCATCGCTAATGGTTATACAATTTCTATTAATGGTACACCAGTGAGTAATGGCACAATATATCCAAACTCAAAAGGTGATATAATCACCTTTTTGTTTTTATCTGCATCTAACTTTTTTATTTTCTTGCTTCGTTTTTGGGTATTTATCTAATAAATAATTGTTTGACATCTTTAAATGATAGTGCTAAACCTTTATATGAGAAAAGAGCAAAACTACAGTAATGTAGTGACGCAAAACTATAGGGTCTTGATAAAGATAGCCAGCAACCTCAATTGTTAGTTCAGTTGAGGTTTTATATATTTTTGAGAGATAGCCAGTTGCCTTACGGAGAAAGTCCGTTCCTTATAGGTAACTGGCTTTTAAATTCTATGAAGGGATACTCAAGTAAATTACGTACAAAGTTAAAAATTGCCGGCGCTACCGCAACCGCTATCTTTTCTCTTGCGTCAGTGGTTACTTTTACATATGCTTGGTTCGCTTCAAATAATTCAGTCACAGCAACTGGCGCTTCCATTACTGTTCTTGCTCCAGATTCACTCGACTACGAAATGTATTACCTTTCTTCTTTCACAGATGAAGAGAGTGCATCTCGCCCAGGTAATCAAAATCCTACAACTAATTATTTCTCTGGATATCATTTAGATTTCGAAGATGCTACATTCACTAAGGTTACATTCGAAAACGGCTATATTGCTGATGACCCAGATCCAACAAATATTAGCCATTTATGGCCAGCTCATAAATTAACTTATGCGTTTATCATTACTCAATCCACAATGACGAGCTTATCAATTAACGCTTGGGATGAAAGTACTGGTGCAGCAGAAGTTAGTCAAAACAATCCTGTTTGTCTTTCTTGGGCAATTAACGTTTATGGTGCTGCTTATAGTGTTGCTAAAACAAATAACGACGCTAATGATGTTGCTACTGCCTATCAATCATATTATGCAGACGTTCATGCTGGAGAATTAAATGATGCTTTTAACTATTCACAAGCATCACCTGCTCCATCACCTAAGCCAGAAGTTTACATTACTAGCGATATTCCTGAAAACGTCGGCAATACTAGAACTATTGTTTTCTTTACAATCGAATTTTCAAATGAAACATCAACATTCTATAAATTAAACAAAACAACCGGTTTCTATGAACTCTATGTTTCTGGTGAAACAACCGGTTTCAATAGTAACTGTTATGAAGGACTTTCCTTGACTGGAATGACTATTAGAATCAACTAAAAGAAAGGAGAAGCAGAGTGAAATCTAAAAGCAGAAAAACAACAATCGCTTTATTAACCATGAGCATTAGTGGTGCTTTTGCTTTTTCATCTGCCACATTCGCATGGTTCTGCCTTTCTTCTGGAAACAACGCCTCAATTGCAACTTTCTCTGGCGACTTAGGCGTTTCTATTAACAAAATCTCTGCTTATAAATATGTCTATCCTTATCACAATAATTCAGTCGAATTTATTGATTATGATGGCGTTGGACAAGTTAAGAGTTACGTTATTGAAGATACAAGTGTTGAAACACCCGATAACTTAGCTAATAAAGTGACTTTCTCTTTAGGCAAAATTGGAAATCAATCATATGCTACAAGTGGTAGTGATGGATCAATTGGTCCTACCAAAATTCATTACGATAACACAAATACTTTTAAATATTATTTAATTGGCGATAATACATTTACTGGTGTCAGCACAAATCCTTGGTCTACCTTGTCGGCCACTGCATTTGCAAGAAGAGATGCTCCTATTCAGGGTGAACCAGTCTCCATTGAAAACATTGTTATTTCTAAGGGAGCGGAATTTATCTTATTCGATGCAAATAGCATTAATGGTAATACATGTAGTTACTTTACTTATAACTCTCCAGCTACATCACCAAGCGGCAATTCTCGTTTTGCTGTTGTTGATTCGAATAGATTGCAATGCTTAGCAAGCGGCATTTATAGATTTGATTATCGTGTAGTTGATGATGATTTCTTCTTGGACATCACTCTCACTTCTAGAAGTGATAACGCAATTATCGGTTCTAACTTGATTGACCCAACCAAGATTACAATTGATTATCGTGGCGCTGCGGCTTCCACATACTCTTCATTAAATGACTATCTACCATTTGCAATTCATGATCAAAAAACAATGGTGGTTCTTGATGTTGAACTCACATATCAAAACAAGAATCCAATTACTGCTGGTCTTCAAATAAATAGAGAGGCAATGAAGTCTCATTCCATTTATAGTTTCAATGGTAAATACGCAACCACAAATGCTTATACATTCCGTGGCTATGTCAATAACCAACAAAGGAATGAATTATATGCGAGTGATTTCTATGCCTTTACATCACTCTTTGCCAAAGCAGAGAATGCTTTTGCTACACCAACAGAGGCATGGAATTCTTTCCATTCCACTTATCAAACAGATTATGAATTAGAAGACGGTAAACAACACATTGTTCCACTTGAGAATCCATACGAAAAATTCCAAAACGACACCTCATACGATATTTCTATTGATTGTACTCTTAGACCAAAAACAAATAGTGATTCAACACTTATTCCTGTTTCCGTGAGTGAACAAACATATCATTGTTATATCGCGATTGATTATGACTATGAACATATGCAATTCTTTGTTAATCAAGATCGCGTTGGTAAAACATATCTTTTAGACCGTGACTTTGGCTTCTTCTTCTCTGCTACTGAGTATCTTGAACCAGCACCTTCACAGAATTTAGGAGGTAGAATCCATGATTAAAGCAAGAACAAAGAAAGCATTAGTCAGTATTGTTTCTGCCTCTTGTATGGCGCTTCTTTTGGCATCTCTAGTTGTGCCATTCACATTAGCGTTATACGTGAAAGGCGCAGAGAGCGAAGGCTTCTTTGGTGAAATCTCACTTCGTTCTTACTTTGAACGTGGCTCTGGTGCTGAGGATGACCCATATGTTATTACTAGACCACGTCATTTATACAACTTATCTCGTTTACAAGGCTTAGGTCTATTTGGTGAAAAGACATATTTTGAACTTGGCCTTGTTGGCTTAAATGGTGATACATCAGGACAACCAAGATGTTACTTAGATGATAGCTCTTCCACAGTAGTGCCATTCCTTGATATGTCAGAATCTAACTATGACTATGAACCAATTAACGCGATCGGTTCTGAAGCTATGCCATTCTATGGTGAATTCAATGGTCATGGTCTAGAAATCAAAAACCTCACCGTTTACGCTGACCCACAAGATGCTGGTTTATTTGGTTATACCGCTCACAGTTCCAAGATTTATAACTTGTTCTTAAGTAACGTTACAATTAACGCTCTTGGTTATACAGCGGGCTATGCTAACTTATATGGTCCATCTAGCACAGCAGGTGAAGGTGCATCATTCACTTATAACTATGACAGTGATAGTGACACATTTATTTCATCTGATGTTCATAAAGTAAAATCCGCTGATTTTGATGCATCCGATATCTTTAACTGGAATGAACAAAGTGGTGATCCACAACCTGCCATTACCGCAGAGGCACCTTTAATCGGGTATGCGTCTACTAATCCTAATTTTAAATATAAGATTCTTACTTCAGGTGACTTTGCCAAAGATAATGGAGATGGCACTGTTTCCGTTGACTTAGAAACTGTTTATAAATTCTTCAAAAAGGAAAAATCAGACCCTGCTACAACTTATCCACTTAATGCATCTTCTTCTATCTCATTAGTGGCTAGTACAACCGATAACTATGGTCTTGATCACTCTAAAGTTGTTATGACAATGATGTTTGATTTCTCTTTGGCATCTGGCGAAACAAACTATTTAACAATGAACGCCCATTTGGGTAATGATCACCCTAACAATATTGGTTTATTAATTGGTCACTGTGATGGATCTATCAACGATTGTTATGTCTACAATGGTGGTTTCGCCATGAATAATGGTAGTAGTTTCTCTTCCGCTACTTATTATCCAATGGCTAATGGTTCTAACTATGGCCTTATTGGTTTAATCGGTGGTACTGTTCATAACATCGCTGCTAAAGAAAGCGATGCTTCCACTAATACTGGTAAAGACATTGGTGTTCTTGACTTTACTACTGTTTATAAAGAAATTATAGATAATAACTCATTCGTTGGTTACGTTAGTGAATCAGGTGGTGTTACATATACTCCTACTGCATCCTTAAAATATCGTGACTTCTTAAGAGTTAACGGCTCAGGCCATTACATTACCTTAGCGGAAAATACTGTTTCCTTTAATCGTCAAAGAATTATCACCAATTCAGACTTAGGTATTTTTACCGTTGCCACCGACTACACTGGTACTGGTATGGCTGAAGAAGCTGGTGTTGAATTAGGTAAATCAGTTGTTAAGAGTATTGATGTTTCTCATAACTCTTCGTATTACGTTTACTATTCAACAGGTGAATATGAAAAAGGAAAAGGTGTCAACTTTGATGACTATAGAGCAGCAATTAAAACTGATACTCCATCTCATTTCTATCCTGGTTATCATTTCCCTAACTATGATCAAATCAGTTCTGCTAGCTTTGAAGAACGTGATCGCCATCAAAACTATGTTTTCCGTTTCAAAGTCACAGGTGACTATCGTACAGGTAAAGGATTCTATTTCTCTGATGTTGATAAAGACACTGATGGTGGCTCATTCATTTCAAAATATTTTGAACATAAATTAGTTGACCAAAATGGTCATCCAATTCCAGCATCTGCCAATAGTGGTAAGAGTGGTGTTATGTTGCGCAATAGCTTAGGTCAAGAAATACGTTCTTTCTCTGCTAACTTTGCGACACCTGACTATTCACCAAATGGCTCCAAAATGAACTGTATTTCTAACGCCGAATATAGTGATCCAGCCGCCAACATGGTTAACTTCGAAATTAAAACCGATGTGGCTAACGTCACAATCGTTTCTGGTCTTGCTAATCCAAGCAAAGCAGCCGCTTTAGGCATTTATAAGATTGATGGTGAAACTAGAAAGACAAGTGGCGGTATCAAATACATCGACCGTACATATAACGATCCAGATTATGCGTTCTTTATGCCAACAGACGAACATCTTGCTTACTTTGACTACAACGTCGACGGCTCAGGGGTTGGCCAAATTGGTGTATATGAATATAACGATCAAAGCGATGAATTTGAATTTGAAGAAGCGGATATTCACACTAATGCGACAATTCCTAACTCTTATGATGTTATGAACTGCCCAGGTGGTGAATATGGCTTTGAAACAGGTAAGAAGAGATTATTTGCCCATACTTTCAAATTACCAAGAGGCCGTTACTGTGTTGGTTCTGCTACCGGTACGTCTAATAATGGTGAAGGCATTGCAGAAATTTATTACCTTTGTGCTCAAGGTCAAACCGATGGTCAAATCTCCTTCGATGACAACGCTTTCGCTAGCCAAGACGAAGTTAAAAACATCGACTTCTTAAAGAAGGAGTGCTACACCTATAATCCAAGCACAGGAGCATTTACCACAAATATTACATTAGGCGAAGCATCAGTCTATGATCCAGCAAATAGTACCTTAGTGGAAAACCATAGATGCTATGTTGCTTTAGCAAATTCAGACCGTTCTTATTTCGATGATAGCCTTTGTGATATTCAATTTGTTTACGAAGATAATAAATTTAAGATCACATCATCGACACAAGATAAGATACTTTATTTAGCCGTTTCTAACTACGCAAGTAATCATAGTTTAACGGGCATTCCGCAAACAGTAGTTAAGGTCCTAGATTTAGATGACTCTACTGATACAAAGATTACGTACTATTCAGCGTAATAGTAATGTTAATAAAAATGAAAAAGAAAGGAGATATTATCCAATTTGTAATTGAGTAATTAAAAAAGTTATGAAGATTAATCCAATTAAGAAAAGACTATTTATAGACTCATTGTTGTTAGCAATAACTCTTCTTTTAGTTTTAGTTACTGGAAAAGATGGTAGCAATAATGAAAAAGAACCTAAAATATCTCCTCGATACTTATTAAACGGAACAAGAGTTGAAGAAGACGAAAATTCAATTTTTGATTTCTATGACATTAGTAACAATGAATATGCGGTCTCTTTAAAAGACAGTGTAAAAACAACTCAAGGTGGAACCATTACAATTCCCGCCATGCATGATGGTAAAAAAGTTACAGGCATTTGGCATAATGCGTTCCACAATTCACCAGCGACTGGAATTACCTTTGAAAGTCCAAACAATATTACTGTCATTGACTTTGAAGCGTTTTTCTATAGCAAAATTACATCTATTAGAATTCCATATTCAGTTTCCGCAATCGGAGATGCGGCATTCTATTCTTGTAATAATTTAACGACAGTTACCTTTATTAACAGTAGCCAAACCAGCTCTGGTGGTGGTGCTTGTTCTTGTGATACTCCTACTGAAGAAGAAGAGGAAGAAGATATTTCTTACTGCACATTAACTAAGATTCCTTCTTATTGTTTCTTTAAATGCGAATCATTAGAAACAGTCACTTTCCCAACTTCTGTACAAGAAATCGGAGAGGAAGCTTTCAATGGATGTAGATCAATTGACTCTCCACTTTTCTTCCAAAGAATTAAAATCATTCGTTCCCGCGCCTTCCAAGGATGCACTGGTTTAACTTCAGTTTATATTCCAAAAACATTGTTCGAAGACGCTAATGGTGCTGGTATTGAGCCACATGCATTTAACTTCTGTGATACATCCCTTGAATTCGTTTTCTGTGGTACTGACCAAAAGATAGATGCTTGGCTCGCTAATCACCCAAACTGGGGCTGGAGAGTTAATAGTAATCCATCTGGAGCCCTTGCAAAATATGAGATAACTAGAAGAGAAACAGGTGACTCTTACTTCACATCTGACTGGTCATATTCTGTTGACGGAGATGGTAACGTCACACTTAAGTCATACAATGGTCCAACTCCTACATCAGCCACAGGTTATTTAATTTCCATTCCAGATACCATGCCTGGTGAACCTGCTGGCAACAAGGTTAGACGTATTGACGTTGGCGTATTTAACCCAACAGTTAAAGCTGCTTTAAGAAGACTTTATTTACCAACAACCCTTTGGGTTATTGAAAATAAAATGTTTGCTGATGGTTATACTGAACTCTTTATCATCGACGATAATACTGCTTGTACCACTGATAGTGGCTACACTAATAATGACTATCCTGGAAGAATTGATCTTTCTGGATTAACAGAACTCGAATTTATTGGTGTTCACTCTTTCGCGAAAAAAGGCAAAGGCCTTAACCGAAAGAGTAGGATTAAATCACTCCATTTGCCTGCCAATCTTCGTTCTATTGGTGACGAAGCTTTCGGTGTCTTCAGTCAAAGAATGCTGCCAAACGTCACTGAATTCATTTGGGATTTTGACGAGAGAACTTCTAGATTAGAAACCATTGGCGCAGACTGCTTCTATGGTGTCGGAATTGGTGGTAGTGGTCAAATCACTGGTAACGTAGATTGGAAGGCTCATACTTCCACAACAATAGTGTTCCCAAAAACTTTCAAATATTTCGGTATTCTTACAGCGGATGAAAATAGATATAGAAATCAAGAAACAAATCCGTTTAATTTCCAACTATATAATGGCGAAGCAGAAAAAGGTGAAAAGTGGGAAAGACCTGCCCACGCATTTATCGGCTGTTCATTAATTAGCACTGTTATTTTTAAAGGTGATGCGACTGATGCATCAAAGACAACTGATTTGCTTATTCCATTACAAACATTCGTTTATAATGAATCTCTTCATACAATTATTTTCGAAGAAAGAAAAGGCCACTCTATTACGTTCCATACGCAACAACAAAGTGGTGATAAATGGGACTTTTCACAAGAATGCATAGGTGGCAATGCCGGCCGTGGTTCAAATGATTTCCGTGGCGAACCTTTCTTGCAAACAATTATTTTGCCAAATCAGCAAACCAAACTTCGTTTCCAAAAATTCGCATTCAAAGGAAATTCGAGAGCGGCAATGTACTTTTCCGGACCAGAAAATCAAAATATTTTCTTTGATAAAAAGGATGGTATCTGGAAGAACTTATCATTTGATAACGATAGCACAGATGAGACCAAGGCTCCACAATGGAAAACCATTGGCAATGAATCATTCACAAGCAGTTCTGTTAACGCTGCTGGTAGAGGCTATTTTGGTTATTGCTTCTTCCCAAACTGTACAAACGGAAGTGCTTATTCGAATAATGGCTCATATAATACTTTCTCTATTAACCAAGAAACGCCAACATACTATAACGTTCATTATAGTGAAACATTCCACTTATCTTCTGGTGATGTGAGTGTCGAAGTTGGTGGTGGTACTGGCTGCAAAGAACTTGTTATTGATAATAAAGTTATTGCTGGAGAACCAAACACATATCCAAGTTATTGTGCATATGTCTGTGAAACAGACACTACAAGACAAGCCGGTGATCAAAACGTCGCCACAATGAGTAAATATCTTTATGACATTAAGGAAAGTGATAGAGATTCTTCTATTAGAAGAAACACTCTTAAGAAAACAACCGCTAGAGTTTTAGATACTGTTTCCGTTAACAATACAAGCTATAAAGTTGTTAAGATTGGTGATTCTGCTTTCTCCGCTGCGTTCTGCGATAGCGAAAAAGATGGCGTTTTAGGAGATGTTGGTAGCTTTGATGATTTAAAATATGTTGAATTACCAGATAGCATTGAATCTATTGGTGAATATGCTTTCATACGTTGTTATGGCGTGGAAAAGATTTCTGCGTATACTTCTGGTGCTGCTGCGGCATCTGCTTATGAAATGCCAGCCAAATTAACATTCATTGGCAAGAACGCTTTCTTATTCTCTGGAATCAAAGAAGTTAGAAAAATACCTGCAGCATGTAGATTCTACGAAAACCTAAACGAAACAACTAAGATTACTTCGGTATTTGCAAACTGCTTATCCTTAAGAAAAATCACATTTACTACTTCTAGCGATAGAAGTACAGAAACAACTTATACAGATTATTATGTGACAACCACATACGCACATAATCAAAGCACAAACTATACATCCGCACTATATTCCACAGACAATGCTGGTGTTGCTCAAAACAAGAATAAACTTCTTGTTGTGTTAAATAGAGATTCTGGTGATGTAGCTAAAGCTTCAGCCGATCATTCTTCCAATGCAGAAGGAACAGTTTCCGACAATGGGATTAAATTTAATGGCGCATTCAAAGCTGGAGCGTTCTTATTTGGCGCTTACAAAATGGGCATGTGGATTAAAAAATTAGTGTATGGCACTGCCCCTTCTGACGATGATGGTGGACAAGCTCTATTCTCTCCATATGGAACAAGAAGTGGCAAAACACTTGTCGCAAAATACATCTACCTATACACAAACCCTACAAAATACGAAGATCAACAATGCGATTTAGACACAATCGACGGAAATGTCCTTCACATGCCTCAATACGCCTTAAAAGGCTGTGAAAATCTAGCGACAGTTAAATTGCCAAATGAAACAGATGGCACTATCCCTAATGGTTTATTCTCTGAAGCAACTGCTGTTGACTTTGTTACAAATAGCCCCGAAGGTTCTACTTCTGGTGTCATGGATTTAACTAACACTGGATATGAATCAATTGGTAAAGAAGCAATCAAGGCTAACACCACAATAACTAAGTTTATTGCCCCTGCCGTTTCAAATTTCACCATTGGTGAAGCTGCTTTCCAATCTTGTAGAAACCTTGCCACTCTTGATTTAAGCAATGTTACTGATACATTAACTCTTAGCGCAAAAGCTTTTGCCGGAACCGCTGTTGATGGCCTTAATATCACCTGGCCAGCTTCACCATGCTTAATCAAGATTGAGGGTGCTAGCACATTCGCAGATTGCACAAGTATGACCAGCATTTCACTTCCAACTAATATGACAACAACCTTAGGTAAAGAAACATTTAAAGGCTGTACCTCTTTAGCCACAGTTACTATTAATGGAGCGGCAAGTCCTATTACAAATATTGGCGAATCCGCATTTGCGAATTGCTCTAGTTTGTCTAGTTTCGAATTTGCTAAATTCACTAATTTGACAACAATCTCTGCTTCTGCATTTGCAGGAGCTGGCTCATTGTCCTCTACAGGAGTTAATTTGCCATCATCTGTAACTACCGTTGGAAATAGTGCTTTTAGCGGATCTGCTATAACATCTATTACATTCAATTCTTCGGCAATATCATCAATCGGTAATTTTGCTTTCCAAGGCTGCACTTCACTAACCTCTGTTGTGTTTGCAAATAGTGCTTGTACCTGGGGCAATAATGGATATGGCCAAGGTATGTTTAATGGTTGTACAAGCTTAGAAGAATTACAATTACCAAATGGATTCGATATTAACAACACTAAGTATTCCGGAAATGGTACTGAAGAAAAGAACTATTTCATCTATGGAAGTAGTAATGTCAAACTCTTCACACATAGAAAATTAACAACAAGCACATCTATTTCTAATAATGGTTGGAGAAAATACAATTCTACTGGTTCTGAAGCAACCTTGTATTTCTTCCTCAGTAGTGATGCGATAACTGATTTAACAAATGCTAATGTTATTGATGGAAATGGTGTGGTTAATACCACAACCAACTTCTGGACTACAGACGCTAATGGACACGCAATTGTCCTTGGTACTGTCACTTCATATACTAGTGGTGTTGTAACATTTAGTACTGGCTATACATTTGACACTACAAACGGATTCCAGGCACACTAAAACAATCTAAAAAATGCTTGTTGATTTTGCTTCAAAACAAGCATTTTTTTGTGCTTTATTTTAATTAAAGATTTAAGCGTGTGTGCGCATGACACTAGGATTATTATTTTAAATTGTTATAAAACCGAATGGTCTTCAAACTTTGCTTATTGCGCGTTTTTTCATAAAAAACATATTTACTTTGTAAATATGAAAAAAAATATTTGACACTAATTTATTAATAATTTAGTATATTTATGCAAAGCGAAAGCGATAAGGAAGTCCCAATCCTTGTTGGCGACATGTGATGCAAAAACCTATCATCCACTCAGTTTAGATATAAGTTGAGTGATTTTGTCGTTTATAAGGAGTTTAAATAAATATTATGAAAAAGACAAAGGTTATAATTCCTGCCTTAGGAATGTTATTACTTTCAACAGCTGCCTCCGTTACAGGCACTGTTGCATGGTTCGCTGCCAATGCTAGCGTTACCGCTACTGGCATGAACATTACAGCATCTACAGATAGCGAATTCTTAGTTATTTCTAGAACTTCCACATTGGGCACTCTAGAAACAGTTGCCATTGAAAATCCAGCTTCTGGCGCAGTTCTTCCAACTGCTTGGGTTAACAATACAGGTTGGAACTGGGTTACAGCAACTGGTACTTCCACATCTAACGGAGCCAAGACTGGTGATTTTACTAATTTAACTATCAGCGAATCAGGACATTTTGGATCTGCTAGTGGAAAGCATTATTATGTTTATGACTCTGTCTTTGTTGGCTTGGCTGCTGGTTCTTCTATTCCAACAGGAAAGAAATTGGTTTGTGACGCCACATTTGATGCTGTTAAATCATCAGCTCTTAACGCTTGTTTAACTGTTGGTTTAAGTGTTGGCGGTGCTCCAACTGCTGATTTTAACAAGAAATTTGTTATGGGCTCTGATTCTGCTGATCCAGTTGCAATTCCACACCTTGATACTGATTCATTAATTCCAGGAGCAAGCCTTGGTACCACTGGTACAGAAATCAAAATTTTTGCATATTATGATGGTGAGAACCCTGCTTGTAAAACAGAAAATGCCATTAATTTGGATGCAATAACTATTAGCTTCACTTTCAGGTTAGTTGATGCTGAATAGCAAAACTAATTAATCAAAACTGACCGGACTAGTTCCGGTCTTTTTTATTGTTTGTTTTACCATACAAACAACTATTCGTGTTTACTTACATATATATGTAACGTGAGTTATCATACTACACGCATAAAAAATACCTTTTGCTTTTTAACAAAAGTATTATAAAATGATTTCACGAATAGATATTTGGTAGCCTTATTATGAAGAAATATAAAAAGCCTTTACTTATCGCATTAGTGGTACTCGATGTAGCTATTATTACATTCTTTTTGGTTGTAAGTATTATGCTTCTCACCGTGGTTATCCCTTATCAAAATAAAGCCGATCAATTAGCTCATTCTCAAGGTTTGATTCATACAATTCTTGAAATGCCAGCAGCAGGCAGCTTCTTCGCATTTGTCTTCCCAATCTTCTTGGTTTTAGCGGGAAATATCGTTGGCTTAATGATCTATGTTAGAAAGACCACTAAGAAAGAACCTGCTAAAATCGAAGATCTTACAGACGAGCAAAAAGAAGAACTCAGACAAGAACTTCTTAGAGATCTTCAAAACCAAAACAAACCAGAAGAAAAGTAAAAATAATAAGCGCGCAAAGCGCTTTTTCTTTATATTAAATTTATAGAAATAAATTAAAAAAATATATTGCACTAGATTTTGTGTTGTGATAATTTATATGTGAGCTAAAAGCAAAACCGGAGTAATCCGGCGACGCAAAACTATAGGGTCTTATATAAGATAGCCAGCAACCTCAATCGATTCACTTTGATTGAGGTTTTATATTTCTTAAGTAAGATTGCCAGTTGCCTTAGGGTACGAAATTAAACCCGCCATGAAGTATGGATGATAGGCACTGGCATTTTAATTTCTCACCCATTGGGACAAACAACATTTAGACACCTTGAAAGGGTAAAAGAAACGCTATTTATGTACGACAATTTATTAGTGAGAAAAAGAAGAAGAAGAAAGATTGCTGGTTTCGTGGCATTGTTTTCATCTTTGGGTATTACTTCTTTAGTAATTATCTCTTTCCTCGGACGTTCCGTGGGAACTTTCACTGTTTCATTAAATAATAGCCAAGTCAATTTAGCCTTAACCGAAAAGAAGAATTCCACCAATTATTCAACTTACTTACGTATTAGTGAAAATGCTAAGTACATTGAAAATACTTATTTTGATCTCGTTAAAAAAGGTTTAGACACCTTAGATGACGAAACCACACCTTACACAGCTGGTGAATATGATTACACATATTTAGATGAAAAAACTGGCGAATACAAAACCGCCAAAGGCTTGGAATACTTTAAATACACATTTTATGTGAAAAATATCGGTAATAAGTCTGCTTCATACACAATGAAGATTAATATTGACGACCGTACAAGAGCGGACGATTTCTCAGGTAGAAGTCTTGATGACACATTAAGACTCATGGTTTTTGAAAACGATCCAGATAGTGGAAAACATGATTATCGTGTTTTTGCTAAGAAAGCTGCAGAAAACAATGTTGATCTTGATGGCAATTCCACAGACCGTGAATTCATTGCACATCCAGATCCAACTCATGCTGTTCAAGAAACTGAAGAATATCGCTTAGCCGATAAGTTCCTTGATGGTAGCACAATTGCAGAATACAAAGTGGAAGGTTTCAATAAAAACGATATCAAAAGATATACAATCGTTATTTGGCTTGAAGGATATGATCCTCAATCAAAACCTGCAGAAGAATACCCAGAAGGTGCGACACTAAAATTAGGAGTCGATATCGCTGCGTATGAAAAAGCTCAATCTTAAAAAAGTACTCATTCCTAGTTTCGCCTTATTAATTGGAGGCTCATTAGCTGCGACACTTAGTTCAACTCTCGCCTGGTTTCAATATGCGACCAGAGCACAAGTGGCCTATGTTGGCGCGATGACACATTCTACTAAATTATTAAAGATTTCAATCGATAACGGGGGACACTGGGGCAACGATTATTACCAAACTGATACGGCAAGTCGAATAACAGGTAATCATCTTGTTCCTATTACAACAGGCGAACAAGCTAAGGATGCAGCACTTTCAGATTTCTACGCACAGCCAGATTTCGGCCACGGCGGTGACTACAGCCATTGGACAGCCGCTAACAGCAATAATTATGCTCAATTAACAATTCTCGCCAAAGTTAATGATGTTGATGGCGCAAGCACACAAACATTATTAGAGAATGATGTCTACATTACAGAGTTATTAATTCAAGATGACTCTACAAACGGCACAACGAACGATTTGTCAGATGCAGTTAGAGTCCACATTGCAGTAACAGATGCTAATGGCGCCAAGAAAAATTTCTTGTTCGCTAAGAGCGTTACATCTACAACTGTTGGTGGATATCTTGATTTGAATAATGACGGTTCTTATGACAAAGATCTTGAAAGTTGGGGGACACAAGATTGTTATTATGGTGAGAACGCTTCTCAAACATCCTATTTATGTAATGACACAACAATCATTAGCGCAGATCCTGATAATCCTAGTGGAGTATCAATCGGTAAAACTGGCAATGGTTATATGACCATTATTGTAACAACATGGATTGAGGGCTGGAGCAAATTAGACCAAGGCTTAGATGGCAATGCAAATGGTGCAACAAACACACCTGTTTGGGATCCAGCAGCATATGTCGGTAAAAAATTTAACGTCGGTATTAGACTAGGCGTTAAATCACATAACAGTGATCACAATTAAAACTTACATTCATAATTCAAACAAATAAAACTATTTAAATTATCCAAAAATTATTAAAGAGAACTTCTCTCTAGGAGAAAAACAATTATGAAATTAAATAAGAATAAAATTATTGTTTCTGCTCTTGCCTTAGCAATCGGCGGTTCCTTAGCGGGTTCCGTTGGTAATACCATTGCATGGTATCAATACTCCACCAGAGCTAACGTTGCTTACGTTGGTGAAGCTAGTGGTGTTAGTTCCAATCTCCAAATGAGATTTGTCGGTGAAAATGACAATCAATGGAGAACAAGAATTACATGGCAAGAAATGAATACACAATTAGGAAGCGGAATGAAAATCGTTCCTATGACATTTGGTGCATTAGGTAAAGATGCCGCTCTTCCTGCTAAGGGCTATGTCCAACCAGCACCTGGTGTTAGCGATATGACTAAATGGGGCGAGGCAACAGATAGAAACTATGCCCAGTTCAAATTAGAACTTCGCAACATCAATCGTGAAGGTGAAACAGCTGCAAACGATGCACAAGACGTTTTCTTAACACAACTCCTTCTCCAAAAGGATTTAAAGAATCCAGAAGGTAAAGAAGATATTAGCAATGCTCTTCGTGTTCACATTTCCGCTAATGATGGTACAAACACAATTAACAGACTCATCTCTAAACAAGGTGGTCAAGTTAATACTAGTGGTAAACTCGACATCGACGGTGATGGTGCAGATGATAAAGCCTATCCAGAAGGCGATGAATTCGGTTTCGGATACGATGGCAATAACCATGTTGCTTTAAAGGATGTTGTCTATGGTGATGAAAATGCTGATGAACTTGCAAACGAAATTCAAACAGCTTATATTGCATCATCTAGCTCAACGGCGACAAATCCAGCATTAGTTTATTCTGAGAATAATAAACTTTATGATGATGAAACTAAAGCCGGCGATCCAGCAGCCGCTAAAGCTATTGGTAAAACCTTAGCCAGTGAATCCAGTTACTTAACTGTTACAGTTACTATCTGGGTTGAAGGTTGGCAACAATTTGACGGCAAAGCTATTTGGGATGCGACAAAGTATATTGATTCCCAATTCAACGTTGGTATTCAATTCGCTGTCCAAGATAGACAATAAAGCAAAGCAGGAATAATTTAAAATAGATTGATTAACACTAGCAAAGTCATGCATATATGTGTGGCTTTGCTGGTGTAAAGAATAAGCAGAAAGAAGGAAGTATGAAAAAGGCTATTAATCCAGCAAAATTACTATGTGGGATTTTAGGCTTATGCACCGTTGTTTCAATCGGTGGTGCAATAAGCAGCTCTTTAGCGTGGTATGCCTATGCAACACGCGCTTCTTTACTATTCTCTGGTACTTCTGTTTATGATAATGGTCAATTACAAATCGGCGTTAAGCATAATGCTGAAATAACCGCTTTAAAACAAGATGGCATGATTGAAGAGCAAATTAATGGCTCTTATTATTATTTCGCACCTGCAGGCGAAGGCTTAAGTTCTGAACGTTTGAATATGTACTTATCCGCAAGAGGTTATGCTACTAATGAATTGATTCCAGTTACATCTGGTGAATTCAATCCAGCAGATAATAATCACAACTCCTTCGCATTAAAGCAATCTCCAAATGCTGAAAGCTATAATAATTCAGAAGTCGCTGCACATTTGGACTATTCTCATATTACATTTGCTTTTAGAACGTTTCGTACTAAAGCAAATGGCGATCGTGAATTTGTGGCTGGTCAAGAATTATGGCTTACACACGCTCAAACACGTGCTTCTACTACTTCTAGCGGAAATGTTTCGAAGGCCATGAGAATGTATGTTAATCGCGATGTTAATGAATATGGTGCAAACAATGGATTCATTTACAACCCATCTTCTAATGATAATGGTGAAACTAAAGTTGCAGGTTTATTAAACCTTGGGCGTGATAATTATTACGATTTTGATGATAATGGTGAAATAATTTATGGCGAATATACCATCGAAGATGGTACTGATACAGGCATCATTAATGACCAATATGATGGTCCAGATCAGATAGTGGACATTAATGGTAGTGGCGCTACAACAGGTGACACATTTACTGCCAAGCATTCTCCACTAGCTCCTGCTTACTATGAGAATTTAAACAAACTTAACATTAAAACCGCTAAATTTGAAGGCATTAACACAATTAAACCAGTCAAAGCTGCTGATGGTACTTTATCTAATCCAGCAGGTAAAAAGACATCTGTTTGTAAAACTGGTGGCGAAAGTGTTGGCTACATCGGTGAATTTGATGCTACAATTTATTTAGAAGGTTGGGATTTCTCCGTCATAGACGAAGAACAATCACATAAATTTGATTTCCAATTAAGATTTGAGACTAATAGGATTTAATTTTTATGAACAAGAAAAGAATCATACTAACAAGTATTGTTGGGATAGCCGCAATCGCGACTTTATCTGTTTCTTTAACTTGGGCCTGGTATGCAAGCAGTGACCGCTTAAAGATTAATTCTTTTGATATTGATATGAATGGTGACGCACAACTATTAGTGTCGACCTCAAAAGAATTAGATACTTTTAAACAAGAACTTACTAGCGAAGATCTCATTGAAAACGAATTTTTATTCGCGCCTGTGAGCTCCATGTATCGTGATGCGTGGATGAGCCAAAAGGCTGATACTCCAGTTTTTTATGACTGTTCATCTCCTGTTGCAGAAGATGGTATTGCTTTTGATGAAGAAGCCGCTGGTGGCTTTTTCCAAAAGAGAATTTATTTATTGTCCAACATAGTGGATTACTATGCCACTTTGGATGTTGAAGCCTGTGCGTTCGAGTATAACGAAAAATTTAATTCTTTACGCGCGCAGGAATTACATAAGGAATATCCTGAAGTAAGTGCTGATGACATCACACAAAAACTTAATAGTCTCCGTGATTGTTTAAGAATGTCTATCTTAGTCAACGAGGAAGATTATTACCGCTATTATGTTATCGACCCATATAAACAAGAAAATGAAGAAGTCCTCTTTGGTGGACTTTTAGACAATAACGCTGATGGTTACTATGACACCTATAATGATGGTGGTTCTAGAAGAGAATATATCTATGGTCAAGTCAATGACCGTTCAAAAGCGGCTTACGTTGATCCAGTTGATCCAACAGCGGAAATTGAAAAAATAGATACAAAAGGCAATTTCTATGGCAACAGCTTTGATGCCAAGAATAGAAAAGATGCCTATACATTCGATATAGCGAATTCTCAAGGATTAGAAATCGCTAAAGAAGAATCATATGCCCTTGATGAAATTGGTGGACTTGATACAGAAGTGTTAATTCCATGCTATCGTGGTAGACCAACAGAAATCGTTATCTCTATCTATTTAGAGGGTTGGGATAAAGCCTGCATCAATGAAACAATGGGCGCTTGCTTTGACACAAACATTAGCTTCAAATTACTAAGGAGGATCTTGTAATGATTGCTTATTTTGATTACTTAAGAGAAATGTTTCTTAAAGTTCTCAGCGATATTGGTACTTTCTTTTATAAGGCCATTATCTCTCCATGGACTGATTTAGGAAATAATTTCAACACCTACAACTCTTACATGAGTGCCCACAGTGGTGAGTTCGGCTTTATTGGCTGGCTCTTCTGGGTCATCATGTTATTGCTTTTAATCGGCCTTTTCGCTGGTTTAATTTTCCTTATTGTCATCTTCTTACGTAAATACATTAGGTTCGTGAAGAGAGAATTAGACAAAGAAGAACTCGCAAGACAAGTTGAAAGACTCAACTATGAATTATTCCAAGCCATCCAAGAAAAAGATAAGATCCTCAATCTCAAAGTCGGTTATATGGGCTTACGTGGTGCTTCTGAAAGTCAATTAGACCAAGAAAGTCAAGAAATCGTGGAAGAAGTATCCTCCCGCTTCCCAAAACTTATCCATGTTGATAACAAATATAGAGGCACAAACATGGATATTCCATATAGACCAAACTTATCCCTCGAAGAATTATGTAATGCCTTCCGTAACTTCGCCGCTAGCCAATTGAAGTTATATTATAGGGAAGATGTTATTAAACAATTATTTGCCGGTATGGCGGCCTCTAAGTTAATCATCTTAGAAGGTATCTCTGGTACAGGTAAAACATCCTTAGCGTTCGCGCTTGGTAAATTCTTCAATTTCGATAGTGCGATTATTCCAGTTCAACCATCCTGGAAAGATAGAAGTGAATTATTAGGTTACTATAACGAATTCACTAAGAAGTTCAATGAAACTGAATTCTTAAGAGCGTTATATACCACAACATATAGACAAGACTTAGATGTCATCGTCCTCGATGAAATGAACTTAGCCCGTATTGAATACTACTTCGCTGAATTCTTATCCGTCATGGAAATGAGAGATCCTAACGACTGGGTTATCGACTTAATTCCTACAACAATCGCTAACGACCCAGTTAACTTAAAAGATGGTAAATTATTAATCCCACAAAACGTCATCTTCTTTGGTACCGCCAATAACGACGATAGTACATTCACCATCTCCGATAAGGTCTATGACCGTGCGATTTCATTGTTCTTTGATGATAAGGGCAGACCATTTGAATGTCCAAATCAAGAGGCTATGAACGTCCCATATAGTCAAATCAGAAAATTATATGATGATGCGATTAACCAATTCCCAATCTCTAAAGACATGTCTGACAAGTTCGAACAACTTGATAACTTCGTCATTAAGAAATTCAAACTCGCCTTTGGTAACCGTATCTTAAAGCAATTAGATACATTTATCCCAGTATATGTCGCCTGTGGTGGTAAAGAAGTCGATGGTTATGACTTCATCTTCACTAACAAGGTCTTAAAGAAATTCGAATCTCTTAACATCGCCTTCTTAAAAGACGAATTAAAAGAACTCGATGCCCAATTAGATAAGATGTATGGCAAGGGTAACTTCAAAATGGCCCATAACTACATCAATAACTTAATTAAGAACAACTAATAACTAAAAACTAAACTCATCATGAAAAAAACGGTCACAACAAACAAACAACTAAATAAAGCCTATCATAGCGCGATGAAGAAAATCGTACGTGATTCCCACGCTAAGGAAATCTACGATTCTTTAAGCGCGGGTAAGAACTCTTATTTAAGACTTGACCGTTTAGCCTCCTCCTCTTTTGATAAGAGCTGGATTGAAATGATTGAAGGCTGTATCTTCGATTTAGGCGATATCATCGCTAATCCAAGACAACACACTAAAGTCGTCGGTAACTTAACACCAGTAGAACTTGCTAGAAAAGTCACATCTGAATCTGTGCAACACTTAGCGAGCCACACTCAATACATTAAAGAAGTCGATGATTATGGTAACGTCATTCCTTCTAAGATCTTATCCATGAGCAGTGATGATGATTTACATACTTATGAAAATAGATTCATCGCGACTTTTGTAAGAAGACTATATTTATTCATTTCTAAACGTTATGAATTCGTTTCTAAATTCGCGGAATTACATAACGAAGAAGTTTTATATTTCAAAAACAAATCCATCGTCGACGGAGCGGAAGTTGAAATTGAAACAAAGATTAAAGTTTCTTATAAGAAAGAAGACGAAGAAACCAAAATTAATAGTAGTTATGTTGAAAGAATTCAACAAACTAGAGACTATATTTCCTATTTCTATAATTCTCCATTTATGAAACAAATGAAGAATGAAAAAGATGTGAGAAACCCAATTGTTCAAACTAACATCATTAGAAAGAATCCTAAATATAGACACTGCTATGAAGTTTATAGATTTATTGAAACATACGATAGATTAGGTGTCGACTATAAGATTGATGAAAACTATTCATTATTTAATGATGAAGAACTCGCAGAATTAAACAGAACCTTATTCGCTAACTATGTGACATTAAGAGGTAATAACATTGCCCGTGAAAAGAAAGTTAACACTAAGGTTTATAAGCCAAGAATTCTCACATCATTAGAAGATGAATCATTTATCTATGGTCCACTATTAGAAGGCCCACTCTCTTTCGCTAGAGTGGATGATGGCTATCAAGCCTATTTAGATAGTAAAGTCAGAAAAGACTTACCACTCCATCCAACAAAGAAAGAAAAAGAATATTACGAAGATGAATATGCCGCTAAGAAGGAAAATCAACAAGATCTTAAAGCAAAGAACGACTTATTAAAGCGTAGACAAAAAGAAGTTAATGCCTTCGAAAAGAAAGTCCAAGCCATCTTAGCGAAACGTGAACAAGCTAGACTTAAACTCCTTGAAATGGAGAAAGAAGCCATTAGAAAAGAAGAAGAAGACTTACTCAACGCCATGCGTAATGAAATCATTAACGCTTCTAAACAAGACGTTACTGATATCGTTAACGCTAATAATGCCCCAGTAGAAGAACCTAAGAAGGGCAAAAAGAAAGAAAAAGAAGCTGAGAAAGTTTATGTTCCAACTGTCACCTTCGAACAAGCAGCAGACGAAATCTGGCCACAGCTTAGAAATCCACATCCAATTCCAAAAGTCGTGGAAAAAGTTGTTGTTAAAGAAGTCGTTAAGGAAGTACCAGTTCCTACACCTGCACCAGAAACAGAGCAACCAGTTAAAGTTGTTAAGGTTTATACACCAACTGTGACATTTGATGAAGCCGCTGATGAGATTTGGCCACAATTAAATAATCCAAATCCAATCGCTAAGGCCGAAGAACAAGTGGTGGTTGAAGTTCCTGTTAAACAGGCTAAAGCTGCCGCTAAGAAAGCTACTAAACCAGCGCCTACTCAACAAGCGCAGGCCGAGCCTAGCAAACCAGCGCCAGTCGTTTATATTCCTACAGTCACATTTGATGAAGCTGCGGATGAGATTTGGCCTCAACTTAATAATCCAACCCCAATCGTCGTGGAACAACCTGCTCCAGCAC